>VGWF01000083.1 GCA_016873715.1 Lentisphaerota bacterium | reverse complement strand
GTCCGGCGCGAGGGCGCCGCGAAGCCCCTGCAGGACGGCGTCCATCTTCTGCGGCTTCACGGCGAGAACCACGACCCCGGCGCCGCGCACGGCCGCCGCGTTGTCGGCGAAGCCCGAGACGCCCAGGTCGTCCCGGAAGACCTGCAGGCGCTCCGGAAGGACGTCTGTCACCCGCAGCGACGCGGGCGGCGTGCCGGCGCGGACCAGCGCGCGCACCAGCGCCTCGGCCATGTTCCCGGCCCCGATGAAACAGACGATCCCGGATTCAACGCTCATGGTCATCAACTCTCCGCGGGGAGACTAGCCGCTTGCCGAATCAATGTCCAAACGGAGAGACAGACCCCCGCCCAGGCCGGATGCGCGCGAAGGGGCCGCCGCAAGGTGCGCATGCTGACGGCCGCGACGGAGCGCGGCCCTCCAAGTCCACCTCCATGGGGATACGAGCGGATGGG
Organism: Lentisphaerota bacterium; assembly: GCA_016873715.1. Classification (GTDB taxonomy): domain Bacteria; phylum Verrucomicrobiota; class Kiritimatiellia; order PWTM01; family PWTM01; genus VGWF01. The sequence continues at coordinate 21,384 of VGWF01000083.1, read as the reverse complement.
TGGATGCAAATCCTGACTTCGACGTTGGATGTTCGGTGTTCGATGTTCGAAGTTCGATCGTCACGTCTCCGCCCCGCCGGCGGGCCGCCACGGCGAGCCGCGGGCGCCGAAGAGGTCGGTGCCGACGCGGACGAGGGTGGCGCCCTCGCCGATCGCGACCTCGAAGTCCATCGACATGCCCATCGAAAGCTCCGGCAGGGCGAAGCCCGTGGCGGCCGCGCAGCGGTCGCGCAGCCCGCGCAGGGCGCGGAAGAAGCCGCGGGCGCGCTCCGGGTCCTCGCAGTAGGGCGGCATCGTCATGAACCCGGCGACCTCGACGCAATGGAGGCCATTGGCCGCCTCCAGCGCGGCGGGGACGTCGTCGGGCCGCATGCCCTCCTTCGAGCCCTCGCCGGAGACGTTGACTTCGAGGAGCACGCGCGGACGGCGGCCCTCCTCGCCGGCGATCGCGTCGATCCGGCGGAGCAGGTCGATGGAGTCGACGGAGTGGATGGTCGAGAAGAGCCGTACCGCCGGGCGGGCCTTGTTGGCCTGCAGGTGGCCCACGAGGTGCCAGTCGAGGTGGCCGGGGCAGAGCGGGATCTTGAAGCCGGCCTCCTGGACGCGGTTCTCGCCGAAAACGCGGAGGCCGCAGTCCGCCGCCTCCCGCACGGCCTCCGGCGGCTGGGTCTTCGAGACCGCGACGAGGGCGACGCCCTCCGGATCACGCCCCGCGGCCGCGCAGGCCGCCGCGATCCGTTCCCGCACCCGTTGCACCCGGCCGGCGATGGTCTGTTGTCCGTCCATGTTCCAACCCCTGGAATGGCGGCGTCGCGGGCTTCCAATCCCCGGAACTCCGCGCCGGCCGGAGTCTATCGCGCGGGCCGCCCCGCGGGAAGAGACATCCCCGGCACCGCCCGGTCATCCGAAGATGATTCTACCCTTGCAGCCGCCTCCGGCAGGGAGTAGTTCTCTTTCTGGTGCCACAGGGATGGGCGACCGGAGTCCGAACGGGGCGTCCGGTTGGTTTCCGTGCGCTCCGACGTCGCGGACCGACGGGTGGAGCGGCTGATGGTCTGCGATGAAGTGCTGCGAGGGCCCAGGATGGCCGATCCATCCTGACGGACAGAGAACGCCCGGGGCGTGTCGATATTGTGACACCGAAGGCGGGAGGACGACGATGAAGACGTTGCGCAGTTCCCTCTGGCTTCCCGGTCTGACGCTCGCAACCGCGGTCGCGTGTCTCGCCCCCCCTCCCGCCCGCGCCGCGACGAACTGGTGGGATGGCGACGGCCTGCAGAGCAACCAGTGGGCCGGGACGGCGAGTTGGGCGACGGCCGAAGACGGCACGGGAACCCCCGTCGCCCAGCCCGGCGCATCGGATCTCGTGATCTTCAACGCGACCCCCTACAACCCCAGCAACCTGTGGATCTCGATCGACGCCAACAAGAGCGTGGGCGGGCTGGTCTTCAACAGTGCCGGAACCACATGGATCGGCACCACGGGCGCCAATCGAACCGTGACGATCGGCGCGGGCGGAATCACCATCAACCCGGGCGCGGGCACCGTCAACTTCGGGCAGGGGGCCAACAACTGGAGGATGCCACTCGCACTCAGCGCCTCCCAATCCTGGATCAACAACTCCGCCAACGAGATGGTTTTCAACGCCCGCAGCACGCTGACGATGGCCGGCTTCGCTCTCACCTTCGGTGGATCGGGCGACTCCAGCTTCTCCGCGACGATGCAGAGCACCGGCACGGGCGCGGTGACCAAGGAAGGCGCGGGCGTGCTGACGCTGAGCGGCACGAACACCTATACCGGCCCGTTCACGCTGAACGCGGGCCGCGTGCGGCTCGCCGGCGCCGTGGGCAACCTCGGCGCGGGCACCGTCGTCCTCAACGGGGGCACGCTCTCGGGCAACAACGCGACGACCGCGCGCACGCTGGCCAACACCTTCACGGTCGGCGGGAACGTCACGCTCGGCCATGCGACGGATTCCGCCCCCCTCACCCTGTCCGGCCCGGGCCTGTTGACGGGCAACCGGTCGGTGACCGTCGACAGCGCCGTGGTCATCAGCGGCGCGATCGACGACGGCGGGAACAGCTACATGCTGACCAAGGCCGGCGCCGATGTCCTGAAGCTCTCCGGCGGCAACACGTACGGCGGGGGCACGCAGATCGATGCCGGAACGCTGGTCTTCACCAGCCTCGCCGCGGTGCCAGGCTCCGGCACGGTCAACGTCGGGGCCGGCGCGACCCTCGGACTCGGCGTAGACGACTCACAGCCGCTGTCCTACTGGACCACGGCCGACATCGACAGCCTGTGGGCCAACAGCCTTCTCGGGTTCAACCTGAACGCCGGGTCGCGGATCGGCATCGACACCCCGGTCGCCGACGTGACCTACGCCACGGCGCAGTCCACCCGGGGGCTGATCAAGACCGGCGTCAATGCCCTGACGCTCTCGGGCGCCAGTTCCTTCGCCGGCGGCGTGGACGTGCGCGAGGGGACGCTGGGGGTCGGGCACGACTCGGCGCTGGGAACCGGCACCGTGACGCTGCGCGCCGGCACCGCGCTGACGAACACGGCGGACCTGGCCCTGAAGAACGCGGTCACGCTGGCCGGCAACACGGCGATCGGCGTCGCCAGCGGAACGACCCTGACGATCTCGAACGCGGTCGACGGTTCCGGCGGCGCCTCGCTGATGAAGACGGGCGGCGGGACGCTGGTGCTGGAGGCCCCGATCGCACTGAGCGGGATCTTCACGAACCTCGGCGGCACGGTCATCCTGCACGCGCCGGGCACGAACCGGTTCGCCGGCGAGCTGCGTCTCGCGGTCGGGGCGGGCTCCGCGTCGACCTTCATCCAGAGCGACGGCTTCGTCGACGGCAGCGCCGGAAACGGGACCCTGCTGGGCAGCGGCACGGGCGCGAGCGGAACCTACATCATGAACGGCGGTTCGCTGCTGGCTCATCCGACCGCCGCCAACCGCGGCGTCATGCTCGGCGTGAACGCCGGCACGACGGGCCGCTTCGAGATGGCCGGCGGGTCCGTGACGGGCAAGCTGCTCGAAGTGTCGCGATCGTCGGCCGCAGGCCCCCAGTCGGTGGGGTCCTTCCTTCAGTCCGGCGGAACCGTCGGGTTCGCCAACATAACGGTCGCCGGCGGCGGGGCCGTGAACAGTTCGAACAACTACGCGTGGCTGGCCATCAGCAACGGCACGTTCTGGTCGTCCGGCTTCGGAGGGTTCGCCAGCGGCAACGACAGCACCGGCCGGATCTACTTCGGGCAGGGCGCGCAGGTCACGCTGCCGGCCTTCCCGACGGCGCGCGGCACGAATGCGTACTCCGAGGTCACGTTCGACGGCGGCAGGCTGACACCGCTGGCCGCGAGCACGGCCTACATGACCAACGTGACGAAGGTCTTCCTGACCGGCAACGGAGCAACCCTGGACGTGCCGGACGGTCGCAACATCGCGGTCGGCCAGAGTCTCGAGGATGCATCCGGCGAAAACGGCGTGCTGCGCAAGACCGGGGCCGGCGTCCTGACGCTGGCCGGCGCGAACACCCACAGCGGCGGATCGGCCGTCTCGAACGGCACGCTCGCTCTCGCCTTGGCCGCCGCGAAGCCGGGCGCGGGGACGATCAACGTCCTGGCCGGCGGCGCGCTGGGCCTGCGCATCGGCGGGGCCGGGTTCTTCACGACGACCGACGTCGACAACCTGTGGGCGAACACCCTGGCCGGCGTGTCCATGGACGCGGCCGCGCGGGTCGGCATCGACACCACCATGGGCGACCTGACCTACGGCACCACCCAGTCCACCCGGGGGTTGATCAAGCTGGGGGCAAACACGCTGACGATCACCGCCGACAACACCTATGCCGGCGGCGCGGAGATCCACGACGGCGTCCTGCAGATCGGCAACGGCGGCACGACGGGCGCCCTGGGTTCCGGGGATATCCTCAACAGCGCCACGCTGACCGTCAACCGGGCCGACTCGTACGGGATCCCGGGCGTGCTCAGCGGGACGGGCGCGCTGGTGAAGAACGGCGCCGGGACGCTGACCCTGACCAACGCGGTCACCCTCGGCAACCCAATCCTCGTCAGCGCCGGCACGTTGATTCTGAGCAACGCCCTGGTCACCGGAACAGCCAATTCGGCGGACTACGTGGGCCGGAATACCGGCGACTTCAGCGTCCTCCGGATCGAGGGCTCGACGTTCCTGCAGCGCAATCAGAACAACTTCATCGTCGGCGCGGCCGGCAGCACCGGCATTGTCCACATGACGGGCGGGGTGTTCACCAACTCCGCCCTGACGGGAGTCGGCAACGGCGGCGTGGGGGCGATGATCCAGACCGGCGGCACCGTCCTGAACGTGGGCGAGTTCAACGTGTCCTACAACGTGGCCGGCGGCTACGGCTATTACCAGATGAGCGGCGGCGCCATGACCAACGGAACATGGTTCCAGGCCAGCCGCGCGGGAAGCCAGGGCCTGATCTATCAGAATGGCGGATCCATCGCGCTCGTGAACGCGGCCAACGGCCTCATCGTCGGGCATTCGATGACCGGCACGGGGACCGGCGTCGTCTACCTGTCCGGCGGCACGTTGACCACGCCCTCCGTGTTCCTGTCGCGCGGCGCCGGCTCACGCGGGGAACTGACCGTCGACGGCACGGCCAGACTGGACATCCGCGGCGTCCTGACGATGAACTACGTGGCCGGGACCAATTTCGTGAACCTCCGGGGCGGCGTGGTCACGGCCAACCAGGTCACGCGGCGCACGGCGGGCGGCATGAGCATCCTGAACTTCGACGGCGGCACGCTGCGGGCCGGCGCCGCCGGCAATCTGATCACCACCGGCGTCAGTGCGCCCGACGTCGTCCACGTCTACGGCGGCGGCGCCACGATCGACGACGGCGGATTCGCCGCGACCATCAGCCCCAGCCTGCTCGCCCCCCCGGGGAACGGCGTGACGGCGCTGGGCCTGGGTGCTCCGTCCGTCGGCGGCTACCTCGGCGCGCCCTACGTGGTGATCGACGGGGGTGGCGGCACGGGCGCCACCGCGGTGGCCTTGTTCGACCATGTCACGGGCAGCGTGACCGGCCTGCTGGTCACGAGTCCCGGCTTTGGCTACACGAGCGCGCCGACCGTCATCCTGAAGGGCGGCGGCCGCGGGGACTTCGCCGTCCCCTCCGTCACGACCGCGGCCAACACCAGCGGCGGCCTGACCAAGCTCGGCGCCGGCACCCTGCGATTGGACGGCACCAACACCTACACCGGCGGAACGGTGATCTCCAACGGCACGCTGGCGGTCGGGTCGGACCTGGCGCTCGGGACCGGCGATGTGACGATGGCTGCCGGCAGCGTGCTGTCGGGCGCGGCACCGAGCACGCTGGCGAACCGCATCGACATGCTCGGGGCGGCCGGCCTGGACGCCTCGGCCGGTGCGACGCTGGTCCTGACCGGCACGATCGATGCCGGCGGACTTCCATTGACGAAGACCGGCGCCGGCCGCGTGACCCTGACCGGCGGCAACGACTTCGGCGGGCTGGCCACGATCGCAAACGGGCCGCTGGAGCTTTCCGGGGCCGGCGCGCTGGGCGGGGTGACCGCGGTGCTGGTCACGAATCTCGGCGTCCTCGTCCTCGACAACACCACCGCGAACCTGGGCGACCGCATGCCGGACGCGGCGCCCGTCACCCTGGCGGTGGGCGGGCTGGCCTGGACGCACGGCGCGGCGGCCGCGACGGCCTACAGCGAGACGCTCGGCGCCCTGAGCCTGACCGACGGCACGAACCACATCGCGGCGTCGCAGGCGGCGGCGGACGGCACGGCGGCGCTGACCTTCGCCTCGCTGGCGCGCTCCGGCGGCGCCCGCGTCGTCGTCGAGGCGACCGGCCTGGGCCTCGACGACCGGAACCGCATCTTCTTCACCGCGGCCCCCGCCACCGTCGACGGCCTGCTCCCGTGGATGCTCCTCAAGACCGGCACCGGCGGCACGGGCGCCGATTGGGACCTGGCCGAGTACGACGCGACCGCCGGGCTCCGGGCGCCCGCCTATGTCAACGACGAGACCACGTGGGCCGCGGGGCTTGTCGCGCGGCCGACCGCCGACCAGACCCTGACCACCCAGCGCGCGTTGACCGCGCTCGTCCTCGACGACGGAGTCGACCTCGCCGGCCCCGCCGCCGACCGCACCCTCAACCTCGACGCGGCGCCCGCGGCCGGCATCATCCTCCAGACGGGCGGCCTCAGTTCCATCACCAACGCCGGCAACGCGGGCTACAACATCCTCTTCGGCGCCAACCCGGGCGTCTTCCACACGATCGGGACCCTCTGGATCACCCGCGGCGCCGACAACAACGCCACGGTCCGCGGCACCAACGGGTTCCTCAAGATCGGCCCGGGCACCCTGATCCTGCAGTCGGCATCGCAGGCCGCCAACACGACCCCAACGACCAACATGCGCGGGCTGTTCTCGATCGAGGAAGGCACGCTGGAACTCCGCAACGCGAACGCGGCGGGCGGATCGGTGCTCGATCTCGACGGCGGCCGCCTGGTCATCCGCAACGATGCGGACCTGAACTTCAAGGCGCAAGATGCGGTGCCGACCAACACGCCGATCGTCGTGAGCCAGAGTTCCACGATCGTCGTCGCCCGAGTGACGTTCGCCGAGGGCGGCCGGACCCACACGTTCGGCAACCTGTGGATCGCCCCGGGGGCAACCCTGACCATGGTTCGTGACAATTTCGACGGAAACTCCGGCGTCGCCCTGCGATTCGACGAACTGACCCTGGGCGGAAGCGCGGGGATGTTCATCCAGAACGGAACCGGAAACGGCGACGGACAGATCACGGTCACGAACATGACGGACGGGGGCGGCGGGTTCGATTTCTCGGTGAACGGGTCCAGCGTCATACGGTCGGAGTTCCGGGTTCTCGGGTCGATGGTGCTGGGCGGCAATCTCACGGTCGGCGCCGGCGGCGCCGCCGTCGTGCATGCCTCGGACGGGTTTGCCGGCGTGGCCGGCAACATCCTCGTTCAGAATGGAACCGTCGTCTCCAGCCTCGACTTCACCCGCGAGCTTGGCGCGGGCGCCGGGCAGATCCGGTTTATCGGCAACACCCAGGTCGGCATCGGGGCCCGGGGCACGCCCGCCACGTTTGCCCTGACGCAGGGCGGCCAGACCGGGCTCCTGGCCTGGGCCACGGAGAACTTCGAGGTCGGGGCCCTGACGCTCAACGAGGATGATGCCGGCGCCCGGCTGGCGCTTCTCAACAGCCTGGACCTCAACTCGGGGACCGGTACGGTGACGCGTCAGATCAGCGTCTACAACAACGTCGCCGCCCTCTCCGGCGTACTGACAAACACCGGGACGGGAACGGCGAACCTCACGAAGACGGAGGGCGGCGAGCTGTGGCTGGAGGGCGGCGCCCGATGGAACGGCACGACCCGGATCACCGGCGGCCTCCTGCGAATCCCGACCCTGAACATGCTCTCGCCGGGCTACCTGGATCTCAATCCCGGAAACTCGCTGGGCGTCCTGGAGACCACGGGGATCCTGACCAACTCGCTGGGAAGCGGCGTCGGACAGGTGCGGCTGCGCGGCACGGGCAGCGCGACCCAAACCTCGCGGCCCGGCTTCAGCGCGCACGGTGGAGACCTGGTGGTCGACCTCGGTGGAAACGGGGCGGGCACGGGCCCCGAACTGGTCTGGGACACGACGTTCTTCGATCCCGAGGGGCCGACGCTGGGCAATGCCGGCGGGCTCTATCTCAACTCGGCCAATGCCAACGGGGCCCTGTTCTTCCTGAATCCGATCGACCTCAAGGGCATCGACTTCGGCGTCGAGCTTCCGCTCCGGCGATTCGAGGTGCTCGGATCGACGGCCGTCCTGGCGGGCAACCTTCGGAACAGCGACGGGACCTACGCGGTCGGGCTGCGGAAGACCGGCGGCGGCGCGCTGGTGCTCCTCGGCAGCAACACCTATGAGGGCAACACGCGGATCGACGACGGGATGCTGATCCTGGGCACGAACGGCACGTCGGGAACGCTGGGCACGGGCTACGTGACCAACCTGGCGACGGGCGTCCTGGTGTTCAACCGCAACAACGGGTATGTCGTGCCGAACCTCATCGTCGGCGCCGGCGCGGTCGCGCAGATCGGATCCGGCACGCTGACGCTGACGGCGAACAACGGCTACACCGGCCCGACGGTCGTTTCGAACGGCACGCTGCGGATCAACGGCGCGCACAGCGGCGGCGGGCTGATCACGGTGGCGGGCGGAACGCTCGGCGGCACCGGCACGGTTGCCGGCGCGATCATCGTCGAGAGCGGCGCGACGCTGGCCCCCGGCAGCAGCCCGGGCACCTTCACGGCGCAGGCGGCGGTGACCCTGAACAACGGGGCGACGTTCGAGGTCGAGCTCAACGGCCTGACGGCCGACGAACAGTACGACCGGCTGACGATGGGCGGCGGATCGGCGCTCACCCTGTCGAACCCGGCGCTCTTCGTCCGCCTCGGGTTCGCGCCGGCGGTCAACGACGTCTTCACCATCGTCAACGGCTTCGGCTCGGTCTCCGGGACCTTCGACGGCCTGGCGGACGAGAGCGAGTTCGTGGTGTCCGGCACGACCTTCCGGATCGACTACAACACCGGCGATATCACCCTGACCGTCGTCCCGGAGCCGGGCATGCTGGGCATTCTGGGCCTCCTCGCGGCGGCGGCGATCCTGCGTCTTCGCGCGCGGCACTGACGATTCCCCGCGGACGCAGGACGGGGCGCCGGTTCAACCCCTGGCGTCCCCGCGCGGTTCGCGCGCCGCGGGACCGCCGCCGGGGCGGACGCGCTCACGGGGCCTGCGACAGGATCTCCGGCCCCTTGCGGCGGAAGTAGTCCAGCCACGACTTCATGATGGCGCCGGCGATGCCGGACGTCCCGTCCGCGTATTCCTCCGGGGTCATCCCCCAGTAGAAGCCGATCCAGCCGTCGGCGATGCCGCGGGACCGGGTGATGAAGTCGTCCAGTTCGCCGATGCCGCATTCCAGCGGGAACATCTCCTCGATCACGAGCGGCTTGCCGACGTCGTAGACGGCCAGCGCCGCCAGGGCCTGCGCCACCCCGCCCTTCTTCGGATAGAAGTGGACGCTCGCGAAATCGAGCGGCCCGTGGGCCTCGGGAGAGTAGAAGACGGGTTTCGCGCCGGGGAACACGTGCGCCCAGGGAATGACCCCGACGGTGATGAGCCCGTTCGTGTCGTGGCGCCGGATGGCGGCGGCCAGCCGCGCGATCCACGCCTTGGCCACCTGTTCGCGGGTCCGGCCCGAGAGGTCGAGGGCGATGCGCTGGACGAAGTGCTTGTCGCCCAGCGGCGCGCCGAGCCATTGGGTCTCCGGCTTCCCGCCGGGCAGGATCGGTTCGTTCATCAGGTTATAGCAGAAGACCGCCGTGCTCGTGGCACAGGTTCCCGCGACGGCCGCCCAGAACCGCTCGTGGACGCCCCACCGGCCGGCCTCGTCCATCGCGTCGTACCAGGCGGGCACGTCCTTCTTGTGGTAGCAGCCGAGCCCGGTGAGGTCGAGGTGGAGGCCGTTCGTCTCCGCCAGCCGGAGCAACCGGGCGAGCTGCGCGAGGGCCGCGGGGTCGGTTTCGTCCGGCGAGCGGACGAACTTCGCGGTCTGAAGGTGCACGCGGACGACGTTGGCGCCCAGCTCCCGCATCTCGCGGAAGTCGCCCTCGATCGCGGGCCATTCCGACTCCCAGTAGTCCTCGATCAGCCGCCCGTGGCGGTCGTGGTCGTAGTTGAATCCCCATGGCGTGAACGGGGCGCCCGAGGGGGTCCGCACGAAGCCCGCGCCGTCGCCGCGGACGCGGACCCGCTCGAGGCCGGCGGCGGCGGCCGCGCCGGCCGTCAGGGCGAGGGCCGGGAGAAGAAGGCACGCGCGGTTCATGCGCCGAGCCTACGCCTTCCGCGCCGTCCCGCAAGGCCGTCCCGCTCCCTGGGTTCGTCTTGCCTGAAGCCGGCCGCGGGCGTACATAGGCGCGGGAACCACAGGACATGGCCGCGGAGCTGGAAGAGATCGCCGATCGCTGGAGCATCACGCTCACGCGCAAGGTCGCCCAGGGCGGCATGGGCGCGATCTACGAGGGGCGGCTGAAGGGCGCCGAGGGCTTCGAGAAGAAGGTGGCCGTCAAGACGCTGCTCGACCGCTGGAGCAACGACGCCCGTTTCATGAAGCTCTTCGTCGCCGAGGCCAAGCTCGTCTGCGACCTCGTCCACGAGAACATCGTCCAGATCTACCAGCTCGGCCGGCGCACGTCGGGCGGCTACTACATCGTGATGGAGTTCGTCGACGGGCTCCCGCTCCGCCGGTTCCTCGACCGCCACATCGAGCAGGGCAAACGGATCCCCGAACCGCTGGCCGTCCACATCGTCAGCCGCATCGCGCGCGGCCTGGCCTACGCGCACACCTTCCACGACCGCAGCGGCCGCCGCCTGCACATCGTCCACCGCGACGTGTGCCTGGGCAACGTGCTGATCACGACCGAGGGGCTCGCGAAGCTGACCGACTTCGGCATCGCCAAGGCCCTTCCGATGCAGATCATCGGCGACGACTGGCTGACGGGGAAGATCCGCTACATGTCGCCCGAGCAGGCCGCGCGGGAGAAGGTGGACTTCCGGTCCGACATCTACTCCCTCGGCGCCGTGCTGTTCGAGATGCTCGCGCACGAGACGATCCGTCCGCACGACGCCGACCCGCGCCGCACGCCGTTCGCCGAGATCCCGGTGCCCTGGTCCCTGCTGCCGAAGGAGACCGGCGCCGAGGTGGTCGACCTCCTCCGGACCGCGCTCGACCCCGACCCGTCGAAGCGGTTCCAGGAGACCAGCGAGATGGCCCGCGCCCTGGAGTACTACATCTACAAGGACGGCTACGGCCCGACGATCCAGACGGTCGAGGCGTACATGAGGAAGCACGTCCCCGAGCTCTACAGCTTCGAGACCCCGGCCCCCCCGGCGGGCGCCCCGGCGCCGGCCGTCGCCGACGAGACGGCCGTCGACGAGGCCTGACCGGCGCGCGCCATGGGCGGCGACCCCTCCATCCTGATCCACAACGCGCGGGTGTGGCCCTCCGCGGACGCCCCGGTGATCGAGGACGGCTCCATCCTCGTCCGCGACGGCCGCATCGAGACGGTCGGCCGGTTCCAAGCCCGCGCGGGCACGCGGATCGACGCCGGCGGCGCCCTCGCGATGCCCGGCTTCGTCCAGGCCCACGTCCACCTGTGCCAGACCCTGTTCCGGGGCGCGGGCGAGGACATGGCCCTGTTGCCGTGGCTGCGGAAGGTCGTGTGGCCCATGGAGGCCGCCCACGACCGCGCCTCCCTGATGGCCTCCGCCCGACTCGCGTGCGCCGAGATGATCCGCGGAGGGACGACGTCGTTCCTGTCGATGGAGACCGTGCGCGGCACCGACGCCACCCTCGAGGCCGTCGCGGAGTGCGGCCTGCCCGGCGTCGTCGGCCACTGCCTGATGGACGACACCGGAGGCTACCCGCCGCTGGCCGTGGACATCGACGACGGTCTCGCCGAGTGCGATGTGCTGGCCGACAGCCTCCGGGGAACGCCGACCCTGCGCCTCGCCGTCGCCCCGCGCTTCGCCCTCTCCTGCAGCGCCGACAGCCTTCGCGAGGCGGCGGACTTCGCGCGGAGCCGCGGCCATCTCCTGCATACGCACGCATCGGAACAGACCTCGGAAATCGAGTGGATCCGCGAGCGGACCGGCATGGACAACGTCCGCTACCTGCACGAATGCGGCCTCTCCGGCCCGGATGTCTGCCTCGCCCACTGCGTCCAGGTCGACCTCCGCGAGCGCGCGCTGCTGGCGGAGGCCGGCACGAACGTCCTCCACTGCCCCGGCGCGAACCTGAAGCTCGGCTCCGGTCTCGCCCCGGTGCCGGAGATGCTCGACGCCGGAATCCCCGTCGGCCTCGGCGCCGACGGCGCCGCCTGCAACAACCGCCTCGACCTCTTCGCCGAGATGCGGCTCGCCGGCCTGATCCAGAAGGTCCGCCTCGGCCCCGACGCCCTGCCCGCGCGCGACATCGTCCGGATGGCAACGCAGGGCGGCGCCGCGGCCATCGGCTGGGGCGGCGAGACGGGCGTCCTGGAGGCGGGCCGGCGCGCCGACCTCGTGCTGATCGACCTGGACGACCTGTCGATCCTGCCCGGGGACGATCCCGCGTCGGCCGTCGTCTACGCCGCCCACCCGGGCGCGGTCGTTCTCACCATGGCCGCGGGGCGCGTCCTGTACGAGAACGGCGACTTCACGACGCTGGACGTCGGGCGCGTCCGCCGGGATGCCCGGGACCAGCGACGGAAGCTGGCCCGCCGCGCCGGCATCGGCCGGGGCTAGTCCCGGCCGGACGTTCCCCCGCCGCGGTCGGCGGCTTGTGCGGGCGGAGCGGCGGGGCTACGATGGCCGCATGCGGGGTCGTCAGCGCGATACATTCGACGTCTTCTGCGGCGTCGCGGCCGGAGCCGCCGACACCGTCGCCGTCTTTGCCGGCTTCCTGCTGGCCGTCTGGATCCGTTTCGACTCCGGCTGGATCGAGGTCCTCAAGGGTCACCCCCCGCGGATGATGTACGTCTACGCGGCCGGCATCATCACGCTCCTCTACGTCTTCCTGTTCCGCGTCCTGGGCCTCTACGCCCGGCCCCAGGACGGCCATTTCACCGACAAGGTCCCGCGGATCGTCCGCGCCTGCGGCATCGGAACCCTGCTGGCGACCGCCCTGGCGTTCGCGATCCAGAACGAGCCGCCCTTCTCCCGTCTCGTCGCCGGCATCGCCTTCGGCACCGTGACCGCGCTCGTGCTGATCGAGCGGAACATCCTCTTCCAGCTGGAACGCCACTGGGCCAAGCACCAGGCCGGCAAACGGGGCGTGATCATTGTCGGCGCGGGCGCGCTCGCGGCGCACCTCAAGGACACCCTCCAAAGCGAGCCCCGGCACCGGGCCCGCGTGCTCGGCTTCCTCCGCACCGGGAGCGAGGACTTCGACGCCGCGATCCCGGACGGCGAGCGGCTCGGAACGCTGGCCGACCTGCCGGCCCTGCTGGATTCGCGCCCGATCGACGAGGTCATCGTCGCCAACCCGTCCGCCATCGCCCACGAGCACCTGGTCGACCTCATCATCGAGGCCGAGCGCCACATGGCCCGCTTCCTGATGGTGCCCGACGTCTTCCGCCTCCTGACCACCAAGGTCGACGTACACAGCGTCGGCGACATCTCGCTCCTCGCCATGGGCCGGTGGCCGCTCGACTACTTCTGGAACCGCCTCGCCAAGCGTCTCGAGGACGTCGCCGGGGCGATGGTCGGCCTCCTGCTCGGCGGACCGTTCATCCTCGCGGCCGCCCTCCTCGTGCGGCGCACCTCCCCCGGCCCGGCCTTCTTCCGCCAGCAGCGCTGCGGCGAGAACGGCCGGCCCTTCACGCTCTTCAAGCTCCGCACGATGATCGAGAACGCCGAGGCGGAGACCGGACCGGTGTGGACCTCGCCCGACGACCCGCGCCGGACGCGCCTCGGGGCCTTCCTCCGGCGGTGGAACATCGACGAGCTTCCCCAGTTCTGGAACGTGCTGCGCGGCGACATGAGCCTCGTCGGCCCCCGCCCCGAGCGGCCGGAATTCGTCGAGCAGTTCCGCGAGCACATCGGCCGCTACATGTCGCGCCACGTGTCGCGCCCCGGCATCACCGGCTGGGCCCAGATCAACGGCCTGCGCGGCCAGACCGACCTGCGCGAACGCATCCGCTACGATCTCTGGTACCTGGAGAACTGGTCGCTGTCGCTGGATTTCAAGATCCTCGCGCGGACCCTGTTCGCGCGGACGAACGCCTATTGAGCCGCGACGGCGCCGCAACGGAGAACCTGCAGCCATGAGCGGTGCGAAGAAGCCCGTCGTCCTCGACCACCCCCTCGTCCGCCACCACCTCGCGCGGCTGCGCGACGAGAGCACCCCCTGCGCCGAGTTCCGCGGCGCCATGCGCGCGCTCTCGATGCTCCTCGCCTACGAGGCCCTCCGCGACCTCCCCGCGCGGCGCGTGACGGTGAGAACGCCCCTCGAGCCCGCCGCCGCCGCGCGCGTCCGCGGCCGCATCGGCCTCGTTCCGATCCTCCGCGCCGGACTCGGCATGGTCGACCCCATCCTCGGCCTGCTGCCGGAGGCGGAGGTCTGGCACCTCGGCTTCTACCGCGACGAGACGACCCTTCAGCCGGTCGCCTACTACAACAAGTTCCCGGCACGGCGGCCCGTCGACGTCGCCCTCGTGCTCGACCCCATGCTCGCCACCGGCGGCTCGGCGATCGCCGCCCTGCAGGCCGTCCACGACTGGGGCGTGAAACGGATCAAACTGCTCGGCGTCATCGCCGCGCCCGAGGGACTCCGGGCCGTGCACAAGGCCTTTCCGAACGTCGAGGTGCTCGTCTGCGCCCTCGACCGGAAGCTCAACCGCCACGGCTACATCCTGCCCGGCCTCGGCGACGCCGGTGACCGGCAGTTCGGAACGCTGGCGCCGTAGGCCGGCCCGCGCGCGGCCGTCGCGGCCTACCCGCGGCCGAAGGTGCAGGGTCCACGTGCCGGGGCCGGGGAGTCTCAAGCTCCAAGTCCCGGGGATCCCGCGCACGGCGCCGACGGAGCGGCGCCCTCCATGTCCTTCCTCGCCCCTCTCCGCTCTTCGCTCTTGGCTACTTCGTCCCCGCCTCGTCGTACGCCCGGATCTCGAAGACGCGCGCCTGGTCGCCGTTCGCCGCCTTGAGGACCTCCACGCGGATGCGGTCGGTGGTGACGGCCGGGAACGTGTGGCGGCGGAAGCGGCGCCAGTTCCCCTTCTCCCCGCACGCGGGCTTCCACGTGCCGCCGTCGTTCCACAGGATCCGGTAATCCTCGGCCGTGACCTCGCCCGCCGGCTTGCTGCTTGGGAAGCGGCCGTAGATGTTCGTGTCGAAGACCACGTGCACGGTGTTGAGCTTCGTCGGCTTGCCGAAATCGACCTCGATCCACTGCGGCAGGCCCTTCGTCGGATCGCTGCGCCACTGGCGGAGGCCGTCCGGCCCCGGCACCGCCCAGCCGTCGCTCGCGCACGCCGGTCCGGCCTCGCCGACCGGGATGGGCGTCCCGACGGGTTTCATCACGTACGATCCGCCGGCCGTCGTCCACTTCCCGGGCGCGCCGTACATCCGCTCCCCGCCGCCCCGGTCGCTGTGGCTCCACTCGACGCCGGGCGTCTTCGGCAGCATCAGGAAGTACGGCCGGTTCGGCGCCAGCGGTTCGGGCAGCTTGAACGCGACCCACCGGAAGTCGCCCGGCTTCACCATCGCCTTCACGACCGCCGGCGTCCCGCCCTCGGGTCCGATCTGGAGCGCCACCTCGACGGGGACCTCGCCCTTCGCGGCAAGGCGCAGGTGCACCCGGTCGACGCCGGCACTCGCGACCGCCACGATCTGCGCGCGCGCCATCGTCATCGGCGCGGGCTTGGCCTCGCCGGAGTCGGACACCTTGATGTCGACCCAGTCCGCCGGCTGCGAGCTGGACGCCGTCGCCTTCGCGCCGCGGCAGAGGTTCGCGGCGGACTCGTCCGCGACGCCCGGCAGCCAGACGTCCCACTTCACCATCTCCTGCTGCAGGTCGCGGATGTAGTCGGGGTTCAGCCCGCGCGGGTCGCGGCCGTGGTCGAGGCACAGGCGCGCGGCGACGCCGACCGCCTGGCCCATGACGCCGATCGTCTGGATCAGCCGCGTCGAGCCGAGCGCGACGTGGCTCACGCTCGAGTGGCGGCCGGCGATGAAGAGGTTCTCCGCGTCGCGCGCGTAGAGGCAGCGGTACGGGATCGTGTAGGGCTTCTCCAGGCGAGTGAAGATCGCCGGAGGGATGTCCTTGCCGTAGATGCCGGGCGAGGGATGGATGTCGATCGGCCAGCCGCCGTACGCGACGGCGTCGGGGAAGATCGTGCCGGCCTCGACGTCCTGCTGCCGGAGCACGTAGTCGCCGAGGAAGCGCCGTGACTCGCGCTTGCCGCCGACGGTCGGCACGGGGCTGAGCTTGAAGTTCGCGTTGGCCTCGCGGAACTCGGGATCGTGGTTCTTCGCCCAGTCGAAGGCGCCGAAGATCACGCGCAGCAGTTCGTCGCGGATCTCCTCCGCGTCGGCGATCGTGTCGCGCATGCCGCCGTACTCGATCCACCACGTTCCCTGCGCGAGGTTCTGCCTCCGCGTCGTGAAGTGCTCCGCCGTGAACTTCCGCGCGAACGCGGGCGGCGTGTAGGGCTGCGGCGTCGCCATGCGCACGGAGTGGTGGATGATCGACGTGCCCATCGTGTTCGTCGTCGCCGTCGCGGGCGCGCGGGCCTCGCCGTACTCCGACTGCGCCTCCTCGCCGTGGCGGAACTCGCAGCCGGCGCTGAACGCGATCGTGCCGTCGCCGGTGCAGTCGGCGAAGAGCGGCGCCTCGAAGCGATGGCGCTTCCCGGTCACGACGTCCTCGGCGTCGACCGCGACGACGCGCCGGTCCTTCATGACCGCCCGCGTCCCCTCGGTATCGAGGAAGACCGCGAGGTTCGGCACGTCCCGGACGACGAGGTCGATCGCCGCGCTCCAGTCGCCGCCCTCGGGCCGCGGGAAGCCCTCGGCGATCTCCTCGCTGATCCCGGTCTCGCGGTAGCGCAGCACGTGGGGCGAGGCGCCGCCGGGGCCGACGCGGATCTCCTTGCTCGCGTTGCCGCCGAGCACGGGCCGGTTCTGGATCAGGGCCGTCTTCACGCCGAGGCGCGCCGCCTGCACCGCCGCGCCGACGCCCCCGTAGCCGCCGCCGACCACGACGAAGTCGAACCGTTGCGTCGAGACGGGGTAAGGCCCGGTCAGCGTCTCGCGCAGCGCGGCGAGCGCGGCGGGGTCGTCCGGCGGACGGAACGCGGGGTCGGCCGCGAGGATCAGCGCGTCGCAGCGGCCGTAGTACCCCGTCAGGTCCCGCAGCCGGATCTTCACGTCGCCGGCCGGCAGGTCGAACGCGCCGCCGTCGACCCACGCCCAGCCCTTCTTCTGCTCGCCGAAGGTCGTCGCGGAGGGCGTGTCGTTCAGCAGCACCTGGAACCGGCCCGGCGAGGTCGGGTCCCAGTCCCTGCACCGCACCCACAGCCGCCACGAGCCGGCGGAGGGCAGCGCGACGCGCGTGACGGCGTCGGCCACCGGTTCGCCCGTGCCGGCGGCGAGCAGGTAGGTCGAGCCCATCTGCTGGCGGAACTGCGCGTCGATCGTCCACCCGCCCGGCTCGTGGAACCGCTCGGCCTCGATCATGACCGGCGCGGTCGGCGCGGCGCGGCCGGGCCCCGCGAGGGCAAGCGCGGCGAAGACGGACAGGGCGGACAGGCGGACGAATTGCACGTGCATGACACCTCCCGGATCGTCGCGCATCCCACGGACCGCGAGCCCGTCCATTGTGCCACCCGCCCCCGCCCGCGCAAGCCCGCGATCGTGATGCGCATCGCCGCGACCGATGGCCGCGGCTTCAGATCGCGCGCACGGGGGACGTTGGAGCCCTTGCGGTTACGGGGTGCGCCGCGGCGGCGCCTTCGCCTTGATTCGAGGGTCGTTCGGCCGTGATCCCCCTTCCCCGGCGATCGAAGGGTAAACCCCGAGGCTCCCGCGAAATGGCTGGATTTCGACCGGACCGGGACGCGCCGGCCCTGATCCTGATCCCGCGGCCCCCCTTGCCCGGCAACGGCTGATCGTGTATAGTGCTGCGCCCCGTTTTCGGGCAGGGAGACGATCATGAGCAAGGTTTCCAAGCCAAAGACGACCAAAACCGCCGCGAAGAAGCCCGTTTCGAAGAAGGCCGCCGCGCCCGAGGCGCCGGCTGTCATCCTGCCGCCCCTGCGGCCCTCGGCCCCGCCGTTGGCCAAGGCGACGAAGGAGGAGCGGCACCGCATGGTGGCGGAGGCGGCGTACTACATTTCCCTGAAGAAAGGGCCGTCGAGTTCCCCTCAGGCGAACTGGACGGAGGCCGAGCAGCAGATCGACGCGCAGCTCAAGCGCGAAGGCCGGCTGTAAGGCGCCCCCTCCCCCGCGGACGGCCGCGGCGGCGGGCTACTCGATCGGTGTCAGCACGAGGTTGCGGAACTCCATCGCCGCGCCCTCGGACTGAAGGGCGATCTTGCCCGGGACCTCCTCGAACTCCGTCCCCGTGTTCTGCACGAGGCCGTTCACCTTCAGCTCGAGGGTGCCGCGGTTGGCGGTGATCTCGTAGGTGTTCCATTCGCCCATCGGCTTTTCGTTCGACGGGTGCATCTTCGGCGTGTGGCGGCCGCGCGCGCGATCGGTCTTCAGCGGGAACTGGTCGATCGTGAAGATGTCGCCGACGTTGCCCACCATCCCCTGGGCCTCGACCGACTTCGGCCAGACCTTGTCGGGACCGACGACCCGCAGCAGCACCCCGCCGTTGCCCTTGGACAGGTGCCGGAACTCCAGCGTCAACTTGAAGTTCGTGTAGTCCTTCTCCGTCCGGATGTAACCGCCCGGCCGGCCGGCATTGTGGATCACGCCGTCCTTCACGCTCCACGCGGCCTTGACCGCATCGCCCGAGAAGGCCCAACCCGACAGGTCCTTCCCGTTGAAGAGCTGCACCGGCGGTCCGAACTTCGGCTCCGCCGCCCCCGCCCCCCACGCCATCGCCACCCCGACCGTCGCCAGCATCGTTATCTTCGATTTCATCGCGTTTCCTCCGTCTTCCACCCCTCTGCCCTTCCGTCTCCGTCCGCCGCTCACACGTCGCAGATCCGGATCGCCTGCTCGAGCGAGGCGATCGGGTCGCGCTTCGGAATGAACTCCTGGCCGACAAAGCCCTTGTAGCCGGCCTTCACCAGCGCCTGCATGACGGCGGGGTAGTACAGCTCCTGCGTTTCGTCGATCTCGTTGCGCCCGGGCACGCCGCCGGTGTGGACGTGGCCGATGTAGGGCAGGAACTTCTGGACCGTCGCGATGACGTCCCCCTCCATGATCTGCATGTGGTAGATGTCGTAAAGCAGCTTCATGTTCGGCGAGCCGACGCGCTTGCAGACCTCGACGCCCCACGCCGTCCGGTCGCACTGGTAGTCCTTGTGGTTCACCTTGCTGTTGAGCAGTTCCATGCACAGCGTGACCTTCTTCTCCTCCGCGAAGCCGATGACCTGCTTGATCGCCTCGACGCAGTTCTTCAGCCCCTCCTCGTCGTCGATGCCGTCGCGGTTGCCGGAGAAGCAGATCGTGTTCGGGAAGCCCGCGGCCGCCGTCGCCTCGATCGCCGGACGCAGCTTCGCGAGGCACTCCGCGTGGTTCTCGCGGTGATTGAGCCCCTTCGTCAGGCCGTGGCTGTTGACCATCGCGCAGACGAGGCCGTGCTTCTGGAGGACGGGGAAGTCGCTCGGACCGAGCAGCTCGACCGACTGGATGCCGATCCGCTTGCAGTGGCCGCAGAACTCGTCGAACGGGATCTTGCTGTAGCACCAGCGGCTGACCGAGTGCCGGATGTTGCCCTTGAGCTTCGCGGCGGACTCCTCCGCCCGCGCGGCGGGTCCGCCGATCGCCGCGGCGGCGACGACACCCCCCGCGGCCTTGAGCATGGAACGGCGGCTGACGGCGGATGCGGCGGGCTTCGTGCGGGACGTCATGGTCGGCTTCCTCCGGCGGTTCGTTCGACGACGAATGGTCATGACCGCGGACGATACGCCCGGTCCCGCGCATCGTCAACGGACCGCCTCCCGCGTTGCCAGCCGCACGGGGAACGACTAGCGTTGCCCCGCATGAACTCCGGCGCCCTCCGCGTGCTGGCGGCCGGCGAGGTGCTCTGGGACCTGATCCGCGGGCGGGAGCACATCGGCGGCGCCCCGTTCAACGTGGCGGCGCACCTGGCGAAGCTCGGGTGCGCCTCGGCGATCCTGACGCGCGTCGGCGCGGATCCGCGCGGCGACGCCTCGCGTCGCGAGATGCGGCGGCTCGGCGTCGACGACTCCCTCGTGCAGACCGACCCCGCCCGCGAGACCGGCTGGGCGCGCGTGGACCTCGACGCGCAGGGCGTCGCCTCCTACGCCTTCGCGGAGGAACCGGCTTACGACTTCATCGATGCGGACGACGCCCTTCTCGGCGCTCTTGCGGCGCGGCCGCCGGACGCGGTCTGCTTCGGCACCCTGGCCCAGCGCGGGGACGTCACGCGGGCCTCGCTGATGCGCCTTCTCGACGCCCTCCGCCCGCGCGAGGCCTTCTACGACGTCAACATCCGACGCGACTTCTACCCGGCCGACGTCCTGCGCGCGTCGCTCGCGCGCAGCACGATCGTGAAGATCAACGCGGACGAGGCCCCGCTCGTCGGCGCGCGGCTCTCCGGAGCGGCGATGTCCGAGGACGATCTTGCCGCGCGGCTTGCCTCCGAGTTCGGCGTGCGCGTGCTGCTGGTCACGAAGGGTCCCGACGGCTGCGCGGTCCACGCCGGCGGCCGCCGAACCGACATCCCCGGCGAGCGTGTCACGGTGGCCGACACGGTCGGTGCGGGCGACGCCTTCAGCGCCGCGTTTCTTGCCCACCACCTCCGCACCGGCGACCCCGTCGAGGCCGCCCGCCGCGGCAACCGCCTCGGCGCCTACGTCGCCTCGAAACCCGGCGCCGTGCCGGACTGACCGCCATGTCCCGCCGGGAGAAACCGTGGGCCCTCGCGCTGGTCTACGTGGCGCTCTCGCTTGCCGTCGAGGCGGCCTTGATGGTCATCGGGCGGTTGCGCGTGCCCCGGGACAACGCAATCCTGGCGCTGATCGTCCTCACGGTCCCGCCCCTGCTGGCGGCCTGGCTGACTGGCCGGCGACGGCTGCGGGACCTCCTCCCGCTGGCGGTGCTGCTGAGCGTCCTGACGCTCATTCTCACCCTGGCGGCCGGCCGCGTGACCGGCATCAAGACGGGGTTGGCGGAGCCGTTGATCGTCCGCTCGGCCGCCGGCTTCCTCGCAGGCCTGATCATGAACCGGATCCGCCCGGGCCCCGGGGACGGACGTTTCACGGGCGTGTAGCTTCGACGGCCATGATCCCAACCGCCGGGGCGTCCGAACGGGTGCCCGGGAGGGCCGGCTGCCACGCCGGCCGAATCGGGGATTCAGGATGCACTCGGCGCGGGTGGCACCGCGCCCTCCCCAACATATTCCGCCGGCCTCGTCACCTCACCACGCGGCCGGGAGGGCCGGCTGACACGCCGGCCGGATCGAGGGTTCAGGATGCACTCGGCGCGGGTGGCACCGCGCCCTCCCCAACACATCCCGCCGGTCCCGTCACCTCACCACGCGGCCGGGAGGGCCGGCTGCCACGCCGGCCGGATCGGGGATTCAGGACGCATTCGGCGCGGGTGGC
>VGWF01000082.1 GCA_016873715.1 Lentisphaerota bacterium | reverse complement strand
TGTGTGGCCCAGGTCCAGGTTCGCCGCCCGCAGGATGGCCCGGAGGTTCTCCATGGCCCGCCGCGCCTGCGAGGGCAGGGAGGGGGCGAGTTCACCGGTCGCGGGATCGAGCCCGAGTTGCCCGGAGACGAAGAGCAGCGGTCCGGCGGCGACGGCCTGGGAGTAGGGTCCGATCGCCTTGGGGGCGTCGGGCGTCTGCACGGCTTGCATGGCGGTGGTCCTTTCGTTCGTCCGGGCCCGGCTACAATGCCGTACGCGGGGGTTGTCTGCAATAGCCTCGCGCCTCGGGCGTTTAATGGAGACCTATGATGAACACCCTCCTTGTTGCGGTCCTCCTTGCCGTGGCCGCGGGTCCGCGGGCCGTCCACGCCGCCGCGGACCGGAAGCCGCCGTCCGAGGCGGAGAAGGCGCGGATGGAGCGGCAGAAGGAGAAGGACGCGCGGCGGGCGGAGAAGGAGCGGGAGCGCGTGGACCTCAACCACGACGGCATCGTCGACGCCTCCGAGGCCGAGGCCTCGAAGAACTCATGGTACCGGGAGCAAGGGCTGAGGCTTGACGGCTCGTGGGAAGCGCTTGCGGACACCGACAAGGACGGGAAGCTCAGTGCCGCCGAGATGTACGAGTTCAAGAAGTCGCTGCTCGATGACGACAAGGATGGATCCCTGTCGCCGGACGACTACCGCCGGTTCCTCAAGCGCGTGCGGAGCCTGGTTCAGACCCCCCGGGAGAGGGGTTTCGACCGGAACAAGGACGGGTTCCTGGAGGGGGGCGAGGTCCTCGCGATGCTGCGGGACCGGCTCTCCGGTTTGCGGGGGACGGCCCGGCGGCCCGTGGAGAGCAAGTTCGACCGCCTGTTTGATTCCAACGTTGACGGACATCTTTCGTCCGACGAATCGGGCGCCATCGAACTGGCGATCGAGGAGCAGCCCGGACGCTGAGGGTGAGCCGGACGGCCCGCGGATTCCGGCGCCGCCTCGGGGTCCGGGTTCCCGGCATGCCCCTGCTTCTTGTCCAACCAAAATTGACACGCGGAGGGGGTGCCTGTACTCTGCGGCCGTCGCCGGGTTCGGGCCTTCGTGCGACGCTGACGAGCATGCCGACATACGACTATCAGTGCGGGAAGTGCGGGCACCGGTTCGAGGTGTTCCAGCGCATGAGCGACCGCCCGAAGCGGACCTGCCCAAAGTGCAAGGGGCGTGTCCGGCGACTGATCGGGACCGGCGCGGGCCTCCTTTTCAAGGGTTCCGGATTCTACATCACGGACTACCGCAGCGACGGATACCGCAAGGCCGCGAAGGCGGATGTCGCCCCGGTGTCCTCTCCGTCGACCGCCAAGCCGGCCGACGGAGGCAAGGCCGACAAACCGGCGAAGAAGCCGTCGTCAACCGCTGGAAAGGCCTGACATGCCCGTCAACGTCGTCTGCCCCCGGTGCGGCCTGGAGAACAAGACGGTCGGCGTCTTCTGCACGCAGTGCGGGGCCCGGATGGGTGCGCCGACGGTGCACCAGAGGCGCGAGGCTTTCCCGATCGGCCGGTACCTGGCGGGCGCGGCGCGCCTGGTCGGGATCCTGCTCCTGGCCCTCGTGGCCGGGCTCGCCTTCTGGCCGCTGGCCGTGGAGGAGACGGCGGTGGACGAGGGCCGCGCGCGGAAGGTGGCGCAGTGGGTCGGCGCGATGGAGCTGTTGATCCGACAGCAGGGAACGACGGCGAGCCTGCTGGCCGACGAGGACATCAACATCTACCTTGCGTGGCGGCTCCAGGAGTCGGCCGGCGCCGGCCGGGCGCAGGGAGCGCAGATGGGCCTGGACCGGATCCGCATCGAGATCCGCGGCGACCGGGTCCGTGCGCAGGCCGTCGGCGGGTGGGGCCCCTTCCGGCTGAGTTTCGACGCGCGCGGGCTGCCCGAGACGGTTCCGGGCCCCTTCCGCCTCGCGATCCGCGAGGCGCGCCTGGGGCATCTCAGGCTCCCCGCGCCGGCCCACGGGTGGGTCGCGGGCAAGTTCGAGCAGATCCTTGGGGGCATGACGCGTGAGCGCGATGTCCTCAACCATGTCAAGCGGGTGGACCTGACCGACGGGAAGGCGAGGCTGGTGATCGCGCCGTGATGCCAGCGGCGGGCTAAAGGGGAGCATGCTGTTCATGAGAGACAAAAGGGAGTTCGCGGCCACGTTCAAGGCCATTCACGGCCAGCCTGCGGCCGAATACGGCCGGCTCGTCGGCGATTTCGACTTCACCCGCTTCGTCATCCACGTCCGGCGTGCGCCCGTGGTGGCGGAGGGGTGCGTGCAGGGCCTGTTTGTCATCCACGTGCCCCAGCTGATCGCGGGCTTCCCGGCCTCGATGGTGACGACGCCGATCCGGCGGACGGCCCTCGAGGACTACCTCGCGCGCAGGGTGGCGGCGGCCATCGAGGGACGGGGCATCCGGAGCGATGCCGGCAGCCCCGCCGCCATCGCCATCTCCCGGCCCGGGCCGCAGATCCTGCCCCGGTCGTCGATCGTCGTGGCGCAGGACTACGTCGAGGCGCGCCTGTCGATCCGGCTCCCCGTCCGCGACGGCGCCGTCGATGCGCCGGGCGCCGAGAGGATCTTCTTCCACGATCTTCCGGCGATCGTCAACGATTCGCTCATCTACTGCTACCTCGACGATGGGGATCTGACGCGCTTCGTGGACCGGATGGAGGACGCCGACCATGTCCGCCAGTCGCTGCCCCGGCGGGGTCTCGTTTCGTTCGTCGGCGAGGGTTCGCGCCCGGCCGCGTCGCGCGCGGCGCTGGAGCTTCCCGTCGACGGGCTGGCGACCATGGATGTCCCGAACGCGGGCACCGTCCGCGGGCTCGGCATCCCCACGGGCGTCACGTTGATCATCGGCGATCCGTACTCCGGCCGGCGCGAGCTGCTCGAAGCGCTGGCGCTGGGGACCTACAACCACGTGGCCGGCGACGGGCGCGAGGGGATCGTCTCGATCCCCGACATCGTCCGCGTGGATGCCGACCCGGGTCGTCCCGTCCAGAAGGTCGACATCTCCCCGTTCCTGCCCGGCCGCGCGGACTGGAAGACGACGGAGTTCACCACCGCGTGCGCCACGCCGGCGGAGTCGCAGATGGCGGGCACGATGGAGGCGATCCAGGTCGGCGCCCAGGCCCTGGTCTTCGACGAGTCCTCGAGCGACCCCGCGTTCCTCGCCGGGGACGCCCGCCTCGCGGGACTCCGTCCCGACGCGCCCGCCTCGTTCCTCTCGCTGTCGGTCCGCGCGCGGCAGATCGCCAACGATCTTCGCGTGTCGCTCATCGTCGGCGCGTACGCCCACGCGGAGGAGTTCCTGCCGGTGGCCGACACCGTGCTGCTCCTCGAGAACGGGCGCCTCGTCGACGTCACGCGGGATGCGCGCGCCCTCAACCTCCCGCTGCCGTCGTCGGCCGGACTGTCCGCGCTTCCGCCCGTGGGCGAGCGGACGCGGTGGATCGTCTCGAGCAGCCTCGATCCCTGGCTGGGCACCGAGGAGGCCTTCATCGAGGCGGCCGGCACGCACGGCCTCCATTTCGGCCGCTTCCGGATCGATCTCGACGCGGTCTCCCAGCTCGTGGACGCGGGGCAGACGACCGCGATCGGGCTCCTGCTCTACTACGCGAAGCTCCATTTCCTCGACGAGGTCCGCACGGTGGCCGAGGTGCTGGACATGCTGGACACGGATCTCGGGGCCGAGGGGCTCGACGCCCTTTCCCGGGATCTCCGCGGCGACCTGGCCCGGCCGCGGCGCTACGAGATCGCCGCCGCGCTCAACCGGCTGGCGGGTCTTCGCATCACCCGCCCGCCGGCGACTTGATGCGGGCGCTGGTCCAGCGCGTCCGCTCCGCCGGCGTTGCCGTCGGGGACCGCGACGTCGCATCGATCGGGCCCGGCGCGCTGGTCCTGCTCGGTGTCGCGGTCCCCGACACGCCCGCCGAGGCCGAGTGGCTGGCCGGGAAGGTCTCCCGCCTCCGCATCTTCGACGATGCGGAGGGCCGCATGAACCTCTCCATCGCGGAGGCGGGCGGCCGCCTCCTCGTCGTCAGCCAGTTCACGCTGCTGGGGGACTGCCGCAAGGGCAACCGGCCCTCGTACATCGGCGCCGCTCCGCCGGAACGGGCCGCGCTTCTCTACGAGGAGTTCGTCCGCCGTCTCCGCGATCTCGGCCACGACGTGCAGACCGGCGTCTTCCGTGAGATGATGCAGGTGCGGTTGATCAATGACGGCCCCGTCACCATCCTGGTCGAAACGCCGCCGCCGGCTTGAAGCGCTCCTCGGCCTGGCCGCGGGGCTCGCCGTCCGGAACGCCGCCGCGGCAGGGACGGAATCGGCGCCCCCCTCCACCGCCGCCCCGCCGGGCATCGTCCATTTCAGCACGACGCAGCGTTTCGCCGCCCTCGGCGCCGATCCGCTGCAGACCGTGCCGTTCCTCGCCTGGGTCGAGGAGGTGGCGGAGCGCCTCGAGCGGGCGCTGGGCGCC
Source organism: Lentisphaerota bacterium (assembly GCA_016873715.1). GTDB lineage: Bacteria > Verrucomicrobiota > Kiritimatiellia > PWTM01 > PWTM01 > VGWF01. The sequence continues at coordinate 17,443 of VGWF01000082.1, read as the reverse complement.
CCGATGCCGGCGGAGCGGGGGCGGCCGCTGGTGTTCGTCCTCTCCGCCGATCCCGCCGGCGGCGCCGCCGCCATCCGGCGGGAGCTCCAGGCCGACGGGCGCGGCTTCGGGCAGGTCGTGCGCATCGCCAATCCCGACCGCGCCGAGCCCGCGGAGGTCCTCGCCGCCGCCGTCTCGATGATGGCGGCCCGGTACGTGGCCGCCCGGCAGCCGCCGGCCGTCCGCGGCGCCCGCCCGGCCCTGGCCCCCGACTGGTTCGCGTGCGGCCTGGCGGGCTCGCTCTACTCCGGGCCGCGTCTCACGCTCCAGCGCCGGGCGCTCGATGCGTGGCTGGAGGGGAAGGACCCTCCGCTCGCCTCGCTTCTCGGCCCGGGCCCCGCGGCCGCCCCGTTCGCGCCGCTCGCGGAGTGGACCGTCCTCGTGTCGTGGCTCCGATTGCGGCCGGACTTCCCCGCCGTCGCCGGCGGGCTCCTGGATGCCTGGGCGGCGGGGCAGGACGTCGACGCCGCCCGGCTCGCGGCGCGCCTGGATACGGCGTGGTCCGCCCGCGACCTCGCGCAGCAGATCGACCTCGCCTACGCCTCGGCCCGCCGCGTCGATGTCCCGTGGCGCCTGACGCCCTCCGACCTCGCCGCCCGGCTGCGCGAGTGCCTGCGCGTCCCGCACGCCCGGGTGCCGATCGTCCTGCCCGACGACGTGGCCGACCCCATCGACATCCATGCCCTTGTCACGCGGCGCAGCGAGCCCTGGGCCCGCACCGTCGCGCAGGCGATGCTGATGTCGATCGACCAGATCCCCGTCGGCCGCGACGGCACGCTCACGCGTGCGGTCAACGCCTACCGCGGCGTCCTCCGGCGCCTCGCCCAGCCCGGGCACGACGGTGTCACGGGAGGCATCGTGCGCCGGATCGGGACGTGGCGCCTGCGCCGCGCCCTGGCCTCCGCGGACCGGCGCTTCGACGACCTCGAGGCCGTGCGGGCCGCGGGACCCGAGGCCCCCGCGCCGCCGGGTCCGGCGCCCGCCGCCGATCCGGCGGCCGACGATGCGCGCCTTGAGGCCGAGGCCATGCGGCGGATCTTCCACGACGGGTTCCGCGCCCCGCCGTAGCCCGGGCGTCGCACCGGCGGCGCCGGCTCGCTTCGCGTCCGTCCGGACGCTATGCTCCCCGCAAACCCGGAGGCCGGACATGGCGGGCATGAAGGTGAAGGCAACAACGGTCGGCGCGGTCCGCGAGGACGTCCTCGCGTTCACGGCCGGCAACGACATCGAACTCGACCGGGACCTCGTGGAGTTCGACTGCATCGGCACCGCCGCGCACGCGGTGATGCTTGCCGGGATGCCGGTCCGCCCGCCGGTGCTCCGTCCCGCCGACGCCCGGGCCGCGGTGCGCGCGCTGGGCGCGATCCTCCGCGAGGCGCGGGCAGGCCGGTTCCGGATCCGGCCGGAGGACCAGGACTGCCACCTCGCGATCGAGCGCACGCTGACCGAGCGCCTCGGCGAGACCGGCCGGCGCATCCACACCGGCCGGAGCCGCAACGACCAGGTCGCGACCGCGCTGCGCCTCCACACCAAGGTCCACGTGCTCGGCGCGATCCGGGAGGCCGCCGCGCTGGCGGTCACGCTGACGGACTTCGCCGAGGCCCACGAGACGGTGCCCATGGCGGGGCGGACGCACCTCCAGCCGGCGATGCCCTCGTCCGTCGGCCTGTGGGCCGCCGCATGGGCCGAGGACCTGCTCGACGACGCCGTCCTGCTCGTGAATGCCTTCGAGCTCGCGGACCAGTGCCCGCTGGGCTCCGCGGCCAGCTACGGCGTTCCGCTTCCGATCGATCGCGAGAAGACCGCCCGCCTGCTCGGGTTCTCCCGCCCGACCCACACCGTCCTCTACGCGAACCACTCGCGCGGCAAGATCGAGTCGATCGTGCTCGCCGCCTGCGCGCAGGTGATGATCACGCTCTCGCGCCTCGCGCAGGACCTGATCCTCTTCTCGATGCCCGAGTTTGGCTACTTCGTCCTCCCGGCCGAGTTCTGCACCGGCAGCAGCATCATGCCCCAGAAGCGGAATCCCGACGTCCTCGAACTGGTACGCTCCCGCGCGGCGCGCGTGATGGGCTGCGCCGGCGTCGTGCAGGAGATCCTGCGCGCGGCGCCGTCGGGCTACAACCGGGACCTGCAGGACACCAAGGAGCCGTATCTCGAGGGCGTCGCCGCCACGCGGGCCGCGCTGCGCGTGCTCGATCCGCTGATCCGGGCGACGAAGGCGGACGCCCCGCGCCTGGCCGCCGGATTCACCCCCGACGTGTTCGCCACCGATCGCGCGCTGGAGCTCGTCGCCGGCGGAATGCCGTTCCGCGACGCCTACCATCATGTCAAGGCGAACCTCGGTGCGGTGGGGGCCGGTGATCCGGTCCGCGCCGCCCGCGCCAAGAAACACCTCGGGGCCCCCGGCGGCCTCGACTTCGCGCTGCTGCGCAACCGGGCGGCCGGGGCGGACGGGCTGGCCGCGGCCGAGAGGGACGAGTTCAACGGGGCGGTCTCCCGCCTCCTGCACATGCGCTACCCGCCGGCCGCGGGCCGGTAGTCCCGCGCGAGGACCGCCCGGCCGTCCCGCCGGGGTGGGGAAGGCCCCTACCGGGGTTTCGCCGCCGCCTGGAGGCGCGTGAGTTCGGCCTTCACGTCATCGGCATGCGTGCCGACGCTGACGGAATCGAACACGTGGGCGATCGCCCCGGCCGGGTCGAGGATGAACGTGCGGCGGGCGGCGAAGAGCCCCAAGGGGGCGAGCACGTCGAACGCCCGGGCCAGCGACTTGTCGGAATCGGCGAGCAGGTCGAACGGCAGCTTGTACTCCGCCTTGAACTTCTTCTGGGTCTCGAGGTCGTCGATGCTCGCGCCCAGCACGACGGCGTTGAGGCCGGTCAGGCCCTCGTGTCCGTCGCGCAGCGAGCACGACTCCTTCGTGCAGCCCGGCGTGAACGACTTGGGATAGAAGTAGAGAACCACCCACTTGCCCTTCAGGCCCGCGAGGGTCACCTCGCCGCCCGTCCCCTGCGCCTTGAAGTCCGGGGCCGGCTGGCCGACCTTCGCCGCCATCGCCGCGCCGCCGGTCACCAGGGCTGCCGCCACCATCGCCCATCGGTTCATGTGTCTGCCTCCATGTGCGTGTTCCGACGCTTCCGGCGGTGAACCTACACCGATCGCGCCGGATGTCCAACGCCGGCCGCCCCGCCCGGGTCACGCGATGGAGGCGAGGAACGTCCTGGTCGATTCCGCCGTCATCGGCACGGGATTGCCCTGCATGCTGCTGCCGAGCGATGCCTCGGCGAGCGTGTCGAGCTGCGCGGGCGAAAGGCGCAGGTGCCGGAGGTCGGGCGGGATGCCGATCCGGACGTTCAGCCGGTCGACCGCGTCGATCCCGCGGTCGATCGTATCGCCCCGCGGCGCGTCCTCGCCGAGGAACGCCGCGAGGGCGGAGGCCATGGCGTCCGGGCAGGCGCCGCGGTTGTGGCGCAGGGTGTGCGGCAGCAGGATTCCGCAGGCGAGGCCGTGGGGCATGCCGTGCCACGCGCCGAGGGCGGCGGCGATGCCGTGGGCCATGGCGAGGCCGGCGTTGGCCAGGCAGATGCCGCTGGCCGAGGCCGCCAGCGACATCGCGGCCCGCGAGGCGCGGTCGGAGGGGTCCTCGATGCAGCGCGGCAGGGCCCCGAGCGGAAGGGACAGGACGGACTCCGCCAGTTCGGTCGTCTCGGGCCGCCGCTTCGCCGAGATGCACGCCTCGATCAGCTGCGTGATCGCGTCCATCCCGCCCGCCGCCGTCGGCTCCGCGGGCAGGGCGAGCGTGAGGTCGGGATCGATGAGCGCGAGCGAGGGAACCATGCGGTCGTCCCGGAGGCTCCGCTTGAACCGGCGCCGGGGGCAGGCCACGACGGCGTTGCGCGTCATCTCCGCGCCGGTGCCCGCGGTCGTGGGCACCGCCACGCACAACGCGGGCGAGCACTCGAGCCGGCGCTCGCGCCCGAGGCCCTCGAGGTAGTCCTCGACGGGCCCGTCGTTGGTCAGCAGGGCCGCGACGGCCTTGGCGGAGTCGATGGAGCTGCCGCCCCCGACCCCCAGCACCAGTTGCGGGCGGATCCTTCGCGCGAGCGCCGCGTGGGCGCCGATCGTTTCGCAGGTCGGTTCGCCCGCGACCGGCGCGTAGTGGACGGACCGCACCTCGTGGCCGCAGAACTGGTCCTCGATGAACGCGCGCAGCGCCGGGTCGCGCGCGAAGCGGCCGGCGACGACGAGGATCGGGCCCGCCGGCGAGAGGGGGGTGAGGTAGCGTCCGAGATGACCGTAGGCGCCGCTCTCGAAGACGACCGAGCAGGGGATCCGCAGGCCGCGATCGTGCGCGAGATCGAGAGCCCGCTCCGCCGCCTGCAGCACCGCGTGGAGTTCCAGCGCCATGGCCCCATCCTCCCTGCGCCCCGCGCGCGGACCGATCCTACCCCCGCGCCGCCCGGACGATCAACCCCCATCCCGGGACCGGCGCGGGTTGAGTTGCGGCGGATTTCTGGTATCGTGGCCCGCTTTTGCCCCCGGGCGGAACGGATGCTCATCGTGGAAACCGGCAAGATCAGGAACGTGGCCATCATCGCGCACGTCGACCATGGCAAGACGACGCTGGTCGACCAGCTCTTCCGCCAGTGCGGGACCTTCCGCGACAACGAGGCGGTGGCCGAGCGGCTGATGGACAGCATGGACCTCGAGCGCGAGCGTGGCATCACGATCCGCGCGAAGAACGGCACGATGTTCTACAAGGACCACCGGATCAACATCGTCGACACGCCCGGCCACGCGGACTTCGGCGGCGAGGTCGAGCGGACCCTCCGGATGGCCGACGGCGCGCTGTTGCTCGTCGATGCGCAGGAGGGGCCGATGCCCCAGACCTACTTCGTGCTGAAGAAGGCCCTCGCCCACCACCTGCCGGTCGTGGTCGTCATCAACAAGATCGACAAGCCCGCCGCCCGCCCGCGCTGGGCCGTCGACCAGGTGTTCGACCTCTTCGTCACCCTCGACGCCCCGCACTCGATCCTCGACTTCCACGTGGTGTTCGCGTCGGCCCGGGACGGCCATGCGAGCCTCGATCCCGCGCAGCCGGGCACGGACATGAGCCCGGTGTTCGATGCCATCCTGAAGCACATCCCGGCGCCCGGGGGCTCCGCCGACGCCCCGTTGCAGCTCCAGGTCGCCAGCATCGATCACTCCTCGTTCCTGGGCCGTCTCGGCATCGGCAAGATCACGGCCGGGCGCGTCGCGCCGAACCAGCCGGTCATCCTCGCCACCGCCGCCGGCACGATGGAGCCCGGCCGCATCACGAAGGTCTACAGCTTCGAGCGCAACCGGAAGGTCGAATGCGAAGGCGCCGGGGCCGGGGACATCGTCGCGATCGCCGGCTTCGAGGGGGTGCTCGTCGGCGACACCTACACCGACCCGCTGAACCCGCAGCCGCTGCCCGCGCTGCCGATGGATCCGCCCACGGTCAGCATGAACTTCCTGCCCAACAACTCGCCGTTCGCCGGGCGCGAGGGGACGTACTGCACCGGCTCGCACCTCGACGAGCGCCTCCAGCAGGAGGTGCTGCGCGACGTCGCGCTGCACGTCGAGGAACTGACCGACACCGTGGGATTCAAGGTCTCCGGCCGCGGCGAGCTCCACATCTCGATCAAGGTCGAGACCATGCGCCGCGAGGGCTACGAGTTCCAGGTGTCGAGCCCCCACGTGATCCTGCGCGAGGAGGACGGCGTGCTGATGGAGCCCTACGAGGACGTCACCCTGGACGTCCCCGAGGCGTGCGCCGGGACCGTCATCGAGAAGCTCGGAAGCCGCAAGGGCCTCATGGTGGAGATGGTGCAGGACGCCGGCATGGTCCGGCTGCGCTACACGATCCCCACGCGCGGCCTGTTCGGGTTCAAGAGCGAGTTCATGTCCGACACCAAGGGCATGGGCGTCATGAACTACATCTTCCACGGCTACGACCGCCACGTCGGCGAGATGAAGAAGCGCCGCAACGGCGTGCAGGTCTCGATGGACACCTGCACCACCGTCGCCTACGCCCTGTTCAACCTGCAGGACCGGGGCCGGCTCTTCCTCGGCCCCGGCGAGCAGGTCTACCGCGGCCAGATCATCGGCGAACACTGCCGCGACAACGATCTCCAGGTCAACCCGGGCAAGGGGAAGAAGCTGACGAACATCCGCGCCGCCGGCCGCGACGAGAACGTCATCCTGACCCCGCCGACGAAGCTGAGCCTCGAGGAGTGCATCGACTACATCAACGATGACGAACTCGTCGAGGTCACCCCGAGGAGCGTCCGGCTGCGCAAGCGCCCGGGGTCCGGCCGGCCTTGACATTCGGCTCCGGGAAGGGCATAAGCGGCGGATCATTCACGCCTACGAGGGAGCGCCCGTCATGTCGGTGCATTCGAGTTTGAAAGCCGGGGGCGGCAAGATCGCCGCGAAGCGGAACGTCCTGAAGCGCTTCGAGCGCATCGACGTGCTGATGCAGCGCGGCAAGTGGAAGAAGGGCGATCGTGCCCTCGGCCTTCCCAAGACCAAGCCCTCGATCTGAAGTCCGTCTTCAGAAGTACCTGGCGGACTGCGGCTTCGGGTCGCGTCGCGCCTGCGAGATCCTGATCTCCGAAGGCCGCGTTGCGGTCGGCGGTCGCGCGGTCGTCGAGCAGGGAGTCCGGATCGATCCGGACCGTGCGGATGTGACGGTGGACGGACGCCCCGCCCGTCGCGAGCGGATCATCCACGTGGTTCTCCACAAGCCGGCCGGTTTCCTGTGCACCTCCCGCGATCCCCACGGGCGGCGCACCTTTCACGAGCTTCTCCCCCCGGACCTCGGGGCCCGCGTCTACTCCGCGGGGCGGCTGGACTGGGACAGCGAGGGGCTCCTCCTCGTCACCAACGACGGCGACCTGGCCCACCGCCTGATCCATCCGCGCCATCATGTCGAGAAGACCTACCGGGTCTGGACGCCCGTGCCCCTGGACCCGGCGTGGCTCGCGCGGTTCACGTCGGGTGTGGACTCGGAGGGCGAGCGCCTTGCGGCGCGGTCGGTGCGGGAGGTGGGTCGCGACCGGCAGGGCGCGTACTACGAGATGGTGCTCGGCACGGGGAGGAACCGCCAGATCCGCCGGATGTTCGAGGTCGCGGGCCTTCCGGTGCTGCGTCTCCTCCGCACCCGCTTCGGCCCCCTCGACCTCGGCGATCTCCCGCCCGGCCGGTGGCGCCCCGTGACGGACACCGAGCTCGCCGCGCTCCGCGACCTGGCGGGGGCGTAGACCCGCCGCCGCGCCCTACTGGTGGTGCTGGGCGACGAAATGTTCGCGGATGTAGGCGGCGGCGTCCTCGAGCGTGGGCAGGATCTTCGTACAGTACTTCACCATCCACGGGCTCGAGTCCTTGAAGCTGAAGGGCGAGAACGCGATCACGAACTTGTGCAGCACGTGCGAGGCGTAGAAGACCTCCATCGAGGTGCCCACGGAGGACTTGCTGTAGTTGACGAGGAGGATGTCGGCGTCGCGGACGTCCTGCAGGTCGAACTCGACGATCTCGTTGGCGCTGTCGACCTCGCGGTCCTTGAAATTGCGCCGCATGGGGTCGAGCATGGTGAAGTCGGCGCAAAGCAGTTCCTTGGCGCGGCCGCGCCACGCGCGCGCGTGGCCGTCCACCTCGTCCATGATGGGGCCGCACAGGTAGATCTTACGGGAGGGCATGGTGGGGTCTCCGGGTTATCTGAATCGGACGGGGGCGTCGTGCACTCCGAGTTCGGAGGCGTACGGCAGCGAGGGGCCCATCGACCGGGCGAGGGCCACGGCGGCCTCGCGGAAGGAGGGGTCGCGGGTGCGGATGTGCTCGCCGACGAGCCACGTGAGCTTCTGCCAGGTCCACTCGTTCCGCAGGTCGGCGCCGCCCTCGGCGGCGGCGGACCAGTCGACGGGGAAGACCATGTCGTGCGTGGCGGCCCCCGAGCGGCCGACGATGCGCACGGCGCTGGCGGCGGAGCCGGCCGGCACGCGACCGTGGATGACGAGGGGGCGGTCGAGGTAGAGGTGGGTCACCAGGTGCGGGTAGATCTCGGCCTTCTCCAGGCCCGAGAAGCGGTACTCGAGGTTGGCCAGCACGGGCCGCGAAACCTCGCGGGCGAAGGCCTCGATGCCGTCGGGGATGGAGGGGTTGTCGCGCACGATCCGCGACTCGCCGCGGTTCTTGTAGCTGAGGAAGTCGAGCAGGAAGCGGTTCACGCCGGTGCCGCCGCCGAAGGAGAAGACGGACGCGCGGCCCTCGTTCGAGTCGGAGTAGCGCTGGATGATCTCGAAGTTGTCCTGCAGGCCGATGGTCGGCCGCCCGTCGGAGATCATCAGGGCGACCAGGGGCCGTCCGGGATCGCCGCCCACGCCCTTGAGGGCGTCGAGGGCGCCGAAGACGTCGGTCATGCCGCGCGAGTCCATCTGCTCGACGAACCATGCGCCTTGGGCGCGGGCGGTGGAGGAGGCCTCCTTCCATTCGCCGAAGCACCGGGATACGCGGTCGCGGAAGCTCAGGATGTCGAACCGGTCCCCGGCGCCCAGCGTCCGCAGGGCGCCCTGGAGGCCCTTCTTGCACGCCTCGACCTTGGGCCCCGTCATGCTGGCGGAGCAATCCTGGACGAGGAGCACGTCGCGCGGAAGCACGGGGAGCACATGGTCGCCCGCGCGCCGGATGGCGAGGCTGAAGTAGAGCCATCCGGGATCGGCGGCCGCGGAGTGGGTGCGGAGGTCGAGGGTCAGCAGGTGCTCGATCGGCTTGACGCCGGTGATGTCGGTCCCGCGTTCGGCCATCACCGAGGCCGCCTCGCGGATCGGCACAGGGCTGCCGGTCTCCGCCGGCGGCGCGGAGCGGTGCGGAGGGAGGGCCGGGGCCGGCGAGGCCGGACCCTCCACGCGCGCCTCGAACATGCCGGCGCCGGCGGCGGCGATCGGGCCGACGGCGACCGGGGTGGGCGCGACGGGCGGGGGCGAGGGCGCGACGATGTCCGCGGCGAACTGGACCCGCTCGATCGTCGGCGAGAGGCGCCGCGGCGGCGCGACGGGATCCTCCCGCACGACCTGCCGCGTGATCTCCAGCCGCTCCTGGCGGGGCTGCCAGTCGAGCCGCGCGGGCGGCGGCTCCGGGATCCGGACCGGGGTCGTGTCGCCGGCGAGATCCGGCGGAAGCGCCGAGGGCTGGAGCAGGGCCGGGTCGAGGGCCGTGATGAACTCCTTCGGCGCCGGCCGCGCGAACGAGGCGTCCGGCCGGTCCGGCCGGAACTCCGGCGGACGGTCGGGAAGCGCGGGCGGAGGCGCCCGCACCACCGCCTCGACCTGAACCGGGCGTTTGACCGCCTGGGCCAGGAGCATCGGCGTCCCGAGGGGCACCGGAGGGAGTTCGACGGCCGCGAGCCAGTGGAGGCCGGCCGACACCGCCACCGCGCTCCACGCCAGCGGGGCGTGGCTGCGGCGTCGCGGCGGCTGGAGGAGCCACTCGTTGTCCTGCAGTGCCTGGATCATCGTCCGTCTCCCGGACCCGGCGGCGGCCCTACCCCTGGAGCGTCACGAGGAACTCGAGATTGCTCCGGCTCTTCCGGAGCTTGTTGATCAGCAGTTCCATCGCTTCCACGGGGGGCACGCCGTTGAGCGCCTTCCGCAGGATCCAGACCTTCTGCAATTCGTCCGGATGCAGGAGCAACTCTTCCTTCCGGGTCCCCGACTTCTCGATGTTTATCGCCGGGAAGATGCGTTTGTCCACCAGATTCCGATCGAGGCCGAGCTCCATGTTGCCGGTGCCCTTGAACTCCTCGAAGATCACCTCGTCCATCCGGCTGCCGGTGTCGACGAGGGCGGTGGCGATGATCGTCAGGCTGCCGCCGCCCTCGATGTTGCGCGCGGCGCCGAAGAAGCGCTTCGGCTTGTGCAGCGCGTTGGCATCGACGCCGCCGGAGAGGATCTTGCCGCTGTGGGGTTGCAGGGTGTTGTAGGCGCGGGCCAGGCGCGTGATGCTGTCGAGGAGGATCACGACGTCCTTCCCGCACTCCACGGCCCGCTTGGCCATCTCGATGACGATCTCCGCAAGCTGCACGTGCCGCTCGGGGGGCTCGTCGAAGGTCGAGCTGAGGACCTCGGCCTTCGTGTTGCGCTGCATGTCGGTGACCTCCTCGGGACGCTCGTCGATGAGGAGGATGATCAGCTTCACGTCGGGATCGTTCGCCGAGATGCTGTTGGCGAGTTCCTGGAGAAGGACCGTCTTGCCGGTGCGGGGCGGAGCGACGATCAGGCCGCGCTGGCCCTTCCCGATGGGGGTGAGGATGTCCATGACCCGCATCGAAACGCTGCCGCCCTGCCGCTCGAGGACGAGCCGCCGGTTCGGGAAGAGCGGGGTGAGGTTCTCGAAGGGGATCTTGGAGCGGGCGCGCTCGGGGTCGTCGCCGTTGATGCGCCCGACCTTGAGCAGGGCGAAGAAGCGCTCCTTCTCCTTCGGCGGACGGATCTCGCCGTCCACGTAGTCGCCCGTGCGCAGGCCGAACCGCCGGATCTGGGACGGCGAGACGTAGATGTCCTCCGGGCACGGGAGGTAGTTCGACAGCGGCGAACGCAGGAAGCCGAAACCGTCGGGCAGGATCTCGACGATGCCGCGTCCGAGCATCACCGCGTTCTGGCGGCCGCAGGCCTTGAGGATCTCGAAGATCAGCTCGTGCTTCTGCAGCGCGCCGAGGTCCTTGAGGCCGACTTCGTCGGCCATCTGGTGCAGCTCCGGCACGGTCTTCCGCTGCATGTCGTGGAGCTTGATCACCTGCCCGGCGAAGCTGCGGTGCGGCTGGGGTTGCGGCTGCGGCGACGGGGGCTGCGGTGCCGAGGGGGCCGGGGTCGCGGCCTGGGGTTCGGGCGCGGGCGGGGTCTCCGGCGCGGCCGCGGGCGTCATCTCGGGGGACGGTGCGGAGGGCTCCTCGGAAGCCGGGGGCGCCGCGGCCGCCGCATCGGCGGCCTCCGGGGCTGCTTCGGGCGCCGCGGCGTCCTCGCGGGCGTGACGGTGGGCCCGCGGGTGGCGGCCGGGTCGGTTGCGCGGACGGGGATTCGGGTTCTCAGGCATGGCGTTCGGTCTCCTCTTCGATCATCGCAGCCAGCGCCCGGCGCGTCGCACGGGCCAGGTCGGCCAGGCTTCCATCGTTCTCGATCGTTCGATCCGCGCGCCGCCTCTTCTCCCGAAGGGGCATCTGGGCCCGGATCCGCTGCGCCGCGGCGGCTGCGGTCAGGCCGCGCGCGCGCAGTCGCTTCATCACTTCGCGCCGCGGGGCGGCGACGCAGATCACCGCGTCGAACGCATCCCCGGCGCCCGTCTCGTACAGCAGCGGCACGATCGCCGCCGCGACGGGATGCCGCCGCAGGGCATCCCGCATCCATCGGTCCCGTGCCCGGCGCACCGCGGGGTGCACGAGGGCGTTCAGCGCCGCCCGGGCCTTCGCATCGGCGAAGACGATCCGCCCGAGCGCGGCCCGGTCGATCGCCCCCGAGGGCGTCACGATTCCGCGCCCGAAACGGCGGACCACCGCCCGGTGGACCGGCCGCCCCGGCCTCATCAGGTCGTGCGCCACGTCGTCGGCGTCCAGCACCGGCACGCCGCATCGCCGGAGCACCCGGCCCACCTCGCTCTTGCCGCAGGCGATGCCGCCGGTCACGCCGAGGGCCAGCCCGCGGCGCCTCACCGGGCGTCGGGCTGCCGGAAGCCCTGGGCCCGGAGCGAAGCGGCCCGTCCGACGATCTCCAGCGCTTCCCGGTTGCACGGATTCACCTTGCTCGCCATGGCCGCCCGCCTCTCGGCGTCGTCCAGCCGTCCGGCCTCGAAATCCGCCCGCGCGGCCGCGACCAGTTTCCCGGCCGTCTCCTCCTCCGCGGAGGCGACGATCCGGAAGACCCGGTACTTCGGGTTCTGCCACACGAGGTGGAAACAGGCCATCGTCCCCGGCCCGTACTCGAACCCGCGCGCCGGCGCGTCCTGCGGCGGCACGAGCGCGTCGACCATGTAGCGAAGCGTCAGCTCCGGCGCCTGGTTCGCGAACTCGCCCATCGAGTACACCAGATACCGCGCGCCGGATCCCTCCGCCCAGTCTCGAAGTCCCCGCTCGGTCCCGCGGAACAGGTGCGTCGCGTAGTCCCGGACCCGCCGCCGGATCTCCGCCGATTCGAACTTCGGATGCAGCACCACCGGACACCGCCCGTAGGCCAGCACGAAGCCGCTCGTCTGGAAGTTCGCCAGCACCGGCGCCGGCGCGACGTTCGCCTTCAGCCATGCGCCCATCTCCTCCAGTTGGGGATAGAGCACCGGCACGGACCCCAGCGACTCGGCCTCATGAACGACGAACCCCGACTCGGCCAGTCCGCCGGTCGCCAGGGCGACCACGGACACCCACCGCTTCCACCCGCGGCGACGGACCGCCCATGCGGCCCATACGCCGAGCACCGCCGCGGCGAACAGCGCCGCGAAGACGCAGAAGCGCACAAACAGGAAGAAGACGGCGATCGACGCCCAATGGCAGAACAACGGGGGTTCGGGATTGGGAATGGATGCAGCCTCTTCCTTGCGCCGCCGGAGGAACCATACCACAGTCGCGATGGCTGTCAATGGCCCCGTGTAGGGGAAGAGGAAACGGAACAGCGTCCAGGTCGCCGAGTGCAGCGCGGGGGTCCAGAGGATGCGCTGGTCGAACGTCAGCAGGGCCGGGTCGGCGGGCTTGCGGTTGAGGAAACGGATCTTCGCCGCCAGCAGCGATCCGAAGTGGCCGTAGGCGTCCGCCGACGCCGCGCTCCCGGCCGCGAATAGCAGGATCAGGCAGGTTGCGAACGCCACCCGCCCCGCCACCCGGCCCCGCCGGCCGGACAGGCCGAAGACCGCCATCCCCGCGGCCAGGGCCCACAGCGGGGCCAGCGCGGGCGAGAGGATCGCCGCGTGGGCCCGCAGGTAGGGGCTCGCCACGCAGGCGGTCAGCACGCCGCCCACGCGGATCCAGATCGCCCCGGCCCCGGGCGAGGCCGCCCCGTGCGGGGCCCGAAGCCAGCGCCAGGCCGCGGCAAGGCCCCAGAGCAGCACGTAGAACTGGATCAGGTCCCAGGTCGCCAGCGCCGCCGCAAGGCACAGGGCGGATCCGGCCATGCGGAGGAGTCCTCCGCGCCCCGTCGCGCGCGGTCCGGCCGCCAGGGCGAGGTGGGCGAGGAGCAGCGGGAGCGCGAAGTTCTCGTGCGAGATCTCGTGTCCCGTCGAGCGGATCACCGCCGCGACGGAGACCGCGTAGAAGAAGGCCGCGAACAGGCCGCCCTCCCAGGAACCGGTCATGCGCCGGACCCACACCGCCATCAGGGGGATGCCGAGGCAGAACCAGCCGACCGAGATCCACCGCACGCGTTCCGTCAGCGTGATCTCCGCGGGGAAGAGATGGCAGAGCGCGGCGACCAGGTATTCGGCGCCCACCGTGTCGTGCGCCAGGGTGCGGACCCCCCCGGGGATCTGGATCTCGCGGTCCACCGCCGGAAGGCCCTGGCCGGTGTAGAGGGCGCGGATGGACCGGAACTGCAGCGCGCTCTCCAGCGTGAACGGAAGCGGCCGGCCGCGGTCGGGCATCTGCAGCTCCACGACGTGCCGCCGGATGCCGATGCCGAGCACGCAGAGCACAAGCAGCGCGAGCGTGAGCGCCGCCGCACGAAGGCGGCGGGCCGCGCGGCCCGCCGGCGGACGTTCCGGGGTGGGGGCGGTCATGGTCCGGTCAGAAAAGCTCCGGTTGCGACGTGGCGGGAAGCAGCGAGCGGAGACCGAGCGTTTCCAGGAACGACCGCAGCCCGGGGCCGTCGGGGGCCTTCCACTCGAGGCCGGCCAGGTCCGGAAGCCCCGGGAGATCGTCGCGCAGCCGCATCATGGCCAGGTTCCGCTCGACGACCTCGCGATGGGCCGCCAGGAGGCCGCGGATGCGCGGAGGCGTCACCTCGTCGATCCGGGCCCAGAGATCCGCCAGCGTGCCGAACGCGGACAGGAGGGCCGTGGCCGTCTTCGGCCCGACCCCGGGCACGCCCGGGATGTTGTCCGACGTGTCCCCTGTCAGGGCGAGCCATTCCGGCACCCGCCCGGGGTCGACGCCGAGGATGCCCCGCACGCCGTCGGGGCCGACGCGGTCGCGCGGGGACTGCGGTCGGATCATGCCCACGCGGTCCGATGCGATCTGGAGGAGGTCCTTGTCGCCGGACACGACCAGCACGTCGGCGCCATGGCCCGCCGCGCGCCGGGCCAGCGTGGCCAGCACGTCGTCAGCCTCCTCGCCTTCCAGGCGGACCGTCGCGACTCCGGACAGCCGGAGGTAGTCCCCGAGAAGGCCAAACTGCGGGCGCAGGGCGTCCGGCATCGGCTTCCGCTGGGCCTTGTAGGTCGCCAGGGCCTCCATGCGGACGGCCGGGAGGCCGCCGTCGAAGGCGACGCAGGCGTGCGTCGGGTTCCACGTGTCGCGGAGCGAGGAAAGGACGCGGGCGAAGCCGAGGACCGCGTTGGTCGGCGTTCCGTCCGGCGCGGTGAGGGGCGGCAGGGCGTGGAATGCCCGGTACGCGACGTTATGCCCGTCGACGAGCAAGAGCCTGATTGGCGCGTCGGTCATGGTCCTCCCGGAAGCCAACGCCCCGTCCCGACGAGTCGGGACGGGGCGTTCCTGCCCGCCACCGTTCGCGGGCGGCTCCGCCTACGGTGCGTTCTCCGCCTTGGGCTGCGCGGCGGCCGCGGCCTTCTTCTGGGCGTGGATCGGATTGCCCGCCGGGTCGACGAGCCGGGCGGTGACGAAGATGACCAGGTTCTGCTTCTGGCTGTTCTCGCCCTTGCTCCGGAACAGGTGGCCGAGCAGCGGCAGGTCGCCGAGCAGCGGGATCTTGTCGTCGATGCTGGTCGCCTGGTCGCGGATCAGGCCGCCCATGACGACGGTCTGGCCGTCCCAGAGGACGATGCTCGTGGTGACATTGCGGCTGGCGAAGACCGGCTGCAGGATCGGGTAGAGGCCGTTCGGGCCGTAGTCGATCCAGCGCACGAACTCGGCCACCTCGGGCACGAGCGTCAGGTCGATCGTGTAGCCGTCCGGGCCGACGGTGGGCGTGACGTTCAGGATCACGCCGACCTCGCGCGTCTCGAAGGATCCGGGGACCGGCGGCCGGCTCTCAGTCGGTGCCACTGTGCCTCCACCGGGCGCCTGTTGGAAGAATGGGATCGTATCGCCGACGGACTGCGACTCGTACTCCGTCGGGTAGATGATCTCCTCGACGACCTTGATCTGCGCGTTGACGCCGCTGCGGGTGGTGACCCGCGGCGAGGACAGCAGGTCGGTGCCGCCCTTCCGCTCGAGGGCGTGCAGGATCATCGTCATCTCGGGGTTCGTCAGGATGCTCGAGATGCTGAGCAGCGTTCCCGCCATGGTGTTCGCATTGTCGGCGGACCGGGCGGCCGGGGAGATCGAGCCCGAGTCCTCGGTGAAGAACCGCAGCCCGTGCGAGAACCCGCCGACGCCGCTGTTGGCGTTCATCTGCACGCGCGGCCGCGCCGTCATCGGGCCCGTGCCGACCTGGTTGGCGATCTCCCAGGCATCCGTCAGCAGCCACTCGACGCCGAGTTCGGAGAGGTCGGACTGCGCGACCTCGACGAAGCGGGCCTCGATCTCGACCTGGTTCGGGACGACGTTCAGCGCGGCCAGGATGCGCTCGAAGATCTCGAGGTTCTCCGGCGTGTTGCGGACGATGAGCTGGCTGATCGTCGGGTTGTAGGAGATCGAGGTCCCGACGGGGAAGGGGACGCCCATGTCCGCGAAGAACTTCTTCATGTCGTTGCCGCGCGACATCTCGACGCCGCTCGCGCCGCCCATCGTGATGAACTCGCCGCGGTTCTGCTGGGCGTTGTCGGTGGCGCTCTTCGTCGTGACGATCTCGACGATCGAGGGCTGCACCGGGTAGAGCCGGGTGACGACGTTGCCCTGGACCGCGTTCGCCGGGGTGATGATGACCGCGTTCTCCTCGATGCGGTACTTGAGGTTGGCGACTTCGGTCACGTACCGGATCGCATCCAGCAGGGTGACCCGGCGGAGGTTCAGCGTGATCGCGGGGACGCCGCTCGCGCCGGCACCGTCGCCGCCGGCGGCGGCCGCGAAGGGATCGGCTGCGGGGTCGGCGGCGGGGGCCGCCGCCGCGAACGGATCGGCTGCGACGGCGCCGTCCGTCGGGGCGGCCGCGCCGACGCCGACATCGAGCTTCAGAATGATGTTCACGCCGCCGCCGGCCGCATCGACGGCCTCGCTGGCATCGCGGAGGAAGCTGATCACGTCGACGATGTTCGCCTGGCGGAACTCGATCGTCGGGATCACGATCTTCTGCATCTTCTCCTGCAGCAGCTGGATCGCCGTGCCGGTTCCCTTCGGGTCATCCTTCGGCTGCTTGGGCGGCTCGGCGGTCACGGTGCGCAGCGGGGGGTTCCAGCGGTCGACGACGTCCTGGACCATGTCGACGCGCGTGGCGGAGCGGTGGAGCTGGCTGACCTTCAGCCGCCGTTCCTCGATCTTGCGGAGGAACTTCATCGCGTCCTTGTTGTACGGATCGTTCCGAAGGGCCTGCTCAAAGGCGTTCTCGGCCTCGTCGTACTCCTCGACCTCGAAGAACTGGCGGCCGAGTTCGATCAGGCCGGCGGTCGTGGTCTTCTTCCCGGTGATCTCGGGCTGATCCTTGACGCGCACGGGGCGGGTCTTCTCGCGGACGAGATCCTCGCGGAGGTCCACCACCCGGGCCATGGGCCGGCGGATGTCGGCGCCGGACTTCGACGCCTCGCTGAGCCACTTGTCGGCATCGTTGGGGCTGCGGGCGTCGATCGCCGCCTCCGCGAGCTTCATCGCCGCCTGGGCGCGGCCCTCTTCCGCCTTCTTGCGGGCCTCGGCGGTGGCTTCGCGGACCTGGATCTTCGAGGCGGCCACCTGGAACTTGTCGAACGCGCCCTGGTAGTCCTCCTTGCGCATCGCTTCAAGCGCGGCGGCCAGCGCCATCAGGCCTTCCTTCTCGTCGGCCTGCCGGCGGACGCGCTCCTGCTCCTCCAGCTGCGGGGCGGAGACGGCGGGCTTCATGCCGGGCGAGGCCGGCGCATCGGCGGCGGGGACCGTTTCGGCGGCCGGAGGGGCCACGGGCGCGGGAGCGGGAGCGTCGGGCGCAGGCACGGCGGGGGCGGGCATCGTCGTGCCCAGCAGGGCCTCCAGATCGCTTGCCGGCTTGGGAGCGGCAGGAGCTTCGGGGGCCGCCGGGACGACGGGCGCGGGCGTGTCGGGCATCGGGGCAGGCGCGGGGGCCGGGGCCTCGGGCGCAGGCGCGGCGGGGGCCGGGGCGGGGGCCGGGGG
>VGWF01000081.1 GCA_016873715.1 Lentisphaerota bacterium | reverse complement strand
CCCCGCAAGACCGGCAAGACGACGATCGCGATCGACGCGATCCTCAACCAGCGCGGCGGCGACGTGATGTGCTTCTACGTCGCGATCGGCCAGAAGCGGTCGACCGTCGCGCAGATCCACGAGACGCTCAAGCGCCACGGCGCGATGGAGTACACCACGATCGTCGCCGCGACCGCCTCCGACCCCGCCCCGATGCAGTTCCTCGCGCCCTACGCCGGCTGCGCGATGGCCGAGCATCACCGCGACCACGGCCGCCACGCCCTGGTCATCTACGACGACCTCACCAAGCAGGCCCAGGCCTACCGCCAGCTCTCGCTGCTGCTGCGCCGCCCGCCGGGCCGCGAGGCGTTCCCGGGCGACATCTTCTACCTCCACAGCCGCCTGCTCGAGCGCGCCGCGAAGATGAGCGCGGAGCTCGGCGGCGGAAGCCTCACGGCCCTCCCGATCGTCGAGACGCAGGCGAACGACATCTCCGCCTACATCCCGACGAACGTGATCTCGATCACCGACGGGCAGATCTTCCTCGAGTCCGGCCTGTTCAACGCCGGCCAGCGGCCGGCGGTGAATCCGGGCATCTCGGTGTCGCGCGTCGGCGGCGACGCGCAGCTCAAGGCGATGAAGAAGACCGCCGGCCCGCTGCGCATCCACCTCGCGCAGTACCGCGAGCTCGCCGTGTTCGCCCAGTTCTCGTCCGACCTCGACGCCGCGACCCTCCGGCAGCTCGCCGACGGGCGGCGCCTGATGGAGGTGATGAAGCAGGGTCCGAACGCCCCCATCCCGCCGGAGAAGCAGGTGGCGATCCTCTTCGCCGCCTCCAACGGCCACCTGGCGGAGGTCGACGCCGCCCACGTGCGGCGCTACGAGGCCGAGTTGTTCGCCGCGATCGACGAGCGCTACGGCGACTACGCGCGGGCCTTCCGCGCGTCGCCGGAGATGAACGACACCCTGCGCGGCCTGCTCGAGGCCGCGCTCAAGGACTTCGCCGGACGGTTCCGGACCTGACGGCCCCACCCCATGCCGACCTACCGCGAGGCCAGCCGGAAGCTGCAGAGCCTGCGCAGCATGCGCCGGGTGACGCGGACCATGAAGATGGTCTCGGCAGGCCACCTGCGCCGGGCCCAAGCGGCGCTCGTGCGGGCGGACCGCGTCTTCGACGACCTCCGCGCGATGGCGGCCGAGATCGGCCCCGTCGCGGGGCTGCCCTGCACGCTGACCCGGCCCGGAGAGGCCGGCGGCAACGCCCTGCTGCTGGTCGTCAGCGCCAACCGCGGGCTGTGCGGCGGATTCAACAACAACGTCGTCCGCGCCGCCGGGGCCTGGATCGAGGCGGGCCGCGGCCGGTGGCGCAACATCCGCGCCAGCTTCATCGGCAAGAAGGCCCACGCGGCGATGCGCGGGCGGGTCGAGATCCGGCGGCTGCACGAGGATGTCGCGGCCCGGCCGGAGTTCGCCGACGCCCTCCGCATCGGCCTGGAGCTCTGCGCGCTCTTCCAGGCGGGGATGTACTCCGAGATCCACATCGTCTACACGCGGTTCCGCAGCGCGATGGCCTGCGAGGCCGTCGTGGAGCGCCTGCTCCCGGCCGACCCCGCCGCGCTCGGCGGCGGCCCGGTGGCGGAGGCCCGCGGCGCGCGCCCCCTCCTCGAACCCGACCCCCCGACGCTCGCCGAGCGCCTGATGGCGAAGGCCGTCCACCTGACCATCTACCGCGCCCTCTGCCACAGCCACGCGAGCGAGTGCGGCTCCCGCATGGTCGCGATGGACGGCGCGACGACCAACATCGACAAGCTGACCACCCGCACCACCCTGATGCGGAACACCGCCCGCCAGGCCGCGATCACGCGCGAACTCGTCGAGATCGTCGCCGGGGCCGAGACGTTGAAAGGATCCGGATGAGCGCACCCACCCCCGCCCCGGCGAACGGCCGCGTCACCCAGGTCCTGGGCGCCGTGGTCGACGTCCAGTTCGAGCCCGGCCGGCTTCCGCCGATCTTCACGGCGCTGGCCACGACGAACCGCTCGCTCGGCGACACCCCGGGAAACCTCGTCCTCGAGGTCGCCCAGCACCTGGGCGACGACCGCGTCCGCACGATCGCGATGAACACGACCGAGGGCCTCGTCCGCGGCGAACCCGTCGAGTCGCTCGGCCGGGGGCTCACGATGCCCGTCGGCAACGCGACGCTGGGCCGCGTGCTCAACCTCCTCGGCGACCCGGTCGACGGCGGCGCCCCCGTGACCGGCGCGGAGCGCTGGCCCATCCACCGCCCGCCGCCGGACCTCAGCGCCCAGAACACCGCGCAGGAGGTGCTGGTCACCGGCATCAAGGTGATCGACCTGCTGACGCCCTACAAGAAGGGCGGGAAGATCGGCCTTTTCGGCGGCGCGGGCGTCGGCAAGACCGTGCTGATCCAGGAACTCATCCACAACATCGCCAAGCAGCACGGGGGCTGCTCGGTCTTCGCGGGCGTCGGCGAACGCACGCGCGAGGGCACGGCCCTGTTCCACGAGATGCGGCAGGCCGGCGTGCTGGGCAGGACCGCGATGGTCTACGGCCAGATGAACGAGCCGCCCGGCGCGCGGGCCCGCGTCGCGCTCTCGGCCCTGACCGTGGCCGAGTATTTCCGCGACGAGATGCGGCAGGACGTGCTGCTCTTCGTCGACAACATCTTCCGGTTCACGCAGGCCGGCGCCGAGGTCTCCGCCGTGCTCGGCCGCATCCCCTCGGCCGTCGGCTACCAGCCGACCCTCGGCACCGACATGGGCGAACTGCAGGAGCGCATCACGTCGACGCGCTCCGGGTCCATCACGTCGATCCAGGCGATCTACGTCCCGGCCGACGACTACACCGACCCGGCCCCGGCGACGACCTTCGCGCACCTCGACGCGACGACGGAGCTCTCGCGCGCGATCGTCGAGCAGGGCATCTACCCGGCCGTCGACCCGCTGACCTCGTCGTCGGCGATGCTCGCCCCGGAAGTCGTCGGCGCGGAGCACTTCCGCGTCGCCCGCGGGGTCGTCGAGATCCTCCAGCGCTACAAGGACCTCCAGGACATCATCGCGATCCTCGGCATGGACGAGCTCTCGGAGGAGGACCGGCTCACCGTGGCGCGCGCGCGGAAGGTCCAGCGCCTCCTGTCGCAGCCCTTCCACGTCGCCGAGCAGTTCGTCGGCATCCCGGGCGTCTACGTCCCGCTCGCGGACACGGTCCGCTCGTTCGACGAGGTCCTCTCCGGCCGGCACGACGCCGTCCCGGAGCAGGCGTTCTACATGGCCGGGGCCATCGAGCAGGTGCTCGAAACCGCCCGCACGATGAGGACCTGAGGCGGCCGTGCCGACATTCCGGTTCATCCTGCGCACGCCGGACAAGGTCCTCCACGAGGGCCCGGTGGACCAGGTGTCCGCCCGCGCGGCGGACGGCTCCATCGGCATCCTGGCCGGTCACGAGCCCCTGCTGACGGCGCTGGACGTGGGCATTCTCCGCGTCACCGCCGACGGCCGGGAGACGCTGTGGGCCACGGGTGATTCGCTGATGCGCGTCCGGCCGGACCGCGTGGAGGTCCTCACCGACTACGCCGTCACGGTCCCCGGCCCCGCCGAGGCGGCGCGCAGGCTGGAGACGGTCCGCGAGTGGTACCGGGCGGCCCGGGACACGCCGGTGTCGCAGTAGAGGATCTCAGACGTCGAGCAGCCGGCCGATCTCGTCCGGCGTCGTCGCCGCAAGGATCTTCGCCCGCGTCGCCTCGTCCCCCACCAGCCGGCCGACCTCGGCCAGGAACTGGATGTGCGGGCCCGCGCGGTTCAGCGGCGAGAGGGTCATCACGAAGATCGTGGTCGGCAGCCCGTCGATGGAGGAGAAGTCAACGCCCTCGGGTTTCGTCGCCAGGGCGGCGACGAGCCGGTCGACCGAATCCGTCTTCGCGTGCGGCAGCGCCAGGCCGTTCTGGAGGGCCGTCGACATCTTGGCCTCGCGGTCGAGCAGGGCCTTGGCGGCGTCCCGCCGATCCCGCACGTGGCCGGCGCCGACGAGGATGTCGAGCAGTTCCTCGATGATCTCCTGCTTCGTCTGCCCCTTGAGGCCGACGCGGATCGTATCTTCGGTCAGGATGCGTTTCAGATTCATCAGGCTCCACCGCGTGAAAAAACCCGGTCATCCTAGACCATCGGCCCCGCGAGATCAACCCCGTCGCGATCCTGCCCCGGCGCCGCCGGCCGGGGGACCGCCGCGGAGGGCCGGGCCGAGCGCAGGACCGCCCCGATCCATGCGACGGCGCGCATCGCGAGGTCGCGGACCGGACGCAGGCGCGGACGGACCGAACGCCAGATCCCCGCCGCCCGCCGGGCGGCGTTGCGCGCCTGGGACACCGCATCCTCGATCGGCGGCCGCGGCGGCCCCCCGCCGCGGGCCTCGAGGCAGGGCTGGACGAGCGGGGGCATCAACGCCGCGAGCCGCAGCGCGCCCGCCATGCGGGTGCGGTCCATGATCGCCGGATCGACATGATCCCGATGAACCTCGGGCACCTCCCGCGACACCCACGGCTGGTGGGGCGTGGCGGCCGTTCCGGCATCCGCCACGGCCCGCAGGATGACCGGGCAGTCGCCGATCACGACGACCGTGGCGGGAACCTCGTCGCATCCGCGCAGCACATCCTCCAGGAACGCCTGGAGCCGCGCCGCGAGCGGTCGCGCGCTCGCGGCCAGCGCCGCGTCGATCTCCGCCACCGTGGCCGAGAGCAACGTGCGGCCGTCGCCGAAATAGAGGACCTGCGCGCCGCACACCCCGGGCGCCATCAGGCGGTCCCGCTTGGAGGCCAGGCACCGCGTCACGTTTTCCTCGTCGAGGCGCAGTCGGCCGGCGGCGCCGGTGAGAACATCGTCCGCACCCCACGGGGCCTCGGCCATCCGGACCGGACGGCCCATCTGGAAGAGGCCGCAGGTCGCGTGGCGCTGGCCGATCTCGACCAGGATGCAGTTGCGCTTCCCCTCCGCCTCCAGGAGCAGGGCCTGGAGCGCGGAGAGCGGCGTCGCGAGGGCATTCACCTCGATGCCCATTCCATCGAGCAGGTCGAGCACGCCCTTCACGAAACCGGCGTCGGCCAGGAAACGGTGCCCGTGGAGCTCGAGGTCCGTCGTGATCGCCCCCACCGGATCGTCGACCGTGTACTGGCCGCCGTGGACGTAGCGCTCGCACGCAAGGCCCGTGACCACCCTGCCCGGGGGAACCCCCTCGCGGCAGACGGTGCCGGCCAGCCGCAGCACGTCCCATGTCGTCACCTCGGCCGGCGTGCCCTCCGGATCGCCCCACCACGCGGGAATCGGCATCCGTCCCGTCACCGGCTCGGCCGTGCTGCACCACGACGGCAGCAGGAGGGCCGTCCGCCGGGCCTCCAGCCCCTCGAACCTCTCCCAGCACTGACGGAGTCCCCCGGCGATCTGGCCCATCGAGAGGGTGTGCCCCCGCGCGACGCTGAACGGGACGGTGTGCTCCCGGATCCGGAGAAGATGGTCCGGCCGGTCGACGTGCGCCGCCGTCATCGAGACGGAGCGGTCGCCGATGCTGATGCCGAGAAAGGTGTTGTCGCTGCCGATCGCGGACCGCCGCCGGTTCGCGAGCCTCCGGGTTTCGCCGTTCATCGCCGCTCCTCCCCATCCTCCGCCACCGGTTCCGCCTTCCGCGCACCCCCGCCGACCGGGCGCAGCGACTGCATCGTCCGCAACTGATCGATGGCCTCCCTGCGCGCCGCGATCCACGCCTCGACATTCCGCGTCGCGCGGCCGCCCGGGGTCACGTACCGGGTGCCGCACACGGGACAGAACGCGCCGGGCGCCACGGGCGCTCCGCACGCCTCGTTCGGACACGCCGACTCCAGCATCTCGCCGCAGTCCGAGCAGTGCGTCCGCTCCTCCGCGCCCGCCAGGACCAGCACCGGCGCGAAACACACCTGCCCCCGGACCACGTAGGGCACGTTCGACGGACACTCGTCGACGGGGCAGTACTTCAGGATCTGCCGCGCCTGCGTCCGCGCCACGGGCTCGGGCCGCGCCCCCGCCGGATCCACCTTGAGCACCTTCGCCAGCGCCAGGATCTTCTCCTCGGAGAGACGGTCCTGCAGGCCCGACTCGAACATGCTGATGGCCGACTGCTGGCACCCCACCTTGCGCGCCACTTCCGACTGGGTCATCCCAGCCGCACGCCGCGCCGCCAGCAGCATCTCGCGCAGGGTTCTGGTTCCTTCCGGCATCGCCATCCCTTTCGATCCGCCGCCCATCGTAGACCCCGGCCAGAATATATCAAGTAGATATCAAATCATATTTGCATTGAACTTATCCTTGACGCTGTATCGTGTAGAAAACAGCCATTCATGCGGGTGGATCAGGGATCTTCGGGACTGCCTTCCGACGGAAGGAGTCGCCTATTCGTGCCGGAGGGCGACGATCGGATCAAGCCGGGCGGCGCGGACGGCCGGGTAGATGCCGAACACGAGCCCGATGGCGACACTGATGCCGAAGGAAAGGAAGAGGCTGTAGAGAGGGACGACCGTGGGCATGCCGGAGAACCGCGTGATGAGGGCGGGGATCAGCATCCCCACCCCCACCCCGACGAGTCCCCCCGAACCGGCGAGCACCATCGTCTCGATGAGAAACTGGAGGATGATCTGTCCGCGCCGCGCGCCGATCGCGCGGCGGACGCCGATCTCGCGGGTGCGTTCGGTGACGGAGGCCAGCATGATGTTCATGATGCCGATGCCGCCGACGAGGAGGCTGATGCCCGCGATCGACCCGAGGACGATGTTGAACGTGCGTTTCGTCTTCTCCGCCTGCCGGAGCAGCGCGAGCGGCACGTTCATCTTGTAGTCCTTGCGCGTGTGGAAGGCGCGAAGCATGGCCTCGATCGCCTTGGCCATCGGCTCGACGAGTTCGTCGCCGTCGATCTCGACGAGGATCTGGTGGAGTTCGACCTTCTCGATTTCGAAGCTGCCGCTGGTGATCCGCGCGTTGACCTCTCCGAAGAGCTGGAGCTGGGTGCTCATCGGGATGTAGGCGTCGACCTCCTCGTCCGGCACCGCGATGTTGCGGCCGCCCGTCCCGCTTTCGACGATGCCGACGACCTCGAAATACTGCCGGCTGATGAGGATCTTCTCGCCCAGGATGTGGGCGCCGGCGAGCAGGCGCCGCGCGCCGGTCTCGGTGAGCACGCACACGCGCGCGTTCTGCTCGGTGTCCGACGTGCGCAGCACGCGCCCCGCGACGATGCGGCGCGGCACGAGGTCGAACCAGCCCTGCACGGTGCCGACCACGCGCAGCTCGAGCTTGCGGTCCCCCACGCGCGCGTCGCGGCGCATCAGGCGCACGGGGACGGTCCTGCGGATCGCCGAGCCCATCTCGCGGATGCGGGCCTCGTCCTCGTACTTGAGCCCGTAGATGCTCATCCGGGTCCGCTGCCGGCCGGAGCTCTCGTCGTCGATGTCCTTCTGCGCCTGGATGATGATGTTGTTGCTGCCGACCTTGCGGATCTCCGCGAGCGCATCCTGGCTGGCGCCCTCGCCGACGGCGAGCATCGCGATGACGCTGCCGACGCCGAAGACGACGCCGAGCGTGGTCAGGAGCGAGCGCGTCTTGTGAAGGAGGATGTCCTTCACGCCGAGCCGGAGGTTGCGGACGACGCCGCGCAGGATCATGCGGCACCGCCCTCGATGCGCTCGACGGCGCCATCCTTGAGCCACAGCCGCTTCTCCGCGTACCCGGCGACGCGCGACTCGTGCGTGACGAGGATCAGCGTCCGGCCCTCCCGGTGAAGCCCGCACAGCATCTCCATGATCTGCTCGCCGGTGCGGCTGTCGAGGTTGCCGGTGGGCTCGTCGGCCAGGATCACCGGCGGGTCGTTCGCCAGCGCGCGCGCGATCGCCACGCGCTGGCACTGGCCGCCGGACAGCTCGACCGGCCGGTGCGCGAGGCGGTCGGACAGGCCCACGAGTTCGGCCAGATGCTCGGCGCGCTTCACGCTCTCCGCCGGCGGGGTGCCGCGGTAGTACATCGGAAGCTCGATGTTCTCGCGGACGGTGAGCTGCGGGATCAGGTTGAAGCTCTGGAAGACGAAGCCGAGATGCCGCAGGCGGTAGGCGCTCAGCTCGTCGTCCTCGAGGTCCTCGACGTTGGCCCCGTCGAGCCAGTAGCGGCCGGACGTCGGGCGGTCGAGGCAGCCGATCAGGTTCATCAGCGTGCTCTTGCCGGACCCGCTGGGGCCGAGGATCGCCCAGAACCCGCCCCGCTCGATCGTCAGCGAGACGCGGCGGAGGGCGTGGACGTCGACCTCGCCGATCCGGTAGGTCTTCGCCATGTCCTCGAGGCGGATCACGGCGCCGGCGAAGCCGGGCTGACCCGCCCCCGTCACGGAACGGGCCTCGCGGGACGGCGATCCGACCGCCCCGATCCGCCCCCGCGGTCCCCGGAGGCCGGCCGCGCCGCGCCCGGCGTGACGACCCGTCCGCTGTTCCCGTTGGTCGACCCGTCGCTGCGCCGGCCCTCGACCACGGTCGTGCGCCCGCTGGGGGAATCCGACGGCGGGATCGGCGGGGCCAGCATCACGCGCTCGCCGGGCTCCAGCCCCTCCAGGATCCGCACCATGCGGCTGTTGTCGAGCCCCGTGCGGACCTCCTTCGGCACCGGCAACATCCCGTCCATCTTGTAGACCATCGGCCGGTTGTCGATGCGCAGCACGCTCTGGACGGGCACGTAGACGGCGTCCTCGTAGTCCTCGATCAGGATCTCGACGCGGCAGCTCATGCCGGGCCGGAGCACGTCGGTGTCCTCGTCGATCCAGACGTGGCAGTCGTAGACCTTGAGATCCGGGTTCAGGTAGCTCTGGCTCGAGTTCGGCAGGATGCCGATCCGCTCGATGTGGCCGTTGAAGATGCGGCCGGGCAGCGCGCTGACGCGGATGTAGGCCGGCAGCCCCTCGCGGAGCTTGGGCAGGCTCGTCTCCTGCAGCTGCACGAGCGCCATCATCTCCTTCGTCGCGGGCAGGTAGATCAGTTCCTGCCGCTCGACGACCTCGACGCCCGCCCGGAGCGGCTCCTGCATCCAGCGCCGCTCGGACACCGTCGTCGAATACACCACCATGCCGTCGGACGGGGCGGGGATCCGGCACTTGCCGATCTGCTCGACCGTCCGCTCGAGCTTGTCCTTCTGGCGCAGGTACTCCGATTCCGACGCCCGCGCGGTGGCGATCGCCTGGATCAGGTCGGCCGACGCCTTGAGCTTCGCGCGGGCCAGGGCCATCTCGGCCTTCGTGATCTCGCGGCCCAGCTTCTCGACCGTCTGCGCGTAGGTGTAGTTGGTCAGGATCGACATCTTGCCCTGCGCAAGCTCGAGGCCGAACTTCTGGCGCGTCGCCGTCAGCTCGTCGGCCTGCGTCTCGGTGCGCGTCAGGTAGCCCTGCTTCATCAGGCGCGTGGACCACTCGAGCCTGTCCTCGGCGCGCTTGACCTCCTCCTGCGCGATGGAGATGTCGGCATTGGCCTGCTGGAGCTGCTGCGCGTACTCGGCCTTCTCGAACTTCTCCTTCTCGATGCGCGCGAACCGGAACGTCATGTCGGCGTCGTCGACGGAGGCCTGGGCCGAGTTGCTCACGACGGACAGCGTCTCGCGGGCCTGGATCCAGTTCGCCTCGGCGTTCTCCACGCGGATCTGCTGCTCGACGCGGCTTTCCTCGAGGCCGCTGGCGTCGATCTCGACGAGCAGGTCGCCCTTCTTGACGTGCTTGCCCTCGTCGACCAGCGACAGGATCGTGCGCCGTCCCTCGACCTCGCTGCGGATGATGACCCGCTCGCGGCTCTGGATGCTGCCGGACTCGGTCAGGCTGATGCGCAGCGGTCCGCGCTCGACGACGAACACCGGCTCGCCGGACTCCGTCGGCCCCTTGCGAAACAGGCGGCCCGCGCCCCACGCGAGCCCCGCGATCGCCGCCAGCGCGATGCCGGCGGTCACCCACCTCCGCCGGGTGCGGCGGCTCCGTTTCCGGTCATGGTCCTGCGACATGAGCATCCCCCATTGCGCCGTCTTCGGTCACCCGCAGCGATTCGACCGTCCGCCAGAGCCCCAGCTCCGCCATCCGGTAGTTCACGCGCGCGGCGATCACCGAGTTCTGCGCCTGCAACAGCGAATCGCGCGCCTCGACGAGGTCGCGCATCTCGGCGCGGCCGGCCTCGAGCAGCAGCTCGGTGCTCCGGACCCGGCGGTCGGCGAGCGTCAGCGCCTGCTCCTGGATGCCGCAGACCTCGCGCGACTGCCGCAGCGTCCGGTACGTCGCGCGCACGTCGCTCTTCACCTGGTCCTCGGCGGCCTCCGCCCCGCGCTCGGCCGCATCGAGCGCCAGCAGGCTTCGGCGGTAGGCGTTGCGCTCGGCCGTCCGTTCCCACGGCAGCTGCAGGCCGAGAGCGGCCCGGAGATTCCCGCGGTCGATGCTCAACTCCGCGTCGTCCTGCGCGGCCGAGGACGCCGTCCGCCGCTCGCCGGCCGATCCGGTCACCGAGACGCTCAGGCCCGCCCGCAGCGCATCGGCGGCCACCTTGACGCCCCGGCGCGCGTCCTCGACCCTGCCCTTCGCGATGCGCAGGTCGAGCCGCCGGCCGAGCGCCATCCGCATCGCATCCTCCTCCGTCATCGGCACGTCGGCGGCGGGCGTGGGCAGATCGTCCAGTTCGCGCTCCTCCAGGACGATCCGGGCGTCCGCCGGGAGGCCGAGCTTGACCTTGAACCGGTCGAGGGCCGCGGTGACGCTCTCGCGCGCGGAGGCCAGCTGGTCGCGGGCCGTGAACTCCTGCTGCCGCGCCAGGTTCACCTGCACCTCGGCGGTGCGCCCGGCCTTGCCGAGTTCCACCGCACGGCGCGTCACCAGACCGATGCCGCGGAGGTTCTCCTCCTGGTTGCGGACGCGGCGCTCGAGCTGCAGGACGCCGAGGTAGGCCTCGACAACCTCCACCGCCAAGGTGCGCTTGAACCGCTCGAACCGCTGGATCTCGTAGACGAGGCTCCGCTCCGCCTGCGTCAGCGGTTCCATCACGATGTCGCGCCCCGCGCCGCGCAGGAGCGGGACCGTCAGCGAGAGGTCGGCGAGAATCCCGAACGCGGATTCCTCGTTGCCTGTCAGAAGGCCGGCGACGTCCAGCGCGAGCGAGGCCGCGACCTCGGCGCCGTTGCGGAACCGCTGCGTCACCCCCGGCTCGAACGAGGCCACGGCGCCCCGCTGGCGCGATTGGCCGGACGCCGTGTCGGTGTAGGCCCCCGTGAGAAGGCCCGCGAAGCTGCTGCGGAACGCGTCGCTCTCCAGGTCGAGGTCCAGCGCGGTCGTGAACACCAGCTCCTTCGCGTCCTGGTACTCGCGGGAGTTGGCGAACGCCTCGCGCAGCGCCCCGGCGAGCGAAAGCCGCGCCACGACGCCCGTGGAGGCGGCGTCCGGGGACGCCGCCCGTGGCGCGACCGCGCTCGTGAAGGCCGTCGGAAGCCCCTGCAGGGCCAGCAGGCGCCGGCGGAAGGTGTCGGAGGCGCGCTCGATCCGGAACGGCGGCGCGTTCGAGACCACGCCGGCGCGCGCGCGATCGACCAGGCCCAGCCCCACGCGGTCCGCGTCCGCCCGGTGAACCTCGGGGGAACGGCAGCCGGCCGCCGCCAGCGCCACCCATGCGCCCGCGACGATCCACCGCCCCCGCAACCCGAAGATCCAACGCATCATCCGACTCATCCCATCCCGGCCGCCTCCCGGCAATCCCGACGATGCCGCATCGTACCCAGCCGCGCGACGGCCGTCACCCCTTTTTCCGGCCGGCCGCCGAACCCGGGCGCATCGGCGGTTCATGGACCGGATCCTGCGGGAGCCTCCCGGAGTCCGCAGGGCGGCCGGGATCCATCGAACGGCCGGACCGGACTTCGGCGAGCTCAGTCGAGCCGACTTCGGCGAGCGCAGTCGAGACACGGTCCGGCCGAACGGGAAGCCCGTACGGGCATCCTCGTCATCGCGGCAACGGACCGGAGATGCGCCCGCGACCCCGGCCCGAGGCGGAGGCCTCCCAGCCCCGCCCTCCCGGGCCGGCGGAACGCATCCGGCTCGCGCGATGCGAAGGAGTGGGTATGATCGCCGTCATGGGTTCACGACGGGGCGCAGCATGGGGGGCGGCCGGCTGGCTCTGCGCTGCGAGCGCGGGCGCGGCGGACACCGGTCTGATCGCGGCGGACACGCCATCGGCGACCCCGTGGTTCGCAACGCAGGGGCGCGATCCGGGGCCGACCGTTGTTCTGGTGGGCGGCGTGCACGGCGACGAATCCGCCGGAGCGGCGGCGGCGGAGCAGATCCGCCACTGGCCGATCCTCCGCGGGCGGCTGGTCCTCCTGCCCCGGGCCAACGTCACCGCGCTCGACGCGGGCAGCCGGCTGATGCCGGGCGTGGCGTCCGCGGAATCCAATCTCAACCGCAACTTCCCGACGGCGGCCACGAACGCCCCGCGCGGCGCACTGGCGGCGGCCATCTGGGACTTCGTCCGCGCGCAGAAGCCGGACTGGGTCGTCGATCTCCACGAGGGCGGCGACTTCAACTCGACGAACCGGAGCAGCGTCGGCAGCAGCATCATCGTGGGTCCCGACGACACGGCGCGCCGGTGCGCGACCACCATGCTCGCCCGCGTCAACGCGACCGTCACCAACGCCCCCCTCCGGTTCCGGCAGCTCGGCCCGCCGACCACCGGAAGCCTGGCGCGGGCCGCACAGGACCGCCTCGAGGCGCGCACGATGATCCTGGAGACGACGATCAAGGGGCAGCCGCTCTCCCGCCGCGCACGCCAGCACCGCGTGATGGTCCACGCGCTGCTGGAGCTCCTCGCGATGGTCGCCCCCGACGTCACACCCGACCGTCTCACGCCGCACGCGCCCGGGACCGCCCGCGCCGGAGGCCGGCGGTGGATCGCCCTCTACGACGCCGAGGGAACCGGCGGCTCCGGGGCGGCGCGGGTCACGGCGCTCCTCGCCCCCGAGACGAACACCGCCGTGATCCGCGTCTGCGCGGAGGACATCCGCGGCGGGGTGCTGGGCGCCTTCGACGCGCTGGTCGTGCCCGGGGGCTCCGGGAGCCGCCAGGCGGCGGCGCTGGACGAGGGCGGGCGCGCAGCCGTGCGCGGCTTCGTGAAGGACGGAGGCGGCTACCTCGGCATCTGCGCCGGCGCCTACCTCGCGACGAGCGGCTACGACTGGAGCCTGGGCCTTCTCAACGCGCGGACCCTCTCGCCGAAGTGGCAGCGCGGGCGCGGCACGGTGCAGGTCGAGTTCACCGGGCGCGGACGCGAGGTCCTCGGCGCGCCGGACGGCACCCAGTCCGTTCTCTACGCCAACGGCCCGATCCTCGGCCCGGCAACGAACGCCGCCCTCGCGCCGTACGAGGCGCTGGCCTTCTTCCGCAGCGAAGTGGCCGAAAACGGCGCGCCGCCCGGCGTCATGACCGGATCCCCCGCCCTCGCCGCGGGCCGGTTCGGTCGCGGACGCGTGGTGGTCTCGAGCCCGCATCCGGAGCAGACGAAGGGACTCGACGCCATCGTGCCGCGCGCCATCGACTGGCTGCTGACCCCCGCGGAGGGACCGGAACCATGATCGGACGGTGGACAGCCCTGTGGACCGCCTGCCTCGCGGGCGCCTCATCGGCCGCCCCCGGGGGACCCGTCTCGGGCGAGCCGCGGGAGTCGCGGCGGTCGGCCTATTCCTTCATGCCGTCCATCGGTCCCCACGGCTCGATCTGCCGCAGCGATCGCGCATCGAGGGCGCGGTAGACGTCGGGGAGGTCGAATCGCTCGAGCACGCCGTGCGGCAGCGCCGCGAACGGCCAGTCGTAGTCCTCCGTCGTCGCCACGTCGGTCCACGAGGTCAGCGCATTCTTCAGCGTCACCTGCCGCACCGCCGGGCAGAGCACGGCCGCCGGCGCGGCCGCCAGCGCGCCCCAGCCCCGCGCGGCAAGGTGGATCTCGCCGTGACCGCGGGCCCCGATCCACTGCACGACGCGCATCACGTCGTAGGCCTTCTGCCCGAGATACGGCCGGCCGAGCATCAGCCCGTGGGCGCTGAGGAAGTAGTCGCTCCCGTACGCCTTGAGGAACTGGTCCTTGCCGCAGGTGTCCGGCCGCGACTCGCCGACGCCGCGGACGTCCATCGCGAAGAACGCGAGGTTGGTGTCCGCCGCCATCGCCCGCGCCAGCGCATCGCTCCGGAGCTCGGCGTCCGCCGACCGGTGCGACACGTACAGAACGGCGCGGGACGTCCCGCGCGGCGGCCGCGAGGTCAGTTCGTCGGCGTCGAGCCGCGTCACCAGCGCGAAGACCCCCGGCTCCGTCTCGACCGCGTAGGTGCAGCAGCGCTTCGCCGGATAGCCCCGGGATCCGATGCCGCGAAGGATGCGGAAGTCCGGAGCGGCGTCGGGCAGCGCCGGAATCCGGAGCCCCTCGCGCACCGCGCGCGCCAGAGCGTCGCCCCGGACCTCGCCACGCTTCGCCGCCAGCGCCACCGCCTTCTCGCGCGTGTGGGAGAAGATCGTCCGCGTGCCGGGCTCCGTCCCGATCTGTCCCCGCGAAGAGGCGCGCAGCGTCTCGTCCTTCTCGATCGTCAGCGCCGGCTCGCCCTCCGGCGCGGGATAGCCGACGACCGAGTTGAAGAAGCGGTACATGGCCTCGCGGTTCTCCTGCGTGTAGCCGTGGTAGGTCGGGCCGACGACCAGCTGCGCGTCCTCGCCGCGGCCGAGATGACCGTAGAGCCGGCGCAGCCGCTCGTGCGCGACCGTCGCGCCGCGCACGTCGAAGAAGTCCTTCTCCTGCGCGAGAATCGTCACGGGCGCCGGCGCGAGCGCCGCGAGGAAGTCCGAGTGGTCGAGATCGAGCGCGAGCGCGTTCGGCGGACACTGCTCGGTGTCGGCCGGCAGCTCATTCTCCGCGTTGCGGCGGAAGGTCGTCACGAAACAGGCCGGCGCGGCCATGGTCCATCGGCGCTCCAACCCGCAGAGCCATGTCGTTTGCGTGCCGCCGCCGGAGTTGCCGGTGACGCCGACGCGCCGGGGATCGACCTCGGGGCGCGACAGCAGGTAGTCCAGCGCGCGGATGCCGTCCCACGCGAACCACGTGCCGAGGAACTCGCCGACGAGCCCCATCTGGTTGCCCGCCCGGATGTGCTCGGTCACGCCCGGACCGTAGCGCGACTTCAGCTCCGCGGGCGCGCCGCCGGCCGCCGGCGCCGCGAGGTACTGGAACCGCTCGCCCTGGCCGGGCGGATCGAAGATCAGCGCGACGTAGCCCAGCCGCGCCAGTCCCTGCGCAAACCCCTGGTAGGCCTCCGCCGCCTTCCCGTTGACCGAGTGGCCGCAGGTGCCGACGACGCCGGGCAGCGGCAGCGGCCGGCCCTTCGGAACGTAGAGGTTCGCGGTGACGGGGAAGCCCGGCCGGCTTTCGAAGATCACCGTCTCGAGGACGTACGCGTCGCGATCCACCCTGCCCGTCGTGCGTGCGTTGAGCGGCGTCTTCTCCGGAAGCGGTCCGAAGCACTCCCGGACGCGCCCGCGAACCGACTCGACGTAGGCCCGCGCCGACCGGCTTCCGCGGACCGCCTCGCGACGCGCGTCGCCGCGCGCCTCGGCCGCGCGCACCTGGCCGACGACCCACTCCTGCATCATCCGCGGAAAGCGGTTCAATGCGGGGAGGTCGTTCGTTGTCGCGGCGGGCGCCTCCCGCAGGCCGGCCGAAAGGACCACCCCAAGGACCATCAGCATGCGATGCATCGCGCGCCCCCCCCGGACAAGGACTCCACGAACGCCCGGTTGACGGCGGGAGAGTACCACGGGGCGGGACGACCGGTCAGGACGGATGTGCGGACCCTCGCGGATCCGGAATCGACGCGCCCGGTCGCGCTCGTTGCGCGGCACCCGGTGGCGGCGCCGGCCGCGACGCTTGCCTCGGCGGCAGGGAGTCGCCATTCTTCGTCCCGCGAATTCCGACATGATGGAATCTCTGGACATCGTCTTCATGATCCTGGCCGCGGTCCTGTGGCTCGGAACGCTCGGCTACGTGCTGGTCCTTCAGGTTGTCTCCCTCGCCCGCCGGGCCGCCGATCCGGTGGCGGCCGGCCAGCTCCCGCCTCTGGCCGTCGTGGTGCCGGTTCGAAACGAGGAGGCCCTCGCGGAGGGGAAGCTGCGCGACCTATTGTCGACCGACTACCCGGCCGACCGTCTGCGGATCGTCGTGGTCGACGGCGGCTCCACCGATCGCACGGTCGATCTCGTCACCGGGGTGATGCGGACCGATGCCCGGATCTCGCTGGTGCATGCCGATCATGCCCGCGGGAAGGCCTCGCAGCTGAACCATGCGCTCGAGCACGTGGCCGAGGATTTCGTTGTCGTCACCGATGTGGACGCCCGTCTCCATCCCTCCGCGCTGCGCGAGCTGGTGCGCCTTCTCCAGGGCGCCCCGGACACCGCCATGGCCGGGGCCGTCGTGAGTCCCGCGGCCTCCCTGCCGGAGGAACGCGCCTACTGGTGGTTCCTGAACCGGCTCTGGTGGCTGGAGGGCGAGGTGCTGGGCTCCGCGATGGCCTCCGCGGCATGCTACGCCGTTCGACGGTCCCACTGCCCGCGGCTTCCCGACGACGTCCACAACGATGACGCATTCCTGATGAACGCCCTGGGCGCCCGGCGCGCACGCGTCCGGCTCTGCCTCGCCGCCAAGGCCACGGAACTGCGCGTGCCGCAGACGGTGGCCGAGACCCTCCGGTTCCGAGTCCGACGCGGCCATGGCTATCTTCGCGAGCTGCGCCGTGTCCGTCCGCAGCCGGGCTCGGCGACCGGATGGCGGATCGCCCGCGCCATCCGGCTGTTCCAGTTCCAGGTCGCGC
Organism: Lentisphaerota bacterium; assembly: GCA_016873715.1. GTDB lineage: Bacteria > Verrucomicrobiota > Kiritimatiellia > PWTM01 > PWTM01 > VGWF01. Next base: position 8,150 of record VGWF01000081.1, on the reverse strand, counting down.
CGTTTCTTGCATGCGTCCTGGCCGCCCTGGCGACGTTCCTCCTTGTCCATGGCGCGTGGGCGCGCGTCGCAGCGGCGGCGGGCGCGTTCGCCGCGGGCGCCCTCCTGTTCCTCGGTCCGCCGCGAACCTCCGCATTGCCCCGCTCGTTCGCCGGATGGCCGCGACGGACGGTCGCGGGCATCCACGCCGCGGGGCTGACCTGGATCTCGCTTCTGCGGATCGGGATCGGGCGGCAGGCGGCCCTCGGCCGGGACGGAGGCATGCCCCCGTGATCGGACCACGCCACATCCGCATGATCCGGGCGTTCCTGCGCTACGGGTTCCGCGAACTCCACCCCTTCGAGGTGCAGGCCCTGCTGACCCCGGCCTGCAACCTCCGCTGCACCTACTGCCGCTGCTACGAACTGGGCACGCCGGAGATGTCGACGGAGCAATGGACCGCGATCCTCCGGGGCCTCGCCCGCCTCGGCACGCAGCGGGTCAAGTTCCAGGGCGGCGAGCCGACGATCCGGAAGGACTTCGCCGAGTTGTGCCGCGTGTCCCGGGAGTCCGGCATCACGACCGCCGTCGTCACCAACGGCATCCGCCTCGTCGCGGAGCCCGCGCTGTTCGAGGTCCTCGACGAGGTCGTCGTCAGCCTCGACAGCGTTGAGCCCGGCGTCCACGACCGGCTGCGGGGCCATGGATCCCATGCGCGCGCCGTCCGTGCGCTCGAACTCGCTCGCGAGAAGGGTGTGGCCGCCTATGCCAACATGGTCGTCAGCACCGCCACCCTTGACGAGCTCCCGGCGATGCTGGACTTCTGCGAGGCCCGCGGACTCCGCCTCAACGCCCAGCCGATCACCTTCGGGCGCGAGGCCTTCGGCAGCGACATCCACGGCCTCTCCCTGAGCCCGGACCAGCATCGCGCCATGCACCTCCGGCTCGTCGGGTGGAAGCGGGAGGGGCGCCCCCTGATGTTCTCCGCCGCGGCCTACCGGCACGCCGCCCGGTGGGACGATCCCTCCACGCTGACGCGACGCAGCCGCGGGGATTCCGGCTGCATGGCCGGACGGTTCTACGTCCACATCGAGTCCAACGGCGACGTCTGGCCCTGCAGCATGCACGGCGCGGACTTCCGGGCGAAGAACATCCTGAGCGACGGCCTGGAGGAGGCGCTGCGCAACGCCCGCCATCACAACTGCGCCGACTGCTACCACGCCTACCTCTGCGAGCGCCGCCTGCTGGCACGGTTCGACCCCCGCGCGATCCTTGAATTGCTGACTCGGCGCTGATCACTCCGGCGCGTCCGCGAACCGTCCCCGGAACTCGATCGAAGCGATCGAAAGCCAGTCGGCGCCGTGGTTGTCGAGCGTGACGCGGTGGATGCCGGCCGGGATCGGCACGATGATTTCGCGGTCGTATTCGGCGGCGGCGGCATCGTTGCGCCCGTCACGGTCCGGGAAGTCCGTCGCGGATGCCTCGCGACCGTCGATCGCCACCTGCAGCCTCGCGCCGGCGATCGACACCGCGCGGACCCGGACCGCGACCGCACAGCCGTCCCGCGCATCCACCAGGAACACCGGCGGCCCGCGCAGGTGCGTGTGCAGGCGCCCGTGGAGATAGCCGTTCATCGCGCCGGCGTTCACGACCGAGCCGTCGGCGCGGACGCGGAACCCGGTCTCGAGCGGCGGCTCCCAACGCAGGGACGGAACAACGCGGACCGGGTCCACGACAACCGGCGTGTCGAACGTGCCGGAGAAGCGCAGCACGACCATCGCGTACGCCTGCACCTCGTCGATCGTCACCCGCAACCGCCCGGCCGAGACCTCCGCGCGAACCGGGCACGCGCCCTCCCAGTCCGGCGACACGGCGGATGCGCCGCCCTCCGGCGACCGCGCGAGCGGAACGTCGATCGACACCCCGCGCCTCGGTTCGAGCGCGCCGTTCTTCGCCGCCCGGTTGATCACATGCAGGCGGACGACCCCCTCCTCCGGCCCCGTCCATGCGGCAAGGCTCAGGCGGTCCACCGACGCCTTCAGCGCGTCCGTCCCGAGGAACCGCCCGCGAAGGTAGGCCTCGCGGTGCGTGCGGTAGAACGCCGTCAGCCGCGCCATGTCCGCAAGGGTTCCGTCCTTCTCCGCATCGCACCCGAAGGGACCGAGCACCGGGAACGCGAAGAACGCGCCGGCCGCGAAGATCTCGGCGGCGCGCACGCGCATCCACAACACCCGCTGGTCGGCCGGGACCGCCAGCCACGGGAACGGCGGATCGTGCACGCCCCAATCATGGAAGAAGACCACCGGAACGCGACGTCGGGCAAGATCGTGTCCCTGGACGACGCGGCCGCGCCACTGCGGGATCTGGCATTCCGCGAGGTCGATGCGGCCACCGCCGGCCATCCACAGGTCCCAGATGCCCATGACCTGCAGGTCCACGAGCGGCGCCAAGCCGTTCGCGCTGATCAGCACGGTGCGGCCCTTCGCACGGCCGTGCTCGCGGATGCGGTCGGTCAGCGTCCGCCAGGCCCGCGCGTCACGAACGGCCCGGAAACGGTTCCAGGCGGCCGCCAGGGGGTTGGCCGAACCGGTCGGCCGCTCCAGCGCGCCGCGCGCCCGGAGGAACGCCCGGTAGTCGAACGTCTCCATGTCGCCGCCGGCGCAGAGACTGGGATCGGCCGTGTCGACCTTGAAGTCCGACTTCCACCGCGGATCGTTCCGCGCCCAGCCCTTCGCCGGGGGCCATTCGTCGATCAGGTAGCGGCGGAAGGCGGCGAGGGAGCGGTCGTCGTAGCCCTCCAGCGGCCCGAGCGCGGCGGTATGCTCGTCCAGGAAGAGGTAGTCCGCCCCCGCATCGATCTGTTCGCGGCACCAGCGGAAGAGGTAGTCGAGGTACGCCGGACTCGAGAGCGACCCGTGGCGAATCCCCGGCCGGCCCCATGCGTCGACCAGGCGACCGTCCGGCCCGCGCGTGGCCATGTCGAGAACCTGCTCCTGCGTGAGACCGTTCTCGCGATCGTAGAGAGCGCTGCACGTGATCCCGCCGCCGAAGAGCGCGCCCATCGCGTGCGCCTTCGCCGGAACCGCGGTCCAGTTCGACACCGCCGGGGCGCGGTTCCACTTGAACCAGCCGCGAACGAGCATCTCCGACCCGGCCTGCCGCGCCAAGCCGACGTCGCGGTCGGAGGTCGTCGTCTCCGCCATCGTGTAGATGATCACGTCGCCGATGTCCCGCGGTGCGGGGGGCGTCGGGTCGGTCGCGGCGGCGGAGACCACCGTGGCCATGACGATGGCGGGAAGGCTGCGCACGCTCGGCCTCCCGTTCACTTCGCCGCCGGCACGCGCCGGGCGGCGACGACCCGGTGCGCGGTTTCGCGCAAGTACCGCGCGAACTCCGCGTCGAGCGTCGGCGGAACGAAGGTGTTGGAGACGACACTCGTCCGGAACACGACCTCGTACCAGACGCACGCGCCCAGGTACTCCCCGGCCAGGCCCGCGTGGTGGCCGTCCATCACGAGGTTCCGCGGGCCGTTGGTCGAGGCACGCCAGAGCCAGCCGGCGTGCAGCGAGTGCGTCTGGCGGGGCAATGCGGGATGCTTCAGCGCCGCGGGATCGAACGCCGGAGGCGGCTTGAAGCCCATCGTGGCGTCGGAATCAACCGCATGAAAGGCATCGCCGACCGGCAGCAGCCGCGCGCCGACCGCCTCCGCCGTCGCCTCGTAGGCCTTCGTCAGGCCGGCGTACATCTCTTCGCGCGTCCGCGGCTCGCCGGACGTGTCCGACGGCTGCGTGAACCGCGGGTCGTCGCACCGGTAGGCCCACGTCTGGTGGACGAGCAATTCGGCGGACGGCGCCAGTTCCCGCACGAGCACGGCGAGCTTCCCGGCCCACGGCTGGTGCGTCGCCGGGTTGTGGCTCAGCATGCTCGCCTGCTGGATCGTGACGAAGTCCCACCGCTCCGCAGCCAGCATCTGGCGGAGGCTCCGGCCCGTCGGGTAGAGCGCCTTCCGGTCGCCCGGATCCCGATCGAGGATCTCGACGCGCGCCCAGTGCTGCGAGAGCGTGCATCCGCCGATGATGGCGCCCTGGTGGATCAGGACGTTGCCGTCCGCGGCGGCCAGGTCATCCAGGTACTTCGTCGCGTTCTGCGAGAAGCTGTTCCCGATCGTCAGCAGCCGCACCGTCACCGGCGGCGCGGCCCGGACTTCCAAGGATTGGAAGCCGGAAAGCGCCAGGATTCCAAGGATTGGAAGAACGGCTCGCGTCCCACCGGGTTTCACGGCTGGCGCTCCAGAGCCTCGCCGCCCGCCGGTGCGGGCAGCGTGCATTCACCCTTCAGGAGGCCGAGGCCGGCGAGGAATCGGTCCGCCGCCGCGATCGTCACATCCTGCCACGGCGGCTTGTTGAAGAAACCGTGCTTCTCGCCCTTCGCCAGCCACATCTCGGTGGTCTTGTTCCCCAGTTCCTTGAGCTTCGCGAAGGCGGCATCGGCGCCCTTCTTCCAGTCGTCCTCCGTCCCGAAGAACATGATCGCCGGCGGCAGGTCCGCCCGGAGATGCCGGAGGACATCGATCGGCGGATCGCCGGCGTCGGACTCGTGGAAGGCCGGGTTGAAGAGGACGTACGCGACGACGGACGTGTCGAACCCGGGCAGGTCGGAGGGATCGTCAAGTCCGGGCGTCGTGGTCGCCAGCACCGAGACATGTCCGCCGGCCGACCCGCCGCCGGTGATCACGCGCTTCGGATCGATCCCCAGTTCGCCGGCATGCTGCTTGAACCAACGGATCGCCGTCTTCGTGTCGGTCACACAGACGCGCTTGTACGACTCGCCCGCCGGAAGGCCCTTCTGCTCCGCCTTCGCCAGCATGCGGTAGTTCGCGGTCGCCGCGACCAGCCCGCGCGTCGCGAAATAGCGGCAGGCGTAGCGGAACTGGTCCAGCGTGCCGCCGGTCCACCCTCCGCCGTGGAAGAGGATCAGGCCCGGGACCTTGTTCGACGGCGACCAGTCCTTCGGAAAGTAGACCTCGAGTTCCTGCGCCTTGCCCGCGGATTGCTTGTAGACGAAGACCTTCCCGGGCTCCACCTTCGGCGCCGGTGCCTCCCCGCCCGGCTCCCGGGCCTTGCGCGCCGGCCGCTCCGCCGCCATCGCCGCCGTCCCCAAAGTCAGACCGCCAACCACCGCCGCAGCCCCGACCGCCCATCCCCAACCCAAGCGTGTCTTCATCTTCGAGTCACCGGCTCCTTCCGTCTTCCGTTCTTCGCGACCGTTGCGGCTTGGTGTCGTCTCTTCCGGCCGGGGCCTACGCGACAAGGCCGGTCAGGTCGAACGGAAGCGCCCGGTTCTCCTTCAGGATCGCCTCCATCGTCACCGCTTCGCCGCGGGTGCACGCCTCGCGCCCGAGCACCGCGGTGAGGACGTCGTCGCCGGCCTGCTGCACGGTCGGATTGTCGGTCCGCCCCTCGCAGATGGCGCGGTGGAACTCCGCGATGTTGCGGATCGCGCCCTGGTCGTAGAGGCTGACCACCTCGCCGCCGCCGTAATGCATCGGCCCGCCGCGGACGTACGACTTGCCGCGGTAGCTGACGAGCGCCGTGGCCTTGTCGCCGTAGGCATCGAACTTCAGCTGCCACTCCAGCTCGTTGCGCAGAGACTGGCACCGGTGCGTCCACAGCAGGCCGTCCTCGAATTCGTACGTGACGAGGTAGACCTGCCGGAACTCGCACGTCGGATGGTCGCGACCGATGCGCGAGCGGCCGATCGCGGCGACGGGACGGCGGCCGACGGCCCAGAGCACCGCGTTGATCGAGTGCACCGTGTTCTCGGTGATGACGTCGCCCGACAGCGCCGTTGTCGCGTGCCACCAGCGCAGGCGGTCCTCCTGTGTCTTGATCGGCGGTTCACCCCACGGCGGCGAGAAGCCGAGGCTGTCGATGTGCATGAGCCGTCCCAGCCCGCCGGCATGGATGCGCTTCACGACCTCGAGGTTCACGGGGTCGTTGCCCATCTGGTAATCGACCAGGTAGACGAGCTTCCGCTGCGTCGCCAGCCGGCCGGTCTCCTGCACCGACAGCGCGCCGGGCACGTCGACGGCCACCGGCTTCGCCGCGTAGACATGCAGCCCGGCCTCGATGGCGGCCCGCGCGTGCTGCGGGTGGAAGTGCGGCACGTTGACGACCGTCACCGCCTCGGCGCCGGACGCCAACGCCTTCCGGTACGCACCCAGACCCGAGAACCGCCGCTCCGCCGGAACGCCGAATGCCCCGCCCGCCTTCTGCGCGCGCTCGGGGAAGTAGTCCGCGACCGCGACGATCTCGTACCCGCCGTGCTTCGTGAAGAGATCGCCGACCCACGACCCGCGTCCGCCGCAGCCGATCAGGGCCAGTTTGATCTTCCGGCCCGGTGGCGGCGGGGCGGCGGGCGCGGGGGCGTCCGCGGCACGGACGGAATCGCGGGCCGACAGGGCGGCCGAGGCGCCGGCGGCCAGCGCGCCGCCGAGGAACCGGCGGCGGGATTCGGCGAAGGACGTTCGCAGGTTGTTCATGGCCGCATGATGAACCGCCGACCACGAAAGGCAAGCCGGGGGAGGGAGTTCCTCGTTGGGATGGCGAGTGTCGGTGGATAGACCGAGGTCCGAATTGCGACGTGCGGTTGGCATCCTGCTCGTAATCGCAATCCCGGATCCGCCGCCGTCGCCGGGAGCCACGAGCAGCGATTGCGGATCTGAGCTGGATGCTGGCTTCTCATCTGTCTTTCGGACTTCGATGTTCGATGTTGGGTGTTCGATGTTCGGTGTTCGGTGTTGATCTTCATGCTTCCGTCCGCGCGTCCGTCGTGACACTCTGGCGGCGCACAACCGAGGGGTGCGGCCATGCGCGGACGGGAAACGATGACGTCGCGGGAGCGGGTGCTGAAGACTCTGAACCACGAGGCGCCGGACCGCGTTCCGATCGACCTCGGCGGCAACCAGACCGGCATTCACAAGAACGCCTACGCGAAGCTGATCCGCCACCTCGGGATCGCGGACGACCTCGTCATCGCGGACGCCGTCCAGCAGCTCGCGAAGCCCTGCGAGAAGGTCCTGGAACGCTTCCACGTCGACACGCGCTACATCGCCGCCGGCGCACCGGCCTCGTGGAAGGGCGGCATCGTGAGGGCCGAGCGCGACGGGCGCGCCTGGCACGACCTGGTCGACGAGTTCGGCATCCGGTGGTCGATGCCGGACGACCAGCCGCTCTACATGGACATCACGCTCCATCCGCTGGCGAACGCGACGATCGACGACGTCCGCGCCCACCCGTGGCCGAAGGGCGACGACCCGACGCGCTTCGCCGGCCTGCGCGAGCGCGCCCTCGCCCTGCGGCGCGGGACGCCCTACGCCGTCGTCAGCGGCATCTCCGGCGTCGTCTACGAGATCTGCTGGTACCTCCGCGGCCTCGAGCAGTGGTTCTGCGACCTGCTCACGCAGCCGGAGTTCTGCGAGGCGATGCTGGAACAGACGCTGAAGTTCTGGATGGACTGGTTCCGCGTCTTCCTCGACGAGGTCGGCGACGTGGTCGACGTCATCATGATCGGCGACGACATCGCCGGCCAGAACGGCCCCCTCTTCCACCCCGACCTCTACCGCGCGATCGTGAAGCCGCGACACAGGAAGCTCGTGCAGTACATCCGTTCGCGGACGAAGGCGAAGATCTGGTACCACACCTGCGGCGGCTGCCGTCCGCTTGTGCCCGAACTGCTCGACAACGGGATCCACATCCTGAACCCGGTCCAGACCAGCGCGCGCGACATGGACCCCGCGGACCTCAAGCGCCAGTTCGGCCGCGACCTCGTCTTCTGGGGCGGCGGGTGCGACGCCCAGCACGTCCTCCCGCGCGGCACGCCGGCCGAAGTCGCGGAGAACGTCCGCCGCCACGTGAAGGCGTTCATGCCGGGCGGCGGCTACATCTTCAACAACGTCCACAACATCCAGGGCGAGGTGCCGCCGGAGAACATCGTCGCCCTCTTCGACACCGCCTACGAGGCCGGCTTCTACGCGTGACCCGGAGACCCCTGCCTTGTCCCACGAACCCCGGACGATGACGCGGCGGCGGATGCTTGCAGCGACGGTGGCGGCCGGCGCCGCCGGCTTCGCCGCGGGGGCATCGCCGCGCGCGGCCGCGGACCCCGCCGGGG
>VGWF01000080.1 GCA_016873715.1 Lentisphaerota bacterium | reverse complement strand
CCCCTTCCCCATCGCGCCGAGCGGAAGATGACAACCGAATGGGGACAACCGAATGAGGACGGGGCACGAACACCGAGCACCGAACAACGAACATCGAAGTCCGGCTGATGGAGGGGCGAGCTACCGCGAGCCCGAACGAAGATCTCCACTGGATGCTGGTTGCCGGATGTTGGGTGATCGGTGTTCGATGTTGATCCCGCCTGTTGACTTGCATGCGCGAATCGCGTACGCCGGTGTCCGTCGATCGCGATCGGCACACGGGAGAGGGAGCGACATGAGACGCCGGGACTTCCTGAGGACAACCGTGGTCGCGGCCGCAACGCTGTCCGCCGCCACGCATCTGCGCGCGCAGGGTGCGAACAACGCCATCCGGGTGGCCTTCATCGGCATGGGGTCGAAGGTCAAGATCGGCGGCATGGGCCGGAACGACATGAAGGCCTGCCGCGCCGTGCCCGGCGTCCGCATCGCCGCGCTCTGCGACGTCGACTCCGCCAACCTCGCCTTCGCGGTCCAGGACTGCGACGCGCACAAGGAGAAGCCGGAGACCTTCGGCGACTACAGGAAGCTGCTTGAACGAAAGGACATCGACGCCGTCTGGGTCACGACGCCGAACCACTGGCACGCGCTGGCCAGCATCCATGCCGCGCAGGCGGGCAAGCACGTGTTCGTCCAGAAGCCGGTCTGTCACAACCTGTTTGAAGGCCGGAAGATGATCGAGGCGGCCCGGAAGTACGGCCGGTTGATGTACTCGTCGACGCTGACCCGCTCGATGGCGGGATTCCGCGAAGCCGCCCGCTTCGCCGTGGAGGGGAACCTCGGGAAGCCGCTCTACATCCATGCGGTGCGCTACGGCGCCCGGACCAGCATCGGCAAGGTCTCCGCGCCGACCGCGATCCCCGCGACGCTCGACCACGACCTCTGGTGCGGCCCGGCCCCGGTGAAGCCGGTCATGCGGCAGAACCTGCACTACGACTGGCACTGGGACTGGGACTACGGCAACGGGGAACTCGGCAACTGGGGCATCCACCTGCTGGACGGCGCCCGCGAGATCGCCGGCAAGGGCATGCCGCGAAGCGTGCTGAGCGTGGGCGGACGCTTCGGCTACGACGACGACGGCCAGACGCCGAACACGCAGCTCACATTCTTCGACTACGAGCCGCTGCCGATCCTCTACGAGATGCGGGCGCTGCCGCGGGACCGCAGCCTCTGGAAGGGCGGAGCCTGGGGCCAGCAGGACATGGATTCGTTCCACGGTCAGTCCTACACGACGGCCGTGCGATGCGAAGGCGGCTGCACGGTGGGCAACAAGGCCTTCGACCAGGCCGGCAAGCTGGTCAAGGAGTTCGCGCCGTCGCTGAAGTCGCCCCGGAACGCGTTCTTCGACGCGGTGCGCGGCGGGGAGGCCATGCCGTACTACGACATCGCCGAGGCCCACGTCTCGACGGGACTGGTGCACCTGGGCAACATCTCGCACCGGCTCGGCAGGGAGGTCGCGCCGGAGCAGATCCGCGAGCGCGTCGCCTTCAACGCCGACTTCCTGCGGGCCTGGGAGCGGATGAGCGCCCACCTCGAGGCGAACGGCATCGACGTCCGCAAGACGCCTCCGACGCTCGGGCCGTTCCTGCAGTTCGATCCGGCGGCCGAACGGTTCACCGGCGCATTCGCCGACGAGGCCAACCGGCATCTCAAGCGGGAGTACCGCAAGGGATTCGAAGTTCCCGACCGCGTATGACACCCCCGGGAGGACCCCCATGACACGACGAGAGTTCCTGGCGCGGAGCGCAGCCATGACCGCTGCGATGGCGACGCCCGTTGCCTTCGCGGCCGGCGCCCCGAAGGGCCCGAGGCTGGGGCTGACGACCTACATGATCGGCAGCAAGTGGACGATTCCCGAGCTGATCGAGTTCCTCCCGAAGTTCGGCATGTTCGGGGTCGAACTCCGGACCGATTCAAAGTTCGCGCACGGCCTCGAACTCGCGAGCGCCAAGACGGCGCGGACGGAGGCGGCCCGGCGCTTCGCCGACAGCCCGGTCCGGCTCGTCGGCGTCGCCTGCGGCGAGCGCTACGATTCGCCGGATGCCGCCACGCTAGGCAAGGCCGTCGAACGGACGAAGGAGCTGCTGCAGTTCTGCGCCGACCTCGGAGCGCCGGGGCTCCGCGTCTTCCCGAACGACTTCCACAAGGACGTGCCGCAAGAGAAGACGCTCGCGCAGATCGCAGGGGCCCTCCGGCAACTGACGCCCGTGGCGGCGGCGCTCGGCGTGGAGCTGCGGCTCGAAGCGCACGGCAGCGCCGGCCTGCTGCCTCACCTGGCGACGATCGCCAAGGCCGTCGGCGAGCCGGGGATCCGCGTCATCCTCAACAGCGACTTCCGGGACACGCAAGGCGAGGGTCTCGCGGCCAACCTGGAGAAGGTCCGCCCCCACCTCGCCGGAACGGTCCACGTGCACGATCTCACGGCGACGAACTACACCGAGGCGAAGTTCTACGAAACCCAGCTCGCCTTCCTGAAGCGAATCGGCTGGAGCGGATTCTGCCTGCTGGAAATCGGCGACAAGCCCGACAACCAGGCGCGGTTCACGGAAATCGAGCGGCAGAAGAAGCGCTGGGACGAACTCGTCGCGGGGATCTGAGAACCGAACAGCGCGGCCCGAGGTACGGCGCCGGATCCGGACGAATCACGGATTCCGCGGATCGCACGGATCCCGCCGCCCCGATCGGAGGATGACAACCGAATGGGGACAACCGAATGAGGACGGACACGAACACGGATGTCCGGCTTCTTTCAGGTTTCGGGTTTCATCCCTCATCCCTTCCCCATCGCGCCGGACGGAAGATGGCAAACGAATGGGGGCAACCGAATGAGGACGGGGCACGAACACGGATGTCCGGCTTCTTTCAGGTTTCGGGTTTCATCCCTCATCCCTTCCCCATCGCGCCGGACGGAAGATGACAACCGAATGGGGGCAACCGAATGAGGACGGGGCACGAACACGGATGTCCGGCTTCTTTCGGGTTTCGGGTTTCATCCCTCATCCCTTCCCCATCGCGCCGGACGGAAGATAGCAAACGAATGGGGGCAACCGAATGAGGACGGGGCACAAACACTGATGTCCGGCTTCTTTCGGGTTTCGGGTTTCATCCCTCAGCCCTTCCCCATCGCGCCGGACGGAGGATGACAAACGAATGGGGGCAGGCGAATGGGAACGGGGTGCGAACACCGAACGCCGAACAAGGAACATCCAACATCGAAGTCCGGCTGATGGAGGGGCGAGCTACCGCGAGCCCGAACGAAGACCTCCACTGGATGTTGGTTGTTGGACGTTGGCTGTTGAATCCGAACTTCGATGTTGGATGTTCGATGTTCGGCGTTCGTCCGCCTTCCCACTCCCCACTCCCCACTCCCGACTCCCTACTCTCCTCCCCCGTCCGCCGCGGCCCTCAGCAGCTCGGGCAGCGTGACGGCGCCTTCGTAGAGGGCGCGGCCGGCGATGGCGCCCCAGAGGTTGGGGCGGGCGAGGTGGCGGAGGGTGGTGACGTCGGCCGCGGTGGTGACGCCGCCGGAGGCGATGACGTTGCAGGCGACGGCGGCGCAGGCCTCGTCCATCGCGGCGGCGTTGACGCCCTGCAGCATGCCGTCGCGGCTGATGTCGGTGACGATGAGCGTGCGGACCCCGGCCTCCTCCATGCGGCGGGCGAGACCGGTCGTGCGCAGGTCGCCGCCCTCGGTCCAGCCGCGGACCTGGACGATGCCGTCCTTCGCATCGATGCCGACCGCAAGCCGGTCGCCGAGCCATGCGGCGAGACGGCGGGCCTCGCCGGGGTCGGCGCAGACGCGGGTGCCGAGGATGACGCGCGCGACGCCGGCGTCGAGCGTGGCCCGGATGTCGGCATCGGTCCGCAGCCCGCCCCCGACCTCGATCGGGATCCCGGCGGCCTTCGCGATCTCGCCGATCAGCGCGGTGTGGACCGGCTTCCCGGCGAACGCGCCGTCGAGGTCGACGACGTGGAGCCACGGCGCGCCCTGCTCCGCCCACTGGCGCGCGACGGCGACGGGGTCGGCCGAATAGGATGTCTCGGCGTCGGCGCGGCCCTGGCGGAGGCGGACACAGCGGCCGCCGCGCAGGTCGATCGCGGGCAGGATGACGAACGGCTTCACGCCGCGCCTCCCCCGCCCTGCACGATCGCGCCGAAGTTCCGGAGCATCTGGAGGCCGGCGGCCTGGCTCTTCTCCGGGTGGAACTGGACGGCGAAGACGGAGCCCGAGCGCACGGCCGAACAGTAGTCGATGCCGTACTCCGTCGTTCCCGCGACGACGGCGGGGTCGGCCGGGGCGGCGTAGTAGGAGTGGACGAAGTAGAAAAACGAGGCGTCCGGCACGCCGGCGAACATCGGCTCGTCCGCCCGCGCCCGCCGCACGCGGTTCCAGCCCATCTGCGGAACCTTCAGGGACGGGTCGATCGTGAAGCGGCGGACGGTGCCCTTGAGCACGCCGAGGCCGGCGACACCGGGCGATTCCTCGCTCGACTCGAACAGCGCCTGGAGGCCGACGCAGATGCCGAGGAACGGGCGGTCCGCCGCGATCCACGCCTTGATCACCGGGCTGAAGCCGCGCTGGGCCAGATGCTCCATGCAGTCCCCGAAGGCGCCGACGCCCGGCAGGATGACGGCGCGGCACGCGGCCAGTTCCGACGGGTCGGCGATGACCTCGGCCCGGAGGTCGAGGAAGCGGCAGGCGTTGGCGACGCTGCCGAGGTTGCCCATTCCATAGTCGACGATACCGATCACGGCGTTGAGTCCTTTCGATGGCGCGGGCCGGGGCAGGCCCGGTCAGATCGCGCCCTTGCTCGACGGAACGCCCGACACCCGCGGGTCGCGGGCGCAGGCCATGCGCAGGGCCCGCGCGAGGCCCTTGAAGACCGACTCGTAGGCGTGGTGCGGCTCCGCACCGTAGAGGTGCGCGATGTGGAGGTTCATCCGCGCCTGCGTGACGAAGGCGCGGAAGAACTCCTCGATGAGGCCGACGTCGAAGTCGCGGATGCGCTTCTTCCGGTTGGCGATCTCGTAAACGAGGTACGGCCGGCCGCCGAGGTCGACGGCGACGAGGCTCAGCGACTCGTCCATCGGCAGCAGGCTCTGGCCGTAGCGCGCGATGCCCTTCCGGTCGCCGAGGGCCTGGTTCAGCGCGTCGCCCAGCACGAGGCCGAGGTCCTCGACGGTGTGGTGGTAGTCGACCTCGAGGTCGCCGCGGGCCTTGACGGTCAGGTTGAACAGGGCGTGCTTGGCGAGCAGGTCGATCATGTGCGACAGGAACGGGATGCCCGTGTCGATGCTGTAGACGCCCCGTCCGTCGACATCGAGGTCGACGGAGATCTGCGTCTCCTTGGTCTCCCTGACCACCTTTGCCCGTCGCGCCTTCATGTGGATCTCCGATCCGTACGTGTCCGGACATCATACCCCGGATGCGGCCCCGGCGGAAGCCGTTCCTCCTTCCCTTGCGCCTTCCGGGGAACGGGGGGGGCCGGATCCGGCGGATCGCCGGCAAGACCCCCGGCATCCGGCGCCCCCCGGACCCACGCAGGGTGGCGGTCGCGAACGCGCGCCGGGTCTCCGCGGCACCCCCGGGGGACCGGCCGAAGACGGGGGAACGTTTGACAGGCGGGGGGTGCGGTGGTATCGATTTCGTGTGAAGGGACAAATCAATTCCGTGGGTGCACGTTCCGTGATGGTTTTCTGCGGGGAAGAGGACACACAGCAGCAGCCGGATTCGTTCCGCTGTTGCCCGCTCGGCGTCCAGTTCTACTCGCAGCGCGAGATCGAGCCGTACAAGATCATGGAGATGGATCTCCAGTTCCCCGGCGAGGACTCGCAGGCCCTGGCAACCCGTTGCTGCGGCGTCGTGGTGCAGTCCGCTTTCGTCAAGGCGAGGGACATGTACCGGGTGTGGCTGATGTTCACCGACCTTCCGACGGACGTGCAGAAGCGCCTCAAGTGCGTCTCGAAGAAGGCCGGCACCCAATGTCCTCACTGCGAGAACTACTGACCCGCGCGGTCGCCGCCGAAGCCTCCGACATCCATATCACGTCGGGCCACCCGCCCGTCTACCGCGTTCACCAGCAGCTCGTCGAGAGCGGCTACGAGCCCATCGACGCCGACTCCGTGGCCGCCCTGTGCCACGAGATCATGCCCGCGCACCTGAACGACCGGTTCCGCACGCATCACGAGGCGGACTTCTCGTTCGCGGAGGAGGGCGTCGGCCGGTTCCGCGTCAACGCCTTCCAGTCGATCAGCTGCTGCACGCTTGCGATGCGCTACGTCAAGGCGCAGATCCCGTCGTTCGAGGACCTCCACCTCCCGCCGCAGATCAAGGCGCTCTCGATGTCGCCCCGCGGCATCATCCTCGCGGCCGGCACCACCGGCTGCGGCAAGTCGACGACCCTCGCGGCGATCGTCCAGAACATCAACGCCACGCTCAAGCGGCGGATCATCACGATCGAGGATCCCATCGAGTACGTCTTCGACAACGCGATGTCCGTCGTCTCGCAGCGCGAGGTCGGCCTCGACACCATCTCGTTCCATGCCGGCCTCAAGCACGTGCTCCGGCAGGATCCCGACGTGATCATGATCGGCGAGATGCGCGACGCCGAGAGCTTCATGGCCGCGCTCGCCGCCGCCGAGACCGGCCACCTCGTGCTCACCACCCTGCACACGGGCACCGCCGCGCAGGCCGTTCCGCGCATCCTTGACTTCTTCCCGTCGTCCGAGCGCGATCCGCTCCGCATGGCGCTGGCGGACAACCTTCGCGCCGTCTTCTGCCAGCGGCTCGTGCCGGGTCTCCGCGGCGGCGTGCGGCCGGCGGTCGAGATCCTCATCAACACGCCGACCGTCCGGAAGCTCGTCGAGCGGAACCTGATCGAGAAGCTGTCCGCCGCCATCGAGACGGGCAACGAGGACGGCATGCAGACCTTCAACCAGGCGCTCTTCGGAATGATCAAGGGCGGCGAGATCACCGAGGAGATGGGCCTGCGCTACGCCGGAAACCCCGAGGCCCTGCGCATGAACCTCAAGGGCATCTTCCTCGACGAGGCCCGGCGCATCCTCTCCACGTGACGCTCCACCGCCGTCGGGGTTGACTCGCGGCGCCCGGTGCGGACAATGGGCGGCTTTCCGCGCATGGCGGGAAACCCTTTTCAGGAGCTGCGAACGTGATTCAACGGACCCTGCACGCGGCGGACGGCCCCCGATGATCGGGTCGCGCCCGTCCTTCCCCGGCCGCTACACGCTGCCGTCCGAGCCCCGGGGTCCGGCCCCGGGCATCCGGTGGAACGTCGTCCGCCGCTGGGTCGTCGCGGCGTGCTCCGTCGTCGTCGCCGCCTCGCTGCTCTCGACGCTGCTGCGCGGCTGCCCCGAGCGCGAGGACCAGCCCGAGCCCCGGCCGCCGGGCCCCGCCGTCACCGCCGCGCCGCCACGCTACGTCGAGTTCGGCTTCCCCACCGCGCAGACCAACCTCGTCGCGACCAACGCGCCGGGCATCTTCATGCCGACCGCGTCGGGCCGCCCCGAGTCGGGCCTCTACGGCTCGGTCCGCACCGCCGCCTACGGCAAGAGCGTGCTCCCGTCGTTCCACGAGGGCATCGACATCGTCCCGCTGCAACGCGACCGGAAGCGCAACGCGCTCGACGACGTCCTCGCCGCGGCCGACGGCACCGTCGCGCATGTCAACCGCATCGCGGGCAACTCCGACTACGGCCTGTATGTCGCGATGGTCCACGACGATCCCGCCGGCCCCCTCTACACGCTCTACGCGCACCTCGACGAGATCACCCGGGACCTCAGGGCCGGCCAGCGGATCGCCCGCGGCGCGCGGCTGGGCCGGCTCGGCCGCACGCCGGTCAGCGTGATTCCCGTCGAGCGATCCCACCTGCACTTCGAGGTCGGCGTGCTGCTCAACCCCGAGTTCCGCCGCTGGTTCCAAGCAAAGAAGCTGAAGCCCGACCACGGCAACTACAGTGGCCTGAACCTCTTCGGCATCAACCCGGTCGCCCCGTACCTCGCGATGGCCGAGGGGCGCCCCTTCTCGCTGGAGGCCCATCTCGACGCGCACCCGGCCGGGTTCGAACTGGCCTTCGCCGCGAAGCGGCGGCCGAACTACTTCACGCTCTACCCGTCGCTCTGGCGCGGCGAGCCCTACGCGGGCGGCGCGATCGTCGTTGCGGCGACCGACGGCGGCGTGCCGCTCCGCGGACGCAACGCGACCGCGGAGGAAACGGAGAAACTCGGGCGACGCGCCACCCTCGTGCTGCAGGCCGATCCCGCCGTCCTCGGCCGCAACGGACGCCGCCTCGTCGTCCCGGACCGCGGCGCCTGGGCCCTCGGTCGCAACGGCGAGTCCTGGCTCGACATCCTCACCTCGCCCTGAGCCGGCGCCGCCGGACGGTTGGGGTTGATTCCGGCGACCGCCGGGGCGACAGTAGCGCCCCATGTTCTCGCACGCCTACACGATCGCCCGCGTGGCCGGCATCCCGATCCGGGTGCACATCACGCTGCTGATCCTGCTGCCGCTGCTGCTGCTGCAGTTCCCGATGTCGCTCTGGGTTCTCGGCCTCGCCGCCATGGCCGGCTTCTTCGCCAGCATCGCGTTGCACGAACTGGGCCACGCGCTGGTGTCGATGCGGTTCGGCTGCCGCGCCCGCGACATCGTCCTCCTGCCGATCGGCGGGGTCGCCCAGCTCGAGTGCCTCCCGCGCAGCCCCCGGCAGGAGATGCTGATCGCCGCCGCGGGCCCCGCCGTCAGCCTCCTCCTCGCCCTCGCCGGCTCCCTCGCCGCGAAACTGCTCGACGCCGCCGGCGCCCGGCCGGCCGCTCTCGTCGCCGGACTCCTCGGCCAGGTCAACCTGACGCTCGCGCTCTTCAACCTGATCCCGTCGTTTCCGATGGACGGCGGCCGCATCTTCCGCGCCTTCCTCTCGCCCTTTCTCGGCCGGCTGCTGGCCACGCGCATCGCCTCGTGGATCGGCCGCGCCTTCGCCGTCGGCCTCGGCGTCTGGAGCGTGCTCGGCCCCGACTTCCGCCCGATGACCCTTGTGCTGGCGATCTTCCTGTTCCAGGCCGCGGGCGCGGAGTGGCGGCAGACCCTGCTCCAGGAGGTCGCCCGGCCCCGCCGCCCCTTCGAGGGCTTCTTCGGCGGCGGAACCGAGACGCCCGGCGAACGACGCGTCGACGACGAGATCGTGGTCGGCCCCCCGCCCTACGAGCGCCGCGCCCCCCGCCGCGCCTTCGCCGACTTCCTCGACGCCCTCCGCCGCCGCACCGACGACTGGTGGCGGTAGCGGCTCCCCGAAGGCGACGGCACCCGGCGCGCGACAGGAACCGGACGAGCCGCGGATCCCGCCGGTTCCGCTTCCGGATGCCCGTGCGCACGTCACACGGGCGGAGGCCGGACTCCCGGGCTCTGTCCCGAAGATGCGGGCCGTCGCGCCTGCCTTGCGATGCCCCGGCGGGCGTGATAGCGTGGCCCGTTGCGCGGCGGGAATTTTTGGGGCCGGGCCCTATGCGACAGGGCGCGGGCCAATCCCGTCAGGCCCGGAAGGGAGCAGCGGTACGTCATGCCGCCCGGGCGCCGTAGGATCACCTGGCCCCTTCCCGCCGCGCGACACCGGGAGACCGACCTCCCCGACACAGGCGGATCATGGCGTACGAAGTCCTGGCACGGAAATGGCGGCCGCAGCAGTTCGACGACGTCGTCGGACAGCAGCACGTCACGCGGACCCTGTGCAACGCGATCGACGCGAAGCGCATCGCCCACGCCTATCTCCTCGTCGGCCCGCGCGGCATCGGCAAGACCTCCATCGCCCGCATCTTCGCCAAGGCGCTGAACTGCGCGAAGGGCCCCACCCCCACCCCCTGCGGCGTCTGCGACTCCTGCCGCGAGATCACCGAGGGGTCGAGCCTCGACGTGCTGGAGTTCGACGCCGCCTCGAACACGCAGGTCGACAAGGTGCGCGACATCATCATCGACCACGTCGCCTACGCCCCCGCGCGCGGCCCGTACAAGGTCTACATCGTGGACGAGGTCCACATGCTGTCGCCCTCCTCGTTCAACGCCCTCCTCAAGACGCTCGAGGAACCACCCGCCCACGTGAAGTTCATCTTCGCGACGACCGAGGCGCAGAAGGTGCCCACCACGATCATCTCGCGATGCCAGCGCTTCGACCTGCGCCGGATCCCGATGCGCGACATCATGGGCCACCTCGCCAAGATCGCGAAGGCCGAGGGCATCGAGGCCAGCGAGGACGCCCTGCTGGCCATCGCCCGCGGCGCGGAGGGCGGCCTGCGCGACGCCGAGTCCGCCCTCGACCAGCTGATCTCCTTCCGCGGGAAGACGATCGGCGAGGACGACGTCCTCTCCGTCTTCGGCCTCGTCTCGCGCCGCAGCCTGGAGGATCTCGCCGCCGCCGTCCTGCGCGGCGACCTCGCCGCCATCGTCGCCACCGTCGGCGCGCTCGACGCCCACGGAAAGAACCTCGGGCGCGTCCTCGTCGAACTGATCGAGCACTTCCGCAACGTTCTCATCGTCCGGTCCGCCGGCGGCATCGCCGCCCTCGACATCGCGGCGGGACAGGCCTCGATCCTGGAGGCCCAGGCCGCCGCGACGACCGACGCCCGCCTCCTGCGCATGATCGAGGTCCTCATGGAGTCCGAGGGCCGCGTCCGCTACTCCCTGTCCCCCCGGACGCTTCTCGAAACGACGCTGATGCGCTGCGCGCGCGCCGCCGCCACCGTCCAGACCGACGAGCTCATCCGCCGCCTCAACGAGTGCAAGGCGATGCTGGCCGCCGGCGCGCCGGAGGAGGCTCCCGCACCGGCCGCCGGCCCGACGCCCGTTCGGCCGCCGGCGCCGCCGGCGGCCCGGCCGTATGCGCCCCCTCCGCCCGCTGCCGACGACACGGAGTCCGGCTCGGAGGAGGAGGATTCGACGCCATCCCCGTCGGTCCGCGAGCCCGCCGCCGGGGCCGCGGCGGCCGGCGCCCTCGCCGCCGCGTGGAGCGCCACCGTCGACCGGATCGCCGTCGCGAAGCCCCGACTCGGCGCGGAATTGAAGGCCACCCAGGTGGTCTCCGTCGATGGCGACCGCGTCACGCTCGGCCTCGCCCGCGCCGCCGCCGATCGCCTGACCTTCCTCGAGGCGGCCGCACAGCGCGAGCCGGTCGAGAAGGCCCTGTCGCGCGCCCTGCAGCGGCAGGTCTCCGTCGCCTTCCAACTCGTCGATGCCGCGGTTCCGGCCCCCGCCGCCCCCCGCCGCGCCGCACCGCCGGCCCCGGAGTCCGGGGCGGCCCGGCCCCCGGCATCCGCCCCGCAGCCGCCGCCCGGGGAGCCTCCGGCCGACGAGTCGGCGAAGCGCAACGCGCGGAAGAGACTGATCGAGGACCCCGGCGTGAAGTCCATCATGAAGAGCTTCGGCGGCAAGATCGTCGACATCCACGAATAGCACCGGCGTCCGCCGCGCGGGCGCCACGGGAACCCATCGCATGAACATAATGAAGATGATGAAGCAGGCGGCCGACCTTCAGAAGAAGATCGGGGAGACGCAGGAGCAGCTCGCGGGCAAGTCGGTCGAGTTCTCCAGCGGCGGCGGGATGGTCACCGTCACCGCGCGCGGCGACATGACCGTCGAGAAGATCCGCATCGACCCGAAATGCGTCGACCCCTCCGACGTCGGCATGCTGGAGGACCTCGTCCTCGCCGCCGTCGATGGCGCCCTCAAGTCCGCCCGCGACATGGTCGGCCGGGAGATGGAGTCCGTCACGCGCGGCCTCAACCTCCCTCCGGGCATGAAGCTGCCGTTCTGAACCCGGTGTCCGGAACTCTGCCGTGATTGAAGCTGTGGACCGGCTGGTGAGCGCCCTGGCAAAACTGCCGGGGCTCGGGCGGCGTTCGGCGGAGCGCATCGCGCTTCGGCTCGTCCGCGACCGCGGCCGCGGAACGACGGCGGACCTGATCTCCGCCCTCCAGGGACTCGAATCGCAGGTTCGGCTCTGCTCGACCTGCGGGGCGATGACGCCGGCCGACCGGGATCCCTGCCGGATCTGCACCGACCCCCGGCGGGAGACCCGGTCCCTGTGCGTCGTCGAGGATCCCTCGGACATCGCCTCCATCGAGGCCAGCGGCGCCTACCAGGGCCGCTACCACGCCCTGATGGGCCGCCTGTCGCCCATGCGCGGCGAGGGCCCGCGCCAGCTGCGCGTCGAGGCGCTGGTCCGGCGGATCGGCGACGAGCGGATCGAGGAGGTCATCCTCGCCCTCAACACCGACGCCGAAAGCGAGTCGACCGCCCAATGGCTTGCGTCGAAGCTCGCCGCCCTCGGCGTGAAGGTCTCGCGGATCGCCTACGGCCTCCCCGTCGGCAGCGGCATCGCCTACTCCGACCCCGTCACGCTCCAACGCGCGATCGCGGGACGGATGAGGATGTAGGAGCGGGAGTTTCAAGTTCCATGGTTCAGGTTTCACGTCGGCTACCGGACTTCGGTGTTCGATGAAGGCGTTCGATGTTCGGTTTTCGGCTTGGATGTTGCACGTTGGCCGTTGGTTGCTGGTTGTTGGATGTTGGTTGTTGGATGTTGGTTGTTGGATGTTGGCTGTTGAACACTGAATTCGCCTGACCTCCGGGATCTCCCATGCACGCGGTTACCCTTCGCTACGAAAGCCTCTCCCTCGGCGGGCCGGCGCGCATGAGCGTGCTCTGTCCCCCCGGTCGCGGCCCGTTCCCGGTGCTCTACCTGCTCCACGGCCTCGGCGGCGACTGCGAGACCTGGTGGCGCACGTTCGACCTGGAGGGGCTTGCCGCCCGCTCGCGGATCCTGATCGCGATGCCCGAGGGCGGCCGCAGCTACTACGTCAACGACCGCCGCGCCGGCGGACTGGGCCTGTGGGAGGACGCGATCGTCCGCGACGCGCGCGGAGTGGTCGAGCGCGCCTTTCGCGTCACCACGAACCGCGAAGCCCGCGGCATCGCCGGCATCAGCATGGGCGGCTACGGCGCGCTGATGCTCGCGCTGCGCCACCCCGACCTCTTCGGCGCGGCGGGCTGCCTCTCCGGCTCGCTCTACTTCAGCTCGCGCCCGCACCCGCGCGGCGAGGCGTTCCAGACCGCGCTCGCGGCGGGCCTGCCGAAGGGGCAGTACGACGTCTTCGAGCTCGCCCGGCGCGTCGCGACGGACGGTCCGCGCCCGCAGCTCTGGCTCTCCTGCGGCACGGAGGACGGCCACCTCGGCACGCAGCGGGAGTTCCGGGACCTCGTCGAGAGCCTCCGCTGGCCGGCCGACTACTCCGAAACCTCCGGCGGCCACGACCGCGCCTTCTGGTCCGCCCGCCTCCCCGCCCTGCTCGACTTCATGCGTCGCACGCTCACCGCCGGCCGCGACGACGCGGGCTGAGACGGAGCGGCGGCCAGAGGGCAGAAGTCAGAAGTCAGAGGTCAGAGGTCGGAGGTCGGGGGTCAGGGTCAAACCGGCCGAGGGCCGGAGTCCGCGGTGCCTTCCTTCAGATTTCACCCCTTGTTTGTGACTTCCAAACCTTGGAAGGCCGGGGGGAGGGCGTTTCCAAGGGTTGGAAGAAGCGCACGATCTGAGGTTCGAAGTCCGAGGACCGGGACCGTCTTTCAGGTTTCAGGCCTCATCCCTCCGCCCTTGCTACGGCTTCCAGGTCGACGTGAACGAGTAGCGGCCGGAGGGGACCTCGATCGCGACGCGACCGGGGCCGGCGGGGACCGAGGAGGCGGCGAGTTCCTTCGCCCCGGCCAGCGGGCGGCCGCCTTCGCGGACCGACGCCGGGTCGGTGGCGGGGAGGAAGACGACGGCGGTCGTGTTGGCGGGGATCTCGCAGTCGAGCCGGAAGGCGCCGTCGGGGGCGAGCTTCCAGTCGCTGACAACGCGTCCGCGGATGCAGCGGTGCTCCGCCCTCGCCCACGACACGGGCGGGTTCTCGGGGTTGCTGCCGGGACGCGGCGGCCCGGGACGGATCGCGATGCGGCGGAAGCCGGGCTCGAGCGCGTCGAGGCCGGCGAGCGACCGGAACGCCCATTCCATCACGGCGCCGAAGGCGTAGTGGCTGAAGCTGTTCATCGACGCGTTCTGCTTGCCGGAGGCGCCGTTGAAACCGTACTCCTTCGTGTAGCTGTCCCACCGCTCCCACACCGAGGTCGCCCCCTGCTCCACCTCGTAGCCCCACGACGGGAAACGCCGGCTCTGGAAGAGGCGCACGGCGAGGTCGTAGCGCCCGGCCGCGGTGAGCGCGGGCAGCAGCGCCTTGGTGCCGAGGAAGCCGGTGGTCATCCGGAAGTCGTTCGACGCGATGCGGGCGGCCAGGCCGGCGCCGTAGTCCGCCTCGCGGCCCGCCGGCACGAGTCCCGACTCGATCGCCAGCACGAACGCGGTCTGCGAGGCGACCTTCGGAAGGCCGTCCGGCTGCAGGTGCGTCTTCGCGAACGCCGCCGCGAGATCCGCGTGCCGCTTGCGGTACTCGGCGGCCTCGGCCTTGCGCGACGTCGCCTCCGCCATCTCCGCCATCAGGCGCGCGCTGAGGGCGTGGTAGCAGGCGTCGACGTACGGGATCGGCGTCGGCTCGTTGACGTTGAGCCAGTCGCCCCACGTGTTGCCGATCTCGACGCCTTTCAGCGCGGGGTCCGCCTGGAGGCGCCAGTCCATGAAGCGCTTCATCGAGGGCCAGTGGCGGTCGATGACCCGCAGGTCGCCGTAACGGCGCCAGACCGTCCACGGACAGATGATCCCGGCGTCGGTCCACGCGGTGCCGTGGGTCGCCCCGGGTTTGCCGTGGGCCATCGGGTACGGGCAGTAGTCGGGGTAGGCGCCAAAATCGCGCTGGGCCTCGACGACATCGTCGAGCCACTTCGTGAAGAACGCGGCGACATCGGCGTTGAAGCAGGCGGTGCCGGCGTAGGCCTGCGCGTCGCCCATCCAGCCGAGGCGCTCGTCGCGCTGCGGACAGTCGGTCGGGATCTCGATGAAGTTGGCGCGCTGGGTCCGCCACGAGTTCCGCCAGAATCGCGTGAGGACCTCGTCGGAGCAGGCAAAGGTCCCGGCCTGCGGCGTGTCGTTGTTCAGCACGAGGCCGGTGACGGCGTCCGCGCCCGGCTTCGACGGCAGGCCGCTGAGCTCGACGAACTGGAAGCCATGGTAGGTGAAGCGGGGCGCCCACGTCTCGCCGTCCGGATCGCCGCGCAGGATGTAGAAGTCCGTCGAGCGCGCCTTGCGGAGGTTCTCGGTCATCAGGCGGCCGTCGGGGTGGAGCATCTCGCCGTAGCGGATCTGCACGCGCGTGCCGGCGGGACCCTTCACCTTCAGCCGGATGTTCCCCGCGAAGTTCTCGCCGAGATCGAAGATCGCCGAGCCGGGCGCGGGCTCGGTGACGGCGCGGGCGGGGAGTTCCTGCGTCACGCGGACCGGCGGGGCGGCGTAAGCCTGCAGGCGCGGCGGGGCGCGGAAGCCGAGATCGATCTCGCGCGTGCCGAGGCCGTCGCTGAACGGCGCCTTCGCGGGACCGTTGGCCGCGGCGGGGATGGCGCCCTCCCAGCGCCAGTCGGCGGCGCCGCCGGGGGCGCACCAGTCGGCGCGCTCGCGGCGGGCATCGTAGGCCTCGCCCATGATCATGTCGGCCTCGCGGAAGGGGCCGTCGCCGCTGACCTGCCACGCCGGGTCGGTGCCGACGGTCTCGCGCGTGCCGTCGGCGTACTCGATCTCGAGTTGCGCGAGCAGGGCGGGCGTCTTGCCGTAGAACGATCGGCCGGTCTTGTGAGGGCCGTAGCCGACGAGCAGGCCGTAGCCGACGTAGCCGGCGTACCAGCCGTCCGCGACGATCGCGCCGACGGCGTTGGTGCCGGGGCGCATGAGCGCGGTGACGTCCCAGGCGCGGGTGTAGGCGCGCTTGGCGTAATCGGCCCAGCCGGTGGCGAACCAGCCGTCATCGACGCGCCGGCCGTTGACGTGGAAGTCGGCGATGCCGAGCACGCACGCGTGGAGCGTCGCGCGGACGACCGCGCCGGTTGCGGCGAAGGCGCGCCGGTAGTGCCGGGCGGGCGGCAGGTGCAGGCGCGAGCGGTCGGCGTGAACGGGCGAGCCGTCGGGGAACGCGATCCACTGCGCGGTCCAGTCGGCCGGCGCGAGGAGGCCCAGGGTCCACGAGGCGGGCGCGCTCCAATCCGATTCGGCGCCGTCGCGATCCCACGCCTTCACCTTCCAGAAGCAGGCCTGGCGCGACGCGAGCGGCCGGCCGGCGTAGACGACCTGCGCGGTCGCATCGCCTTCGACCCGCCCCGAGTCCCAGAGGTCGCCGCGGCCCTCCGCCAGCGCCGCGGGCGAGGAGGCGACGAGGACGCGCCAGGCCGACTGCCGCTGACCGCGTTCCGGCGACTCGACGACCCAGCCGAGGCGAGGCTTCGCGATGTCGAGTCCCTGCGGGGACGGAAGGTACTCGCAGTGGAGGCCCGAGACGCTCAACGCGCCGGGGGCGGCGTTCGACAGCAGGACGGCGGCGGCGATCGCAAGTCGGCTCATGACGGCACCTCTCCCGCCCGGCGCGGTCCGGCCCGTGGCGGCGGGACGAAGAATGCCAGCCGCAGGTTCCGGCGTCACGGTTTTCCGCGCTCCGCGGCAGGCAGGTCGGACCTCCGGTGCACGGAAGGCCGCCGGGAGCGCATCGCCGCCCGTTACGGACCCTGGGGGGCCGCCGGGACCGTCGGCGCCCTCGCGCAATCCAGGACCCGCACGTCGTCCAGCACCCCCGCGAAGTGGCTGCCGTGGCCGACGGCGTAGCTGCCGAGGATCAGTGGCCCGGCGGCGGGGCGAAGCGGACCCGGCCGCTCCATTGCGCCGCGCTCGACGCCGTCGACGTACAGCCGCATCGTCGCGCCGTCGAACGTGCCGGCGAGGTGCACCCACCGCCCCGTCGGCAACGGCTCGGCCGTCATCAGGTGGTGGCTCCACGCCGTCTGCGGCGCCTGGAAACACGGCCGCCCGTTGAGAACGCCGAGCCGGAATCCGGCGGCGGGGTCGGCGCCGTGGACGCAGTTGACGATCCACCGGTTCTCCTGCGAGGCGGCGTCGGTGCGCACGAAGCACTCGACGGTCAGCCCGTTCGTTGCGGCGAACGCCGCCGCGCCGGGCACCTCGACGCAGCCGCCGTCGCAGAGCAGCGCCCTCCCCTCGCGGCCGGGGGCGCGCCTCGCGTCGCGCAGGATGCCGCCGCGGCGATGACCGGACACATCGAGGGCCACGGGAGCGCCGTCGTCCTCGTCGAACGTCCACCAGCCGGTCAGGCCCTCCGGCGCCCCGGGACGGACGACCCGGCGCGTCCGCTCGCGCCGCAGCTCCGCCTCGCGCGCGAAATGACCGCGGATCGCCGCATCGTAGGGGCCGAGGCCGATATCCTCGGGGATCAGGTCCTTGTGCGCCGCGGCGGCGGGCGAGAACACGCGCCGCACCGCGTCGAGGTAGCCGAAGCCGTACTCGCGGTACGGCGCGAGGTAGTGGCCCTCGCCCCATTCGTTCCAGTTGTCGAGCAGCAGCATCCGCGCCCCGAGCTGGTCCTTCGGCAGCGTGGCGACGAAGTCCTTCGCCTGCCGCAACAGCCCTTCGAACTCCGCGGGCGGGATCTTCCAGATGCTGCCCTCGTCGCGCCAGCCGCTCCACGCCTGCGAGACGGTGACCACCTGCGGGAGGATGGCAAGCTCCTGGGTCTTCCGGATGTAGCCCATCTGCGCCTCGACCGCCTTCGCGGGCGCCGGGCTCCCGGCCAAGGGCCAGCAGTAGGCGAAGCTCGCGTCGAGGCCGAGGCCCTTCATGTGCGCGAGATGCCGCGGATCGAGGCCGCGGTACTCGCCGAGGATGTGAAGGCCGTCGAACCCGGCCTCGCGGCAGGCCTGCCGCATCCGGTCGAACGCCCGGACCACGTTGGTCACGCCGCCGAGATCGTCGACGAGGAACTCGGGGCGGTAGATGAAGAGCACGGGCTTGTTGTCGACCTTGAGGTAGCCGGGGTTCTTGAAGTAGTTCTCCATCCAGAACGGCAGCAGGTTGACCATCAGGTCATGTTCGTCCGACACCCCGGCCTGCCCGCGATTCTGGTTCTCCCACATGATCGTGAACTTGATGCGGCCGGCGAACCGCGACTTGAACAGCGCGTCGTGGATCGCGCTGCCGAAGCGCATCTTCACGGGGCCGCCCTGGCCGTCGCGGTACCAGCAGTAGACGAAGAACGAGATGCCGTGTTCGACGGCCCATTTCGTCTCCCAGTCCGACACCTCCGGGTTGTCCTGCGAGTAGAAGCCGAGCGCGGGCGTCCGCTCCGGGTGCTTGAGCACGTTGAGCCAGAAGTGGGCCTGATCGGACTCCCACAGCGGACAATGGTGCGCACCGACGAGGATCTCCGTCGGCACCGGGACCGGCTCGGGGATGTACGGCAGCTTCCGCATGTCCACGGGCGCCTCGAACCGCATCCGCAGCGTGCGGTTCGCGACGGGACCGCCCGCCACCCCGACGTCCACCCGGAGGTCGGCCTCGCAGGCCGCGTCGGCCTCGAGGGTCCACGTCACGGCCGTCTCGCCGTCGTTCATCCCGAGGCGGAGCGTGCGAGCGGCCGCGCCCTCCGTCACCCGGACGCCCGCGGGCACGGCCAGGCGGACCGACACCTCCGCGTCGGACGCGCCGTCGTTCACGACAACCGCCGTCACCGGCGCCGCACGGCGCGCGCGGCTGACGGGTTTGTCGGGCTGGAACTCGCGGATCGCGACGCCCGCGCCGCCGTCGGCACCGACGGGGAACGCGCCCGCAAGCCCCGCGAGCGCGAGCATCGCCACGGCGGCCTGCCGCGCCGGCCCGCGCCTCACGGGCGTGTCCCGAACACGTCGCGGACGGCCTCGAGGTACTTCATGCCGTGCACGGTGTCCGGCTCGAGGTAGCTGCCCTCGGTCCACTCGTTCCAGCAGTTGATGTTGAGGATCCGCGGGCCTCCGGGCACGGCCAGGAGGCGGCGCTTCGTCATCTCCAGCGCCGCTTTGAAGCGCTCCGGCGTGTTGCCGGCGATGGTGTGCATGAACGGGTAGCCGAAGTTGCCGAACTCGTCGTCCTGGTGCGCGCGCGGACTCGAGTCCCAGCCCATCGTCACGTTGGGATAGTACGGCACGTCGAACCGGCGCACCGCGTCGTTCCAGTACATCAGGTAGGCATCGCGCACGAAGTCGAAGTCGGTCTGCATCGACGGCAGCGCGACGTGATGGATCCAGACGTAGGAGGTCACGGAGTCGAAGCCGAGGTCCTTCACGAGCTTGGCGGCGTCGGCGGGCTTCTTCTCGCCCGGCAGAATCGGCCGACCCCAGACGACGGCGTTGAGATGGAGCCCCGGAAGGCCCGCGGCCACCGCCCTGGCGCGGAAGCGGTCCAGCGCCGCGCGCGTGGCCTCCACGCTGCCGAAGCCGTCCATCAGCTTGGTCAGCTCGTAGTAGGAGAAGTAGGGTTTCCCGTCGATGCGCCAGTAGGACGGGTGGCTGAAGTAGGACCGGATCACGTGATCGCAGATCCGGTCGAAGTTCGCGGGCGTCACCACGCCGGGGTAGAGCACCGTCCGCTCCGCCCCGCGCCGGTACGGGTGGATTTCGATCCAGTCGTGGTTGGCCCACATGAAGGCGAACTTGAGCCGCGCGTTGTTCGTCGCCTGCAGGAAGCCGATGTCGATCGGCCGGTCGAGGAAAGGCCCGTCGTTGTAGTAGTACCAGTCGAAGATGAACGCATCGATGCCGTGGTCCGCCGCCGCGTCGATCTTCCGCGCCATCTCCTTCGGGTCGGATTCATCGGTGTAGCCCCACAGAGGGACCTTCGGCTGCACATGGCCGGGGAAGCGCGGCTTCGCCGCCTTGACGAGCTCCCACTCCGCCCAGCCCTTCCCCCTGGCCTTCTCGTTGCGCGGGTCGCCCGGGTGGTAGTTGCCGAAGTAGTAGCTTGCGACGGTCACGCGGTCGTCCGCACGGACCGGAGCGGGCGCGGGCGCGGCGGCGGACGGCGTCACCATCACCGCCACGTTGTCCAGGCCCGGCGTTGAACGCGACGCTTGAAACGCGACGACAACGCGCGTGCCGGCCGGCACGCCCTTCGCAACGAGCGTGCGGCGCGGCCCGGGCTCGAACTCGGCCTGAGCCAGTTCTCGCAGGTCGGCATCGAGGATCGAGGCGACCAGCGCGGAGTTCGTCTTCCACGGGTCCGAGACGTCAAAGGCCACCGTGACGTCCGCGGAAGCGTCGAGCACGCCCACGTCTTGGCGGAGGAATCCGAGGGTGGACGGATTGCACACCGGCGGCGTCGCCCCGCGCGACGCGTGGACCGCGTAGGCCCCCCCCGCGCCCCTCCAGCCCTTCGGCACCCCCGCGTACCAGCCGTCGCCCTTCTTCTCGAGACCGTCCACGTCCGCGAAGTCGCCGTTGACGACGCTCAGGGCGGCGGGGGCCGTGGCGGCGGCGAGACAGGCCGTGACGGCGGTGAGGGCAAGGCGAAGGCGTCCGCGTGCAGGGTTCATGGCGACTCCCGGTTGTTTGGACATGGCGCCGCCATCCTTGCCGCCCGCCGCGCCGGGCACAAGAACGATTTGCTCCTCTTTCGGCGTTTCCGCCTCGGGATTGCGACAGGGCCCCGGGCCGCCATCGGGGATCCCGTCGTGGTCGATCCCCTCACCGCGGAGATCCATCCCCTTCCCGGCGCGACGCGCTCCGGCGACCGGTGGATCATCCTCGACGCACGACTCGCGGACCATCCGCTCCTGTTCACCGATCGCGCCGCTGCGCTGCCCGCCTGACCTCCGCTCGGCTTGCCTTCGGACGGGGCTTCCCGCATCGTCGGCGCGGAGGAACGGACAGCCGCCGGGGCTTTCTTCGATGGACGCCGGGACACCAGGAGACCGCGCCGGAGCCCAGACGGAGGGCGCCGGCCGCCTGTGGTCCGTGTACGCCGTCTCCGCTCTGCTACTGGTGGTGGCGGTTCTCGTCCCCGTGTGGCTCAAGGCCGCGGACGCCCGCTATCACAACTACGACCTCGGCATCTTCGCCCAGGCGCTGCACCGGTTCAGTCTCTCGGACCCCAACCCGTTCCTCGGCGCGCTCAATGCCCGGATCTTCAGCGAACACCTCGACCCCGTCTTCATCCCGTTCGCGCCGCTCGCGCGCGTGCTCCGCCCGGATTTCGCCGCCTTGCTTGCCGAGCACCTGCTCGTGCTGCTCGCACCGCTTCCGGTCGTCCTCCTGGCCCGGCGGGGGCGCATCCCCATCTCGGTGGCGTGGATTGCCATCCCCTACCTGCTGTTCAACCGGGGCATGGTGTCGGCCCTCGACTTCCCCGTCCATCCGACGACGTGGGCCGCAACCTTCGCCGTGGCGTTCGCCGCGGCGCTCCTGTCCGGTCGCCTGCCCCTCGTCCTTCCCGCGGCGGTCCTGCTGATGGCATGCAAGGAGGAGTACCCCTTCGCCGTGCTCATGGCCGGCGGCGTCCTCCTCCTCGGACGCGGGCGACGGATCGGGGTCTGGCTGGTGGTGTCGGCATGCGTCTGGATGGTTCTGGCGTTCGTCCTCCGTCCGTGGCTGACCGGCCCGACCCAGCCCTACGCCGCGCGGATCCTCGACCCGCTCCTCGCCGACCCGCTGGGGCTGCTTTGGAAGCGCCTCGCCGATCCGAAGCCGCTGGGCCGGCTGCTCGAACTCGTGGCGCCGCTGCTGCCGCTGATCGTGTGGCAGGTCCGCTCGCGGCGCGGATGGAATCTCCCGCTGCTGGCCGCCGCGGTCCCCCTCCTCGCAATCCGGTTCATCGACCAGGCATGGAAGTTCCACTACCTGGCGCCCCTCGGCGCCTTCGCCGCGGCCGCGCTGTTCGCGGGCGACGCCCGGCAGCGGGTGCCGCGCGGCGTGGTCGTCCTGTCGCTCGTCCTCCTGGCCGGGATCGCAGCCGGCCCGACGGCGAAGATCGCCGCGGCG
The DNA here is from genome assembly GCA_016873715.1 of Lentisphaerota bacterium. Taxonomy (GTDB): domain Bacteria; phylum Verrucomicrobiota; class Kiritimatiellia; order PWTM01; family PWTM01; genus VGWF01. Next base: position 3,757 of record VGWF01000080.1, on the reverse strand, counting down.
TACGGGGACAGGCTCGCGCCCACGGAGGCGCAGCGGACCCGGCGCGAGGCGCTGTCCGACGCCGCGGCGCGGCTGCGCGCCGACCCCGCCGGGGGCATTCGCGTCGCGGGAAACCTGTTCCCGGGCCTTGCCGACCTGCCCGGCATCTTCCAACTGGGCGGCGTTCAGCGTTCCGCGCACGGGTCGTTCCGGTGGGTCCTGGCGGAGAAGCCCCCGGCGGGCGACCCGTGGCCCCTCACCGACGCGGAACTGGACGCCATGATCGGCCGCCTGCGCCGCATGAAGGGCGTCCGGATCCACCGCGACGACGAGGGGCTCCTCCTCGCCGAGGGTCTTTTCCGGGAGTGAGAGCCACCGATCGCAGCGTCCGTGGCGCTCGCGGAAGCGCTGGCGCACCCGGCAGGATTCGAACCTGCAACCCTCAGATCCGAAGTCTGATGCTCTGTCCAGTTGCGCTACGGGTGCGCGGCGGAGCGAAGGTAGCGGCGGGCGCGCGGACGGTCAACCGCCTTCGTCCAGGTGGGCGGCGAGGTCGGACGGCATCGGGTGATCGAGTTGCACGTGCTGCCCTCGCAGCGCGGCGCGGAGGCGGCCGGCAGGCACGTCGGGCAGGTCGACGCCGAGGTCCTTCGCCAGCGCCGCCGCCGTGCCGGCCGCCTGGCCGAGCTGCATCATCGTGCGAGAGAGCCGGCAACTCGACGCCGCGATCGAGCTGAAGCTCGCTGCGCGACAGGCAACCAGCAGGTTTCGCCGTCCCTTCGGCACGAGGCAGCGATACGGCACGCCGTACGGCCCCGGGACCTCGCCGCTGGCCTTCGTGTGACCGCCGTGCGTGTCCATCGAGTGGTCCGCAACGCAGATGATGTCCGGATGCTTCTGCGCCGCGACCCCCGCCAGCAGGTCGTGCTGGGTCAGCACGTACTCGCCGACAACCCGGCGCGACTCGCGGACGCCCGGCGCCGGGGCGATCCAGGACAGCCGGAAGCCCCGGAACTCGGAGCAGGTCGTCTGCACATGATGCCAGTGCGCGTCGACGCGGCGGCGGCATTCCTCCATCGCCGGCCCGTAGCCGAGCTGGAGGAACTGCGAGCCTTCCATCGTCGGCAGCATGTTCACGTTCAGGTCGCCGTTCGGATACTGGTTGAAGACCGCGGGCGGAAACCGGGAGGCCCACCAGCAGTTCGTCGGCACGCCCGAGGGCGTCGGTTCGACACGCGGTTCGGGCGCCTTCGTGACGCGGTAGATCAGCGTGACGCCGTTGACCTTCGCGGTGGGCTTCTCCGGAGCGCCACGCTCGTCGAACACGGACCGCGCCTCCTGGCCCGACATCATCGCGCACCCGGCCGCGGCGCACACGGCCCCGTCGCCCGTGGAGTCAACGTAGGCGTCCGCCACGATGCGCCGCCCGTCGGACAACACCACCGCGTGGATGCGTTCGGGGTCGCCCTGGACGTCCGCAAACGTGGTCCCGAGCATCACGCGGCACCGTCCGGTCTCCTGCAGCATCGCCAGCATCGCCGCGGCCATCGCGTCGGGCTCGAACACGACCCCGTGCCACATCCGGCGCCGGACCTCCTCGATCCCGCCGGGGTGCGGCCCCGGGGGCAGCCACCGACGCAGGGTGTCGGCGTAGCTTCGCGACGGATCGATCAGGTTCTCCCCTCCCGGAAAGCGGTAGGGCTCCCGCGCCGGGTCGAAGGTCGACATGTGTCGCCCGCGCGTGTAGATGCCCACGGCGCCGGGCACGGAGCGGAGCCGGCGATAGAGATCGAAGGGAATCCCGGTCCCGCCCGCGCCCATCTCCCAGCACGTCACCCCGCTGCGCACCGAGTTGCCGCCCAGCCGGTCGCCGCGCTCGACCAGCACCACGTCGACGCCCATCCGCGCCGCCGCGAGCGCCGCACCGAAGCCCGCGCTCCCGCCGCCGATCACCGCCACCTCGCAGCGGATCACCCCGCCGGTCTCCGTCGAAGCGGCCGCCACGCCGGCCGCCAGGGCCAGCGCCGCCGCGAACGCTCCCGCGATCCGTTCCATCACGGCGACACCTCGAAGCTGAAGGCCCAGGCATGGGAACACGGCGGCGCGGCCCGCACCGCGGCGGGGACCTCGATCGCCGTCCGACCGGCCGCGTCCGTGGCCCACTTCATGGGATCGCGCACGCCCAGCATCCGGACCTCCGAGCCCGGTGCGGGCCGCAGTCCGCCGAACTCGATGCGCTCCGGAAGCCCCGCGCCCTCGGCCGACGCCAGCAGGATCGCGTGGACCGTCGTCCCCTTCCGCGTGAACACAACACGGCCGTCCTTGTACGGCGCCACCGCGCGCGTCCCGTAGATCGCTCCGCCGCTGACCGCCATCCACGCGCCGATCTCCCTCATTCGCGACACGGCCTCGGCCGGAAGCTCGCCGTCCGGCTGCGGGCCGACGTTGAGCAGGAAGTTCCCGCCCTTGCCGACGATGTCGACCAGCAGGCCGACGAGCGAGTGCGTCGACTTGTAGCGATCGCCCGGCTTGAACGACCACTGGTCGCCCATCGTCATGCAGGTCTCCCACACGTACGGCGGCGGCTCCTTGGGGACCTGCTGCTCCGGCGTCCGGTAGTTCTCGTGCCGCCCGTGCACCGTGCGGTCGACGACGATCAGGCCCGGCCGGTGCCTCCGGGCCATCGCGACGAGGTCGTCCATCCCCAGGTCCTGCTTCGGCGGACGCACCTGCCCGGCGTCGAGCCACAGGATGTCGACCGGGCCGTAGCCGGTCATCAGTTCCTCGATCTGCCCATGCGTGAACTTCACGAATCGCGCCCACTTCTCCGGGTTCGCCAGCGTGTCGTAGTTCGGATTCCGGTTCGGCGAGGGCGCCGACGGATCCCAGTAGTCCGGCGAGTTCCAGTCGGCCTTGGAGAAGTAGGCGCCGATCGCAAACCCGTCCGCCCGGAAGGTGTCGAACACCTCCTTCACAACGTTCGACCGCGCGTTCGAGTGGAACGGAACGTCGGGCGAGGTGATGCGGAAGTCCGTCAGCCGCGTGTCGTACATGCAGAAACCGTCGTGGTGCTTGGTCGTGAAGACGACGTACCTCATGCCCGCCGCCTTCGCCGCCGCCGCCCACGCGCGCGGGTCGAAGCGCACGGGGTCGAACGTCTTCGGCAGCGCCCGGTAGTCGCGGGTGAACCGCGCCATGTCGCGGTCGCGATCGATCCAGGCCTTCAGGTCGTCCGGCCGCGCCCACTTGTCCGCCTCGACCAGCGGCCAGGACTCGATGCAGCCCCACTGGCTGTACGGGGCCCAGTGCATCATGAAGCCGAACTTGAGGTCCTGGAACCACTCCAGCCGCTCGCGGAGCCACGCCTCCTGCGGCGGCTCCGCGGCGGCCGTCTCCGCGGCGCGCACCGTGCCCCACCCCGCGGTGCCGAGCAGCACCGCGCAAAGCACCACAGATCTCACGGATCGCACGGAAGAGCCATCGGGGAAGCGCCGCGACGGGTCGGGACGCACGCAGGGATTGTCGTTCATGTTCGCCTCATTGGATGTTGGGGGTTGGTTGCTGGCTGTTGGATGTTGCGAGCCGGAGCCTTTCCAGCATCTCCAGAAGCCGCGCGACCAGCTTCGGCTCGGTCTCGATCTCGACGCGGTTGGTGCCGAGCCAAGTCTCGTAGCCTCCGAGCTTGTGCTGCTCCGGCGTCGGCAGGTAGCCGAAGTAGCCGTGCGCCATCGAGACGACGAACGACGGCTTGAACGGGTTGCGCCGCTTCATCTCGAGG
>VGWF01000079.1 GCA_016873715.1 Lentisphaerota bacterium | reverse complement strand
GGGGCGTCGCCTGGCTGCGGCAGCTCCGGCGCGCGGGCTGCACGCCCCGCTTCCTTTCGTCGGAGCAGATCGAGCGCGGCGACCTCGCGGGGGGCGGTTGGAAGGCCCTCGTGATGCAGGGATCGCTCGCGATGTCGGACCGCGAGGCCGCCGCGGTGCGCGCGTTCGCCGCCGCGGGCGGCACGCTCGTCTACGAAGGCGAGCCCGCGGCCTTCGACGAGCGCGGGCGCCTGCGCGCCGCGCCGGTGTTCGAGGCGCGCGCGGCGTGCACGAACGTCGCGGCGGCCGTGGCGGCGGTTCCGGCGCCGGTCCGCGTGTCGCCGGCGGCGGCGGGCGTTGTGGTCCATCGCTACCGCCTCGGCGACGCGCGGCTGATCGCGCTCGAGCGCGACGCCGACGTCCGGATGGGCGAGGACCTGAAGCTGGTCGGCGGCGACGCCGCGTCGGAGACGCCGGTCGAGGTCGAGGTGACGCTCGACCGCGCGGGCCACGTCACCGACCTGCGCGACGGCCGCCGCCTCGGGCGCACCGACCGCGTGCGGCTGACGGTCGATCCGTGGCGGCCGTCGATCCTGGCCGTCACCGACGCGCCGCTGCCCGACGGCGACCCGGTCGCGCACCTCGCGGCCGCCGCGGCGCGTCAGGGAGCGCGGAAGCAGTAGACGTGCTTCTTGCCGCGGAGGTAGAGATCCCGTCCCGCCACCGCGGGCGAGGCGTCGAAGCCGTCCTCCAGCCGGTTGAGCGCGAGCACCTCGAACGTGCCCGCGTCCCGGATCACCGCCACCGTGCCGTCGCGGCCGGGCAGGTAGAGACGCCCGTCGGACACGATCGGCGAGGCATAGATTGACTTCATCCCCTCGATGCGCTGGCTGTCAAAGAGGACCGTTCCGGTTGCGGCATCGACGCACGAGAGTTTCGGCTGCGTTCCGGAAACGAAGAAGAGCCGCGTCCCGGACAGGACCGGCGACGGAACGTACGGCGCGTTGCGCTTGAGTTCCCACTTCACCGCATCGGTGCCGGTCAGGTCGCCGGTGCGACCGAGCGCGATCGCCTGCACGGCGTTGCCCCGGAATCCGCTGGAGCAGTAGACGACGCCGTCGCCGGGCACGGGCGTCGGGATGACGTTGACGGTCTGGCCGCCGCACTCCCAGTTCACGTTCCCGGTTTCGGGGTCGTAGCTTCGCGTACGGTTCGTGCCGGAGACGATCGCCTGGAGCTTCCCGCCATGCCCGACGACGAGCGGCGTGGTCCACGACGAGGCTTCGTCCCGCGGCTTGCGCCACAGGACCTCGCCGCTGTCGCGGTCGACGGCCGCGATGGCCGAGCCCGCTTCCTGGTCGAGCAGCGCGATCACGGCGCGGCCGGCGAGGGCCGGCGAGGTGGCCTCGCCGAACGTCACGCGCATCGTCATGCGGCCGAGGTCGCGGCTCCACGTGAGGGCGCCGTCCATCGTGAGGCAGTGCAGGCCGCGCGAGCCGAAGAAGGCCCAGAGGTGGCGGCCGTCGGTCACCGGCGAGCCCGAGGCGAACCCGTGGTCCGGGTGCGTGCCCTCGTGGGGCACTTCCTTGCGGACCGTCGTACGCCAGAGGGTCTTCCCGGTGTGGCGGTCGAGGCAGACGACATCGAAGGCGTAGGGAACGGTCGGCGTGCGGATGCCGAAGTTCGCCGCCATCGCGTTGGCGGGCGGCGTCCCCTCGTCGGTCGCGGCCGTGGCGGGCTGGGCGGTGAGGAGGAAGAGCCGGTCGCCCCAGATGACCGGCGTCGATTCGCCGCGGCCGGGCGTGTCGATGCGCCAGCGGAGGTTCTGCGTCGCGCCGAAGGTCACGGGCAGGCCCGCGCCGTCGGCGCGGCCGGTCATTCCCTCCCCGCGCCATGCGGGCCAGTTCGTGACGGCGGCGGGGGCGGAGGCGGCGAGGAGCGCGAGGGCGGCGAGGGTGTGAAGTCGGGGAATGGTCATGCGGGGCTCCTGCGGGGTTTGCGGGCTCTCGCGGCCAAAAGCCCGGTGGGACCGCCCGATTGGGTCCGCCCGGCGGGGCCGCGGGTTGCGGCGGCGAGAAGGGCGAGCAGTTCGGCCATGGGGAGGCCGACGACGTTGGTGTAGGAGCCGCGGATGCCGCGGACCATGTGGGCGGCGCCTTCCTGGATGCCGTAGGCGCCTGCCTTGTCCATCGGGTCGCCGCTGGCGATGTAGGCCTCGATCTCGGCGGCGCCGAGCCGGCGGAACACGACATCCGTCGCGATGGTTCGCGAGACGCGGCGGCGGGGACGGCCGGGCGCGTCGACGACGACGGCGATCCCGCTCATGACCTGGTGCATGCGGCCCGAGAGCGCGCGCAGCATGCGGCGGGCGGCGGCGGCGTCGCGCGGCTTGCCCAGGATGCGGCGGCCGAGGACGACGATCGTATCGCACCCGATCGCGGCGCGCGCGCGGCGCGCGGGGCCGAGCCGGTCGGCGACGGCGAGGGCCTTGTCCAGTGCGGCGCGGCGCGCAAAGGCGGCGGGAAGCTCGCCGGGGCGCGGCGTCTCGTCGATGTCCGGCACGACCACGCGGAAGGCAAGGCCTGCGCGGGCGAGAAGCTCGCGGCGACGGGGCGAGCCGCTGGCGAGGACCAGGTCGACCGTACGGCTCCGGGAATTCGCGCGCATGCGCGGGAGGATGAGGACAGGGCGGCCCCGGGTCAATCGCGAAGCGGCGCCCACGGGGGCTGCTCGGGGAGGGCGGCGAGGAAGTCGTCCGTCAACGCTTCGGCATAGGCGCCCGCAAAAGTGCCGGCGAGCCACCGCGGCCAGGCCTCGTCGAGGAGGCGGTTCCACGACGCGCCCTCGCGGCCCGGGACGATCGGAAGAAAGGCGATGCCGGTCTCCCGGGCGGCCGAGAGGTCGCCGGGGGCATCGCCGATGATGGCGGCGCGGGCGGGCGGGATCCCCGCGTCGTCGAGGGCGGCGCGGATCTGCGCGGGCTTGGGGCCGCGGTCGCTGCCGCCGATGCGCGCGACGAGCCCCGCGATGCCCGACTCCGTCCACTCCGCGAGCAGCTGCTCCTCCGGCGCCTGCGAGACGACGGCGAGTTCCGCCGTCTCCCGCATCGCGGTCATCGCGCGCACCGCCTCCGGAACCGGCGGCATGCGGCCGGTGCGGGCGAGCCGGACGCTGAAGTCGCGGGACCATTCGAGGATGCGCGCCAGTTCGGGATCGCCGGTCGCCGTGACCGCCGCGGCCAGGGTGCCGTTCGTCCAGTCCGGTCGGGAATCCATGAAGCGCCGCAGCGAACCGAGCCGGGGCAGATCGACCGGGAGCGGGCCCGGTCCGAGCCGGTCCCGGAGGAAGCCGATGATCTGCACGAGCCCGGACAGCCTGTGACTCCCGCGCGACCGGCCCTCGAGGTTGACGAACCGGATCACCTCTTCGGCCATCCGCGCGATCGGCCCGAGGCCGAAATGCCCGATCGTCGTGTCGCGCATCACCTCGAACTTCGCCGGCATGTTCGGGAACACCGAGCCGTCGGAGTCGATGGCGATCAGCCTGTCGCTTCCCCGTGACTTCATCGCCTCTTCGCTGCCGGTATCCGGCCTCCGGCGCCCCGGAGCGCGGGCATCACGCCTCGCGGATGGTGACCGACTTCATCGCGTCGCCCTGGCGGATGGCGAGGACGACGTCCTTGCCTTCCGTGACGGCGCCGAAGACGGTGTGCTTGCCGTCGAGATGGGGCTGCGGGCCGAGCGTGATGAAGAACTGGCTGCCGTTGGTGTTCGGCCCCGCGTTCGCCATGGAGAGCACGCAGGGGGCGTGCTTGAGCGGGTTGCCGACGGTCTCGTCCTCGAACCGGTAGCCCGGGCCGCCGCGGCCGGTGCCGGTCGGGTCGCCGCCCTGGACGACGAAGCCGGCGATGACGCGATGGAACACGACGCCGTCGTAGAAGCCCTGGCGGGCGAGGAAGACGAAGTTGTTCACCGTCTTCGGCGCGTGCTTCGGCTCGAGCCGGATCACGACCGTTCCGCGGGTCGTTTCGACCACGGCGTCGTAGGTCCTGGCGGCGTCGATCCCCATCGCGGGCGGTTGATTCCACTGTTTTGCAGGCATGTCGGTGTCTCCGGGTTGACCTGTGCGCGCGGAGGATACGGCCCGTCCCGCGGCGCGGGAAGCACGAAATCCTAGTCGATCATCGGGCTCTGGCGGCGGCCGAAGACGGCGATGTCGCGGAAGCTGCGGAAGCCGGCGATGTCCGCGAGGCCGGCGAGCGGCTCGATGAGGACGGGGATCCCGGATTCCTGCAGCGCGGCGAACGAGTTGAGGCCGCCGAGGACGATCATGCCGGCGCGGCCCTCCTGAACGGGGATGTCGAGCAGCGGCCGGCTCGGGCGGCCGATCTCGAGGATGGCCCCGAGGTCGTGCCGTTGCATCTCGCGCTGGATCCGCCGGACGTCCGGCACCGCGACCGCGGGGATCTCCCGGAAGCTCGCGCCGACGAGGCCGTCGCCGGTGCGCGCCGCCGCCAGCACCCTCGTCATGCCCGCGCGGATGAAGATCGCGAGCGGATCGACCGTCGTGCCGCGGTACTCGAGCAGCTCGACGAACCGCACCGGCCTCCCCCCCGCCATCTCCAGGAGCCCGCCGTAGCGCGACACCACGGGGATGCCGTACTTGAGCAGGATCCCGTTCACCGCGACGCTGCAGGCCGTGCCGAAGGCGACGCAATCGTACGGCACCGCGCAATCGCCCACCCGCTCCCCGGCCCGGCCGAGGATCAGGCGCGACCCCATGCCCAGCCGCGCCCGGACGACAGGCTCGATCTGCTGGATCGACCGCGGCAGATCCCGTTCGTCGATCCGCGCCACGTTGACCACCATCGACCCGGCCCCGGTCCGAAGGTCGAAGGTCATCCGGTAGCCGAGATCGTCCACCTGCGAGGCGATGAACCCGACCTTGTCCGCCGCGCCGGCGCGAAGGACTTCGTCGCCGCCCCGATCCGTCAGCACGCGCCCATGCCGGCGGTCGACCGTCCGAGTCAGCCCCGCCCGGTCGAGGTGCAGCAGGTGATACCGCACCGCACGCGGCCGAAGGTCCACCCCCATCCCCGCCAGCGCCTCCGCCAGCCGCGCCGCACCCACAGGCCCCGGCGCCCGGTGCAGCGCCCGCAGGATCGCCCCGCGCGCCCGCTCCGACCTCGTCTCTGTCCCCCTCCCCATCGTCCCCTTCACCATCGCCATCCCCCCATCACATCTCTGTCCCCACCCGCGCCCGCCTCACGTCTCTGTCCCCACCCGCCCTGGCGCGCGCCTCCGTCCCTGTCCCCGTCTTCCGTACGCCGCCTTCTTGCCGTCCGGCCTTGCCGCTGCCCGACCGCATCCGGCCGGAAACCTGCAGGCCTCTACGGCTGTACTGGCAACAATAGAGGCATTCTTGCCGTATTAGCCAGCACAGAAACACACCCATATCGGCCATTTTGGCTTTGAAGAGCCATGGACCATGGGGCAAAAACGGCCATCGGTTGCCGCGGTTGTCTGCGGGAGCAGGCGGGCGGATCGGCAACGGGATGGCGGAACGAAACGTGGAAGGGAGACGATCATGGGCCTGATTCAAGAAGTCCTGGCGGTGGTGGAGAAGCGGAACGCGAACGAGCCGGAGTTCCTGCAGGCGGTTCGCGAGGTTCTCGAGACGCTCGAGCCGGTGGTGGCCCGTCACAAGAAGTACGCGGACGCGGCGATCCTCCATCGCATCGTCGAGCCCGAGCGCCAGATCATGTTCCGCGTTCCGTGGCAGGACGACCGCGGCCGCGTGCAGGTGAACCGCGGCTTCCGCTTCGAGTTCAACAGCGCGATCGGCCCCTACAAGGGCGGCCTGCGGTTCCATCCGAGCGTGAACCAGAGCATCCTGAAGTTCCTCGGCTTTGAGCAGGTCTTCAAGAACTCGCTGACGACGCTGCCGATGGGCGGCGGCAAGGGCGGGTCGGACTTCGATCCGAAGGGCAAGAGCGACAACGAGGTCATGCGCTTCTGCCAGTCGTTCATGAGCGAGCTCTTCCGCCACATCGGCGCGGACACGGACGTCCCGGCCGGCGACATCGGCGTGGGCGGCCGCGAGATCGGCTTCATGTTCGGCCAGTACAAGCGCCTGACGAACGAGTTTACGGGCGTCCTCACGGGCAAGTCGCTGAACTGGGGCGGCTCGCTGATCCGCCCCGAGGCGACGGGGTACGGCGCCGTCTACTTCGCCGAGGAGATGCTGAAGACCCGCGGCGACAGCTTCAAGGGCAAGGTCTGCACGGTGTCGGGCTCGGGCAACGTCGCGCAGTACACGGTCGAGAAGCTCCTGCAGCTCGGCGCGAAGCCCGTGACGCTGTCGGACTCGAACGGCACGATCTACGACAAGGACGGCATCGGCGCCGAGAAGCTCGCGTGGGTCATGGACCTGAAGAACGTGAAGCGCGGCCGCATCCAGGAGTACGCGCAGAAGTTCGGCGCCGAGTTCCACGAGGGCAAGACCCCGTGGCACGTGCCCTGCCAGTGCGCGTTCCCGAGCGCGACGCAGAACGAGGTCAACGGCGACGACGCGCGCGCGCTGTTGAAGAACGGCTGCTTCGTCGTGTCCGAGGGCGCGAACATGCCCAGCACGCCGGAAGCGGTGGAGCTGTTCGTCGGCAAGAAGATCCTCTACGGACCCGGCAAGGCGGCGAACGCCGGCGGCGTGGCGACCTCGGGCCTCGAGATGAGCCAGAACTCCATGCGCCTGATGTGGGGCCGCGACGAGGTTGATTCTCGGCTGCACGAGATCATGGTCCGCATCCACGCCGCGTGCGTGAAGGCGGCGGGCGAGTACGGGCAGCCCGGGAACTACGTGATGGGCGCGAACATCGCCGGCTTCACGAAGGTTGCCGACGCGATGCTCGACCAGGGCCTCGTGTAGTCCGGACCCCGACGGACGAATCGGGCGGGCGCCCCGGGCCACCGGGGCGCCCGCTGCGTTTCCGACCACGGAGCGCCCGAATCCTCGGCCAAGCCTCGGGCACCTGGCGACCACCCGTGAGAAGCACGCATGGATACGGCCGCGACAGGGCGCGGCCCTCCAGAACCTGTCCCGCGGGGATTCGAGAGGACGGACCTGGAGGGCGCCGCTCCGTCGGCGCCGTTTGGGAGACACTCGAAGCATCGCTCGTTCCTGATCGACCAACCTTGGCCGATGATTCGGGGAGCGCGGGCGGAATGGAGCTTCGCGCGGGGAGGCGGTATCCTCCGGGACCGGGGGCGCGGACGTGGGCCGGATCCAGTGCGATTTCGAGGGCGGCGTGCTGACCTTGCGGGGCCGGCTGCGGACGCACCGGTTCCGCTGGGAGCCCGCACCGCTCGCGGAGGTGCTGGAAGCGCGGGACCGCTGGATCGAGGCGTGGCCGCCGATCCGGCTCTTCTCGCCCAGGTCCGGCGGACCGGCGCCGGTCGCCGCGTTCCGCGGCACGCTCCCGGCCGGCCTCGTGGCGGCCGTGGAGCGGTTCCCGAAGCACCAGTGGAGCCTGCTCGTTCTGCTCCACGCCCAGGCCTACGCGCGCGACCTGGAGCGGACCTGCCCGGTCCTCGCCTTCTGCGTCGCCAACAGCCAAGCGTTCCGGGGAACGACGCCGGAACAGGCCGCGGCGCTCGCGCAGCGCCACGTCCGCCAGCCGCGCCGCGAGATCGCCGGCTGGCTGGGCTTCCCGGCCGTCGACTCGACCGTCCGCATCCTGTCCCGGATCCGCCCCGAGGCCGCGACGACGGAGGGCCTCGTCGGCCTGCGCACCGCGCTGGCCGGGCAGCCGGGTCTCGCACGACTCCTGATGCACGTGCCGTCGATCAACGCCGGTGTCCTCTTCTTCGCCGCGCGGGGCCGGCTGGCCGCGCTGGCGACCTACCCCCTTCTGGCCGAGCTCGCCGCCGATCCCGACGAGCTGGAGCACCCCCCGACCGGCAGCCTGCTGATCGACGCGCTCCGCATGCTGGCCGAGATCGATCCGCTGCGCCGCGTCCGCCCGTTCCGGTCCGCCGACCGTATCCGCCGGTTCCACGAGGAGACCGTCCGCGAGCACCTCGACCTGCCCGCGCGCCGCGCGCGGGAGCGGGCGGCGATCGATCTTCGCCGGCGGCGGCTGCAGGAAGCCGAGGCCCGGCGGATGGCGGACGCGCGGCACCGGCCGGACGGCTTTCCCGCCCCGCCGATCGCCGGCACGGATACGATCCACCCGCTCGTCTCCACGGCGGATCTCGTCCGGGAAAGCCGGGAGCAGATCAACTGCCTCTGGCACCAAGGGCCCTCCGTGAAGGAGGCCCGCGCCTACTACTACCGCGTGACGGCCCCGTCGCGGGCGACGGTCTCGATCAGCTTCGGCCCCGACGGCCTCTGGCGCATCGGCCAGATCCGCGGTCCCCGCAACGCTTCCGTACCCCCCGCCACCCGCAAGGCCGTCGAACACTGGCTCGACGAAGCCCAGCGCGGGTGAGCGCCCCGCGAAACGGCTTGAAAAGGCCTCCAAGGGTTGGAAGGATGGCGGCCGGGTGTTTCCAAGGGTTGGACGATTCGACGTACGGCGGACGAACATCGGCGGGAGAGCGCGCATGAAGAAGGTCCTGATTCCGACGAAGCTCGACAAGATCGCGGCGGAGCTGCTGACGAAGCACGGCGGATACACGGTCGTGCAGGACGACAAGGCGGCGACCGACGAGGCGGTTCACGCGCTCGCCAAGGCCCATCCGGATGCCTACGCGCTCATCGTCCGCAGCGAGAAGGTCACCCCCGCGCTGATCGACGCGCTGCCGGCCCTGAAGGTCGTCATCCGCGCCGGCGCCGGCTTCAACACGATCGACATCAAGCACGCCCGGAAGAAGGGGATCGACGTGATGAACACGCCGGGCGCGAACGCCAACGGCGTCGCCGAGGAGGTCGTCGCGCTGATGCTGGCGGACGCGCGCCACGTGATCAAGGCCGACGCCTCCTGCCGCGCCGGCGCGTGGGAGAAGAAGGCGTTCATGGGCCGCGAGGTCGCCGGCAAGACCGTCGGCATCGTCGGCCTCGGCGCCATCGGCCGGCTGGTCGCCAAGCGCCTCGCGGGCTTCGAATGCCGCCTGCTCGGCTACGACCCCTTCGTCTCGCCCGACCTCGCCGCCGAGGAGGGCGTCACCCTCGCCGACCTGCCGACGCTCTTCGCCGAGTCCGACTACGTCACGCTGCACCTGCCCGAGAACGAGAAGACGAAGGGCCTGGTCAACGCCGACCTGCTCGGGAAGATGAAGAAGGGCGCGACGCTGGTCAACTGCGCCCGGTCGGGCGTGATCCACGAGGCCGACCTGCGGGCCGCGAAGGCGGAGAAGGGACTGCGCTTCCTCAACGACGTCTACCCGAAGGACGCGGAGGGACCGAAGACCGTCGCCGACGTCGCCGACATCATGCTCCCCCACCTCGGCGCGAGCACGAAGGAGGCGAACTACAACGCCGCCCGGCGCTCGGCCGAGCAGCTGATCGAGTTCGACGACAAGGGCATCACCTCCTACATCGTCAACCGCGACATCCCCGAGGGCCTCGACCGCGCCTTCGCGGACCTCGCCTTCCGCCTCACGAAGCTCTGCCGCGCGCTGGCCGGGGCGGACCGGCCGCTCAAGACGATCGAGACGAGCTTCTACGGAACCCTGCGCCCGTTCGCCGGCTACATGAGCGTGCCGGTCGTCGCCGCGCTGGACGACACGTTCGACCGCGCGATGGCGCCGGGCGCGGCGAAGAACCTGCTGGCCGAGCGGGGCATCGAGTACACCGACCGCGAGACGGACGAGCGCAAGGGCTACAAGAACTCGATGACGATCGACCTGACCGTCGACCACGGCGGCGGCGCGATGAGCCGCGCGAGCGTCCGGGGCACCGTCGCCGAGGGCAACCTGATGGTTTCGCGCATCGACGACTTCGACAAGCTCTACTTCGAGCCCTGCGGCCACATCGTCGCGTTCACCTACCGGGACCGCCCCGGCGTCATCGGCCAGATCGGCGCCGCGCTGGCCGGCGCGGGCATCAACATCGACGACATGCGGAACCCGCACGACTCGAAGGGCGAATTCTCGATCGCGATCCTCAAGGTCAACCGCGGGGTTCCGCAGGAGGTCGTCGACCGCATCGCCACCCAGATCGGCGCGGCGGCGGCGTGCTCGGTGACGCTGTAGGAACCGGAACGGAGGGCGTGGCCGTGCCGGGCATGATGTTCGTCGTTGTGATCGTGGTGGTCATCGTGATGGCCGTCATCGGCCACGCCCAGGCGCAGAAGCGGCGCAAGGACCTCGCAGCCTGGGCGGCCGCGCGCGGGCTGGAGTTCTCGCCGGACCGGATGGGGGGCGTCGACGACCGGTTCCCGGGCTTCGAGGCCCTGCGCCGGGGCGACAACCGCTACGCCCACAACATCCTCAGCGGCCGCCGCAACGGCGCGGAATTCTACGCCTTCGACTACCACTACGAGACGCACTCGCGCGACAGCAAGGGCCGCCGCCGCACGAACCACCATCACTTCTCCGCCGTCATCCTCGGCGCGCCCGTCCCCCTGCAGTCGCTGGCGATCCGCCCCGAGGGCTTCTTCGACCGCGTCGGCGCGTTCTTCGGCTACGAGGACATCAACTTCGAGTCCGCCGAGTTCAGCCGGAAGTTCCACGTCTCCGCCCCCGACCGCCGCTGGGCCTACGACGTGCTTCACGCCCGCGCGATCGAGTTCCTGCTGGCCTCCCCGTTCTACACGATCGACATGGAGCCCACCCACGTGCTGGCCTTGCGCAACGCCGTGTTTCCGCCCGACGAGTTCGAGACCGCCGCCCGCGTGGTCGAGGGCCTGCTGGAGCGCCTGCCGGACTACGTGAAACAGCGGCAGATTGCGGCCCCGCCACCGATCCCCGGCGTCGCGGCCGACGACACTCCCGCCACGCCGCCGCCCCCCCTGCCCCCGCCGGTCCCGCTGGCCTGACGGACGGGGCGGCGGTCAGAGCCGCCAGCGAAGGCCGATGTAGGACGGACGCAGCGCCCCGAGCGACTCCACCGTGTCCCGGTCCAGCGGCCGGGCCGCGGCGTCGAGCAGGACCGTCTGCGCCGTGTCGTCGAACTCGACCACCACGCGGTCGTAGGCGGCATGGCCGCACCCCGCGCCCGCGGCGGCAACGGCCAGCAGGGCCGCCGCCCGGCGCGCGCCTTCACGGCGCGGGCGCATCGTCGGTCTCCACGGTCCCCGCCAGCCGCTCGCGCAGCAGCGTGACGCGCCGGCCCGCTCCGGCGCGGCTCACGGCGATGCCCACCGCCTTCGGCGACCCGACCAGCACGACGAGCTTCCGGCCGCGCGTGACGGCCGTGTAGAGCAGGTTGCGCTGCAGCATCACGTAGTGCTGCGTGTGCACCGGGATCACGACGCAGGGGTACTCGCTGCCCTGGCTCTTGTGGATCGTGATCGCGTAGGAGAGGACGAGCTCGTCGAGCTCCGGGAACGTGTAGACGACGGCGCGGTCGTCGAACCGCACGCGGACCTCGCGCTCGGCGTCGCGCACCTCGACGACCCGGCCGATGTCGCCGTTGAACACGTCCTTGTCGTAGTTGTTCTCGACCTGCATGACCTTGTCGCCGACGCGGAAGACGGTGCCGTATTTCTCCACCGACGCCCCGGCCGGGTTCAGCGCGGCCTGCAGCACGGTGTTGAGGTTGCGGGCGCCGAGGTCGCCGCGCTGCATCGGCGTGAGGACCTGGATCCCGTCCATGCGGTCGAACCCGAACCGGCGCGGGATGCGTTCGCGAACCAGCCGCACGACGGCGTCGAGCACCTGCGGCGGCTCGGCGGCCTCGACGAAGTAGAAATCGGTCTTCACATCGCGCCCGACCTCGGGGATGTGCGGCATCTGCCCCTCGTTGATGCGGTGCGCGTTCTCGACGATGTGGCTGCGCGCCGCCTGCCGGAAGACCTGCGTCAGGCGCTGCACGGGGATCGCGCCGGACTCGATCGCGTCGCGCAGGACCATCCCCGGACCGACGGAGGGCAGCTGGTCGACGTCGCCGACGAGGATCAGCGCCGCCCGGCGGGGCACGGCGCGGACGAGGTTCCAGGCGAGCGTGACGTCGAGCATGCTGCTCTCGTCCACCACGACCGCGTCGGTGTCCAGCGGCCGCTCCGCGCCGTGCCGGAACCCGTTCGAGGCGGGGTCGAACGCGAGGAGCCGGTGAATGGTCTTCGCCTCGGCGCCCGTGCTCTCGGCCAGGCGCTTCGCGGCGCGGCCGGTGGGCGCGCAGAGGGTCACGCGCAGCTTGCGGGCGCGGAAGACGCGGACGATCGCCTGCACGAGCGTGGTCTTGCCGACGCCGGGTCCGCCCGTGATGACGAGCACCTTGGCGCTCATCGCGGCGCGCAGGGCCTCGCGCTGCGCCGGGGCGAGCTGAAGGCGGATGCGGCTTTCGACCCATGCGACGGCGCGGTCGGGGTCGACGCCCGCGAGCGGGTGCCCGCCGCCGGCAAGCCAGCGGAGACGCCGCGCGAGTTCGCGCTCCGCAAGGTCGAGCGGCGCGAGGTAGACCAGCGGCACCGACGCGGGCCCGGTGCGCGCGACGAGCCGCCCGTCGGAGAGCCCCGCGGCGACCGCGGCCTCGACGAGCGCGTCGTCGACGCCGAGCAACTCCGCCGTGTGCGTCACGAGGGCGTCGCGGGGATAGGCGCAGTGGCCCTCCGCCGTCAGTTCGCCGAGCGCGTACTCGACCCCGGCGCGGGCGCGGAGGGCGGAGTCCCGGGCGATGCCGAGCCGCTCGGCGATGCGGTCGGCGCTGAGGAAGCCGATGCCGTGGATGTCGCGGGCGAGGCAGTAGGGGTCGAGACGGACCGTCTGGATGGCCCGCTCGCCGTAGCGTTTGTAGATGCGGAACGCGCGCGCGGGACTGACGCCGTGGCTGAAGAGGAAGGCCATGATGTCGCGGACGGCCCTCTGCTCGGCCCACGCGGACTTGATCCGGTCGCGGCGCGTCGGGCCGATGCCCTCGACCTGCATCAGCAGGGCGGACCGCGTCTCGATCACGTCGAACACGTCGCGGCCGAAGCGCTCGACGAGCTTCTTCGCGTAGACGGGGCCGATGCCGTGGATGAGGCCCGAGCCGAGGTACTTCTCGATGCCTTCGAGCGAGTCCGGCGCGGCGAGGCGCACCTCGACGGCGCGAAACTGCCGCCCGTGCCGGGGGTCCACCTGCCACTCGCCCTTCGCCTCGATCCACTCGCCGGGGTTGACGTCGGCGACGGTGCCGATCACGGCGACCTCGCCGCGGTGGCCGCGGGCGCGGACCTTCATCACGGAGAAGCCGGTGTCGTCGTTGCGGAACGTGACGCGCTCGACGTAGCCCGCCAGCGCGTCCGGCGGCGCCGCGCCGGTGCCGGCCGGGGCGGTCGCGGTGGGCCCGGGGTTCATGACAGGTGGGCGCGGAGAACCTCGGGCTGGCCGCGCCACCCGCGGCCGGTGCCGAGCCGGTGCAGGACCGACTCGCAGTAGGACGTCACATCCGACGGATCGCCCGTCCCGCCGGGCCACCGGGCCAGGCCGCACAGGACCAGGACCGGACGGTCGCCGGCCTCCCAGAGATCGGCGATGCCCTCCAGCGCGGCCCGCAGCCGGCGATAGGCCCCGAGTTCCAGCGGACAGCCGTCCGTCATCGGCGAAAGATCGAGGCTCCAGGTGCGGCCGCCGGGGCGGGCGGACAGGTCGAACGGGCGGAGCGCTCCGCATTTCGCCAGCCGGCGCGCCTCCGGCCGGCGGGTCCGCCGGGCGACGTCGAGCGCGGCGCCCATGCGGCGGTCGATCCCCTGCCCTTCCCCGTCCGCCTCCCGTCCTCCGTCTCCCGGCTTCCGTATTCCGTCTTCCGTCTTCCGTTTCCCGTCTTCCGTGTCCGCGATCCCCGCGGCCTCGCAGGCGTGGCGGGCCAGCGCGCGGCGTTCCCCGTCGGACAACGCCTCGCCGGGCCAGGTACGCGCGGCGAACAGGGCGACCGCCCGCCCGACGGGCTCTCCGGGCGCGGCCGCCCCCGTTGGATCGCGCAGGATCATTCGCGCCCGATCAGGCCCTCGACCTCGCTGAGGAACTGGCTGACGTCGCGGAAGCGGCGGTAGACGGAGGCGAAGCGGACGTAGGCGACCTCGTCGAGCTTCTCGAGGCGGTCCATGATCTTCTTGCCGATCGCGACGCTGGGAACCTCGCGCTCGTACTCGGCCTCGAGTTCGCCGATCACGCCGTCCACCAGCGCCTCGATGTCCTGCACGCCGATCGGGCGCTTCTCGCAGGCGCGCAGCACGCCGCCGAGCATCTTGGTCCGGTCGAGTTCCTCGTGGCGCCCGTCGCGCTTGATCACGCGGAGGCTGGTCTTGACGACCTCCTCGTACGTCGTGAACCGGTGACCGCATGCCTGGCACACGCGGCGGCGGCGGATCGAAGCCCCGTTCCGTGCCGAGCGGCTGTCGATCACCTTGTCGTCCATCGAACTGCACTTCGGGCAGCGCATGCGGAGTCCCCCGGGCGGCGGGCATCGGCCGGGCCGCCGTGCGGATTGCGTACCGCACCCGGGCGGCGGGTGTCAAGCGGACACAATGCAAAGGAGCGGCGGACCGGAGTCCGCCGCTCCCTGCAAAGGGCTGCCGGACGTCTTTCGACGCGCCGGCAGAATCAGACTTACTTCTTCGCCTTCTTGGCGACCTTCTTCTTCGCAACCTTCTTCGCGGCCTTTTTCTTTGCGGGCATGCTGACTCCCCCCCTTCATACCGGGCCCGGTGGGCCCGGTTCGTTCCTGGCGTTGTCCTCATGGAGATTCGCGCGAGAGCGAACGAAGAAGGGGGAATGCGCGCGCGACGCCGGCGGGAACGGGAGGGCATCCGCCGCGGGCTGCGCTTCGACCGTCATGTCAACCATGCCATTCACAAGTCGAGTGTAGATATAGAACAAATTTCCGACACGTCAACGCACAATCGCAAGAAATGTTCGCGCGCATCAGAAGCCCTGCTTCACCACCTGGACGACGATCGGGCCGAGAAGGATGAGAAACACGGCGGGAAAGATGAAGCCGATGAGCGGGAAGAGCATCTTCACGGGCGCCTCGTTCGCCATCTTCTCCGCGTTGAGGAACCGGCGCACGCGCATCTGGTCGGCCTGGATGCGGAGGATCGCGCCGATGCTCACGCCCAGCTCGTCCGCCTGCACGAGCGCGTTCGTGACGGAGCGGATGTCCGGCTGCTGGACGCGGTCGGACATGTCCCGCAGCGCCTCGCGCCGCGTCTTGCCGAGCTGCACCTCGCGGAACACGCGGATCAGCTCCTCGTTCAGCGCGTCGACGCTGCGGCGGTCGATGATGCGCTTGATCGCGGTCATGAAGTCGAGGCCGGCCTCGACGGAGAGCGTCAGCAGGTCGAGCACGAACGGAAGCGCGCGCTGGATCTGCAGGTGGCGGTCGCGGACCTTCGACTGCAGCCACAGCGACGGCTGCAGGAACCAGTAGAGCAGGAAGACCACGTCGAACATCACCGCGCGCTGCGCGAGCGCCGTGCCGACGCGCCCCGGAATCTGCGCGAATCCCCAGTGCGCGACGAGGAACGTCAGCGGGCCGAAGACCGCCGGGAGCAGGAACCGGAGCGCGAGCAGCTCCCGGCCGCTCAGGAGGCCCTCGAACCCGGCCGCGGTCAGCCGCCGGTCGAGATCGTCGCGGATCCGGGCGAACGCGGGACGGTTGACGAGTCCCGCGAAGTTCGGCGTGAACGGGAGGAGCAGCCGGTAGAGCAGCGGCAGCCGGCGCTCCTGGCGGCGGCCGTCGGCGAGCGTGATGTAGGTGATGTCGGCGAACGTGCGGCCGACGTACCACGCGACGGCGGTCAGGCTCGCCGCCCACAGCAGCGAGATCGCCACCCCCTGCCACGTCCACGCCGTCATATCTTGATGTCCACGATCTTGCGGATGATCAGCGCCCCGCCCAGCACCAGCAGGCCCGCCAGCACGATCAGCCCGATGCCGAGCTTCGAGGCGAAGAAGGCCATCATCATCTTCGCGTCGACCATCGTCATCAGGAAGAGCAGCGCCACCGGCATCGAACCGACCACGATGCCCTGCAGCCGGCCCTGCGCGGTCAGCGAACGGATGCGCTGCTGGATCCGCATGCGCTCGCGGATCGTCGCCGCGATCTTCTCGAAGACCTCGGTGAGGTTGCCTCCGGTCATGCGGGCGATCTCGATCGACTGGTTCATCAGCAGGAGGTCCTCGCTGCCCACGCGCTCCTCCATGTTGTGCAGCGCGTCCTCGAACTTCACGCCCACCCGCACCTGCTGGAGGAAGAGCGAGAACTCCTGCGAGATCGGGTTGAGGTTCTGCTTCACGATCGTCTCGAAGGCCTGCAGGATGCTGAAGCCGGCCTTGAGCGCGCTGCTCATGCCGACGAGGCTGTCCACGAGCTGCAGGTTGAACCGCGCGATGCGGCGGCGGCGGAGGATCGCCAGCACGATCTTCGGCGCGTTGAGGGCCAGCAGCGCGCCGAGGGCCGCGAACACGAGGCCGCGGGTGATGCCCGCCTGCGTCGCCAGGTCGCCGAAGAGCAGGTAGAACAGCACGAACACCGCAACCGCCGCGAGCCGCGCGAGGTCCGCGATGCGCTTCGCCGGGATGAAGAGGAAGAGATCCTCGAACTGGCGCGCCGTGTCCTGCGAGTAGGTGCTGGCGTACTGCTCCATCCCCTCCCGGAAGGCCAGCAGCAGGCCGTAGGCGAGCATGCTGAAGCACGCCATGAACAGGAGCGGGATCAGGACCAGGCCGGCCACGCCGCTCATGCGGCCCTCGCGGGGTCGAAGATGGTGTGGTCGATCTGGATCCCGCGCGTCTTCATCTCCTCGACGAAGGTCGGGACGGAGCCCGTCGGCACCATGCGGCCGAGGACCCGGCCGCGGACGTCGAGGCCGCGCTGCTCGAAGGTGAAGATGTCCTGCATCGTGATCTGGTCGCTCTCGAGGCCGACGACCTCCGTGATGCGGCTGACCTTGCGGGTGCCGTCGCTGAACCGGGCCTCGTGCACGATCAGGTGGATCGCCGCGCCGACCTGCTCGCGGATCGCCCGCAGCGGCAGCTCCATGCCGGACATCAGCACCATCGTCTCGAGGCGGGAGATCACGTCGCGCGGCGAGTTCGCGTGGACGGTCGTCAGCGAGCCCTCGTGACCGGTGTTCATCGCCTGGAGCATGTCCAGCGCCTCGCCGCCGCGGACCTCGCCGACCACGATGCGGTCGGGGCGCATGCGCAGCGCGTTGCGGACGAGGTCGCGGATCGTCACCGCGCCCTTGCCCTCGATGTTCGGCGGGCGCGCCTCGAGCCGGATCACGTGCGGCTGGCTCATGCGCAGTTCGGCGGCGTCCTCGATCGTGATGATGCGCTCGCCGGGCGGGATGAAGCTGCTGATGACGTTCAGCAGCGTCGTCTTGCCGGACCCCGTGCCGCCGGAGATGATCATGTTCTTCCGCAGCAGGACGCAGGCGCGGATGAAGTCCACGATGCCGGGCGTCCAGGTGCCGAAGCGGATCAGGTCGTCCTTCGTGAACGGGTCCTTGGCGAACTTGCGGATCGTCAGGCAGGGCCCGATCAGCGAGAGCGGATGGATGATGGCGTTGACGCGCGAGCCGTCGGCGAGGCGCGCGTCGACGTAGGGCTGGCTCTCGTCGATGCGCCGGCCGATCGGGGACACGATGCGCTCGATCACGGCGAGCACGGAGTCGTCGTCGAGGAACGTCTTGCCGGTCATGTAGATCTTGCCGCGGCGCTCGATGTAGACCTTCTCGCAGCCGTTGACCATGATCTCGGTGACCTCGGGGTCGGCGAGAAGGTCCTCGAGCGGACCGAGGCCGATCGCCTCGTCGTAGACCTCCTTGCCGAGCTGCTCGGAGTCGATGTCGGCCGGGAGCCGGTCGCGCACGTCGCGGATGATCTCGCGGATGTGTTCCTGCGCGCGCCGGCGCAGGTCCTTCTCGTCGATCCGTCCCGCCGCGAGCCGCTTGATGTCGAGCCGCTGCAGCAGCTCGTTCTGGATCTGGCGCCGGATGGAGCGGCGGCGCTGCTCCTCCTCCTGCCGCGCGCGCTGGGCGGTGGGATCCTCCTGCGGCGTCGCGGGCTCGGGCGGCGGCGCCGGGGGACCGCCGGCCGGCGGGGGGGCCGGCGGGGCGCCCTGCACGGCGCGCGCGGCCTGGTCGGCCGTGACGATCTTCATGCTGTAGGGCCCGATGCGGACCGTCTGGCCGGGGAAGAACCGGCGGCGGCCCGTCACGCGGGCCTCGTCCAGCAGCGTCCCGTGGTCGGTCATCAGGTCCTCGATGTAGAGGCCGTCGTCGCCGACCGAGAGCACGGCGTGGCGCCAGTTGACCGCGGAATCCGGCAGAACGACGAGGTTCTCCGCGTCGCTGCCGATGGGATACACCCCGGGCTCGACGCGGAAGCTGCGCTCCGCCTTGCCCGGGCGCGCGATCTGGAGGAAGAAGTCGTCGGCCATGCCGTGCCTACTCCTGCTTGTGCCGGATGTTGCGTTGCCGGAAGACGTTCAGCTCCGGCAGGCTCTTCTCGAGGAACTGGAAGTTGACCTCGGGGAGGTCCTTCTCGAACGAGACGTCCTCCGGGTTGCGCAGCGTGAGGGTCAGCTGGCCCTTCATGTTCTGCGCGAAGACGAGGAGTTCGGCCTCGCGCGGCGTGACCTCGAGGGTGACGCTGCTGAAGCTCGTTGCGCGGCCCTCGAAGGCGGACTGATAGCCCCCCTCGCCCTTCGCCAGCCGTGTGCCCGTAGCGAGGATCGACACGTCCTGCAGCACCGTCAGCGTCACCGTCTCCATCTGCCCCGGCGCCGCCCGCGAGGGCATTGTGAAGGTGCCGAGGATGTCGACGCGGTCGTTCGGCTGGACCAGGCCGCTCACCGCCGCCTCGCCGCCGATCGCCAGCGACACCGCGCGCAGCCCGGTCTTCACCATCGGCGCCAAGCCGTACCGCATGCGCTCGGGGATGTCGACCGACGACCACAGCAGCGGATCGTTGCGGCGGACCGAGTAGCGGAGCTTCTTGCCGAGGATCGTGTTCAGTTCGTCGGGGAGGACCGCCTGCCCGCCCACGGCCGACTTGTAGACCGACAGGGCGCCGAGGTCCTCCATCTTCAGGACCGTGCCCGCCGGCAGGTCCTTCTGGGCGACGATCGTCTTGATCTTCTCCGCACCCGCGTAGAGCTTGTCGCGCTCGTCCTTCAGGTACTTGTGCGTCAGACCGAAGGCGAGGATGCCGACAAGGATCGCGGCGATGAGAATCGCTTTCTGCTTCATGCTGGACTCCCGGCGCCCGCGGCGACGCGGGTCACGGCTGCATTATCGGGAACCGCGGGCCGCCCACAAGCACAATCCCGGGGCGGAGATCCGCGGGTTCCGGGGATGGGACGCCGGCAGGCCCGGAGGTTCCGGACGTTGGACGTCGTCATCCCTCCGCCCGTGCCCGGACATCCGATGCCGAAGGGCCGATGTCCGGGGTTCAGAGCCCGTCCCGTCCGCCAAGCACCTTGTGGAGGCGGGTGACGGACGCGCCTTCGGGCCCGGGGCCGGCGGAGACGATGCAGATCGCGCGGCCTTTCCGATAGAGGATGGAGAGGCCGGCGCCCGGCTCGACGGGGAGGGTGGGCGTCCAGCCGGCGCCGACGAGTTGCGAGTCCATCCGCGCGAGGGCGGCGGCGGGGGTCATCCGCGCGTCCGAGACCTCGACCGCGGCGCGGGCTTCGTCGTCGGCAACGAAGAGCCGCGGCGAACTGCCCGGGAGGTCGGGCACCGGATCGAGGAGGCTGCGGCCGGGGCGGCGGCCGGAGGCGAGGAAGTCCTCCCTCGACTGCGTGAGCCGGACCACGATGCACTCGCCCCTGCGGCCGGCGCCGAAGACGAGCCAGCGGACGACGCGGTCGCCCGCAAGGGCGATGCCCCACCCGATCTCCGAGCCGTGTCCCGAAAGCACGGATCCGCCGGCGGCGCGGTAGGTTTCGGCGAGCATCCGCATCGCGTCGGGGGCGTCGAGCTGGCACCCGGTGACGTCGAGGCCGGCCCGGCCGCCGTTGATCCGCAGCGGGGCGACGTACGCGCCGTTCCAGCCGGGCCGGCCGGGCGTCGTCGCGCCGTGGAGGCCGTCGTGAAGCCATGCGACGCGGGCGGACACGCAGGTCGCAAGGGCGAATGCGAGAACCGCGGCCCACCGCGCGGGAAGGGAGGGCCGCACGGCGTCAGTCGATCCCCTTGGTCCAGACCATGACGGACTGCGCCTCGAGGCGGATCGACTCGGCGTTGTAGAGCAGGTGCCGGACGACCGGCAGGAGCGGCACGGGACGGCTCTCGGAGGTGCCGCGGACGAACTCGAATTCGTCGGCCGCCGGATCGTTGTACTGCAGGCTGAAGAAGCGGTTCCCGGGCACGTAGCGGTGGAGTTCGTCGGGGTGCGCGACGGGGAGCACGTGCTGCCGGAGGAACTGGCTGCCGCCCACGGCGGCCTCGTCGTCGCGGGAGTAGCGGCGGCCGTCGTCGCCCTCGTCCCACGCCTGGATCATCTCCGCGCTGGGCTGCATCGATTGATACACGTCGCTGATGGCGTACTGGGCGGCGCCGCCGCGGGCCTCGCCGATCGTGTCGAGATGCACGCGGGAGAGCAGGCCGATCTGGATCAGCGCGGCCAGGATGGCGAGGATGGCCACGAGGCAGACGGTCATCTCGATCAGGGCCTGACCGCCCCGTGCCCGCGCGTCGCGGATGCATGTCCGTCCGTTCATCGTCGTGACCTCAGTGGCCCCTCCGGGTTCCGCCGGAGCCGCCCCTGCCGCCGCCGCCGCCGGGCTGGTGGCACCGGGCGCTGTAGGAGGCAAGCCAGTCGATGCCGGTCTGGCGGAAGGATGCGTTCTCCCACGTATGGAGCTGCTCGCAGTACCAGCAGCCCGGGGTCGTCCCCGCGAGCCCCTGGGCAACGTAGGTCGGCAGGTGGTCGTGGATGTGCGTGCTCCAGCCCGGCCGGCTGCCGCCGCCGATGCCGGTGGCGGTGTCGACGGGGACGAGCCGGACTTCGTGGAACGCGGGGAGGACGAGCCCGTAGCGGTTGGGGCGCTCGGGACCCTCGAGGAAGCCGAACGGCTTGGCGGCCGCGCTCCAGGTGACCCATCGGCGGCCGGCGCCGGGCGTCACGCGGTCGGTCTCCGTCTCGATCCGGACCGCGGCGTCGGCGCCGATGTAGTCGTACTCGGGACGGACGGTGCCGCGGAAGGGGAAGCCGTCCGGGATGAGGCCGGTCCATGCGCTCCAGCGGTCCGGCGAGTAGCAGTACCACTGCGCGCTCACGCGGGAGACGCCCGAGGTGATCGGCTCGCCGGCGATCTGCTCCATCATGCGGATCACCGCGTCGACGTCGCCGGCGTCGGTGCCCCGCGCGATCATCGGGAGCGAATCGAGGTAGGACAGCCGCATAAGGCCGAGGCCGAAGAACTCGGAGTTCATGGGCTCCGGGTCGCGGATGATCGGTAGCGGCGGCCAGTCGCGGTAGCTCGTGTAGCTCTGCAGGGTCTGGTAGGCGTGGTGGAAGAACCAGCACCAGTCCGCCGAGCCGACGGCGTCGTAGAAGCTCGGGTTGAGGAGCAGGTGGTCGCCCGAGTAGTCGACGTAGAACCGCGTGTTGTCCGGGAGGGCCGCGATGCCCTGCGCGGCGACCGCCGCCAGCATCGTCCCGTAGTCGTCCCACGCGGTCGGCGGCGAGGGGGCGTTGGTGTAGGGCTGGACCGGGAACTGGTCCGGGTACTGGCCGGTCACGTAGGCGGCGTGGCTTGCGACCATCTGCGCGTAGGCGCTGTTGTTGTAGATCCCGTTGTTCTTGGCGCCGAGCTGCGCGGCGGCGAGCGCGGTCACCGGGCCGACGTAGCAGAGGCGCGCCGCGAGGTCGGCGATCGCCTGCGCTTCGGGGAAGGCCGTCTGGCCCCGCGCGAGCCCGTCGCTGATCGCGACGGCCTGAAGCACGTTCAGGTGGCCGACGAGGTTGAGCGTGATGCCCTGCCAGCGGGCGGCGGCCAGCGCGGCGGAGTCTCCGCCATCCTGGGCGCGGAGTTTGACGGTGATGATCTTGTGCAGGTCGAAGTTCCACAGGACGACCAGCGCGAGAATCACGCAGACCATGAGCAGGAAGACCATGGTCTGCCCCGCCCGCCGCCGGCCCTTCCGTTGGACGATCGACCTCATGGTGCTGGCCCCGCGTCGCGGGCGGCCTAGGGGGTTTCCTCGAGGTAGAGGGGGTAGTGTTTCTCGCGGACGAGGTAGTCGCGGTCGCCGGCGCTGTCGAGGCGGACGCGGTCGCCGGCGTAGAACGCCCGGACGAAGGGCCAGACCAACTCGTAGTCCTGGCGCGCGCGGGCGAGGATCAGGTCCGCGGAGCCCCCGCCCTCGGCGTAGTGGATGTCATCCCAGTTCTCGTAGTCGAGGATCGCCGGCAGGTCGCCCCAGCGCGTCGCGCCGAGGTAGAGCGGGATCCGGGACTGCTCGACCAGGTACTGCGGGGACGAGGGCTGCCCGCCGCGGAATGCGTAATCCCACAGGCGGCCCGGCGTCTCGGTCGACACGGTGGCGGCCAGGGCCCCGCCGCGCTGGACGGTCGGGGTCTCGATCGGCCCCGCGTTGGGAATCGAGGCCGCGCGGGTGACCTTGTGAACCATGAAGTCGTTGAACCCGACCATCCGCGAGCGCGCGGCCGCGGTCGCCGTATAGGTCAGCACCGCCCTCGCGGCGTAGAGCTGCGAGATCTGGAACAGTCCGAAGAAGATCAGGCAGGTGATCGTCACGACGATCATCGACTCGATCAGCGACTGTCCCGCCCGGCTGTCGCGATTGCGCTTCACGGACGCCTCCCGCCATGCGGGGGAGCGGACGTCAAGGCGAGGATCCGCCGGCGCCGTCCCGGTCGAGGTCCTTCAGGTACTGGTGCGAGTCGACGTCCAGCGCCGCATCCTTCGCGGCCGTGTCGCCGCCCAGTTCCTCGACCGCGCCGCCGAACTTCTCACGAATCGTGTCGCTGAAGATCGCGACGATCGCGATGGCGGCCAGGGCCACGATCACGACGATGATGATGTACTCGGTCAGGGCCTGCCCGCTTCTGCTCTTCATCCGGCTCTTCATGGTCGTCCTCCGGAGCCCGCCGGGGCCCGCTTCAGAATAGTCCTATCCGCCGTCCACGCAACCCTTTTTTCTGTCCCACGGTCAGGGATACTCCGAGCCGACCAGGTCCATCACCCGGCCGCCGTATTCCCGGAACGTGTAGAGCAGCAGCGCGAGCATCACGAGGACGAGCATCAGAAGCCCCATCACGGTCACGAATTCGGTCGTGGCCTGGCCGCTGCGCTGGACGCGATGCTTCATGCGGTTGCCCTTGAGGATAACGCCGCGGGACACTATAGTATTGTCCGGTTGCAGAGGCAATTCCCGGAGATCGCTATCATGCCAACCCCATCGACCCGCCGGAACTTCCTGGGCCAGACCCTTCGGGGCGGCCTGTTCACCCTGCTGGCGGTGGCTCCCAGCCTTCGGGCGCTGGCGGCCGTCCGCGTCTGCAAGGCCTGCGGGCACGAGGCTCTCGGCACGGAGGCCAAGTGCTCCCATTGCGGGGCCGCCCTGCCGCCCTTGCCGGATGCGACCCCCCCGCCCCCCCCGGCCGCGGACGCGGGGACAGAGACGAAGCCCTCCGACCCGGCGTCGAAGCAGGTGCCGGAGGCCGTTCTGGCCGATCAGGTCGCGATGGCAAAGCATCTCGCCGGCCAGGGCTCCCTCTGGGGCGCCATCCTCTTTGCCCGGAACGCGGCCGCGATGGCGGCGCTCAAGGGCCGTGACGGGGCGGCGACGGGCGCGGCGCTGGATACTCTCGTCCGGGAGTGCCGGAAACGCCTGACGACGACCGACCAGCCGTGCCTCGTCTGCAAAGGCACCGGCGCGCAGCAGATGAAGTCTCTGTCCCTCAAGGGCGACGTCATCGAGCAGACGGTCGTGGGAGGCAAGTGCGCCGTCTGCAAGGGGACCGGCCGCCGGCCGGCCCGCTCACCGGATGATCAGATCACACGCGAGGAAGCCCGCGCTCTCCAGCAGGTTGCGACCGATCAGAAGCAGCGCGGGCTCGAGGAATCGCGCGGCCTCTGGCTCCCGGAGGGGCTGTACGCGGCTCTGTCCCCGCGCGAGCAGTCGGCGGCCCGCAAGGCGGCCGGAACCCCCTGCACCCCGTGCCATGGCTTCGGATCCATCGCCTGCGACGGGTGCAACGGCGCGGGGGTGCTGCCCTGTCCGAACGAGAACTGCGCTTCGGGCGTCGAGATCTGTCAGGAGTGCAAGGGGACCGGCCGCACCACCGGCACCCGCGGCGCCACCAGCGTCCAGGCCCGCTGCACCGCCTGCAACAGCACCGGCAAGCGCGCCTGCTTGGAGTGCAAGGGCAAGGGGTTCGTCGAGTGCGAGGAGTGCCAGGGTCATGGCGAACAGGTATGCAAGACCTGCAAGGGCACGGGCGACGCCCCCGCCTGCACGAAATGCCATGGCGACGGCGTCATCGAATGTACCCGATGCGGCGGCTCGGGCACAGCCAAGGGCAAGCCCTGCGAGGCGTGCCGCGGCGTCGGCCATTCGCTGTGCAAGTCCTGCAATGGAGCCGGGCGCGTCGCCCGGAGGTGAACCATGGGCCCCTCATGGGTGGAGATCGATCCAGGGGGGCTGCGTGCGAACCTCGAGGCCCTGCGTTCCGCTCTCCCGAAGGCCACCGAGCCGGTGCTGGTCGTCAAGGCCAACGCCTATGGCCACGGCGCCGCGCAGGTCGCAAAGCTCGCCGCCGGCGCCGGCGTGAAGTGGTTCGCCGTCGCCTATCCCGACGAGGCGGCCACCGTTCGCAGGGCCGCCCCGCGCGCCCGAATCGTCCTGCTCGGTCCGGCGGATCCGGCCGAGGTCGCGTTGCTTGCGCGCCTGCGGGTGATACCCATCGTCGTGGACGCCGATCACGGCCGTTCCCTGGCCGCCGAGGCGAAGAAGCGGAAGGTCCGACTGTCCGTCCACCTCAAGATCGACACCGGCATGGGGCGGCTTGGCTTTCCGTGGAGCGATGCCGCAACGGCCATGGGGCCGCTCTTCCGGGAGGAGGGCCTGAAGATTGACGGCATCTGCTCCCATTTCGCCCGCGTGGAGAGCGGTCGCGACGATCCTGCGCGCGCCCAGGCCGAGCGTTTCTTCCATGTGGTCGAAGCGGCGGAACAAGCCGCCGGACGCCGTCTTTTTCGCCATGTCTCCAGCAGTCGCGCCGCGCTCCTTCACCCGGAATGGGACCTCGACGGCGTGCGCCCCGGCATCCTTGCCTACGGCTACGGCGCCTCCGATGCCGCCGGACGAATCCAGACGCGCCCGGTGCTGCAATGGAAGACGCGTGTCGTTCAGGTCCGTCGCGTTCCGGCCGGTACCGCCGTCGGATATTACGGCACCTACACCACCCCGGCCGCAACCACGCTGGCCGTCATCGCCGCAGGCTACGCGGATGGCTATCTCCGCACGCTGAGCAACCGCAGCCACGTCCTGATCGGCGGCCGCCGCTGCCGCGTCGTCGGCCGCGTCAGCATGAATTGGATCACCGTCGACGCCGGCCTCTACGCCTCCGCGAAGCCCGGCGACGAGGCGGTCCTCATCGGTCGCCAAGGCAACCAGGAGATATGGGCCGACGAACTCGCCACCCTCTGCCGCACCATCCCCTACGAGATCCTCACCGGCATCAACGCCTCCATCGAGCGTCGCTACACCAACCCGCACCCCCAAACGGGGACATAGAACGCCAGCCAGTCTCTAGTCTCTCTGTCCCCCCTCGCCATCCTGTTCTCTGTCCCCGCACCCGGCCGGGACGGGTGGGGACAGAGAAGAAAGTTGGAACAACTTCCGGAATTTTGTCGTCGCGGCTTCTTCTCCCC
>VGWF01000078.1 GCA_016873715.1 Lentisphaerota bacterium | reverse complement strand
GGGGCTCCCGCGCGGACGAATGCGGAGTCCGCGACGCCGAAACCGATCCCTTCCCCGCCCGCGGTGGCGGCCCCCGCACCGGCGACGTCCGCGCCCCCTGCGATCGCCGCCGGGCCGGAGCGTCCGCCGTCCCGCCCAACACCCGCACCGGCACCCCCGGTCACGCAGGCCGCGCCGCCCGTCGTCGTCGCGCCTCCGGCGGTCACCGCGACCCAGGCGACCGCCGGCGCCACGCCGCCGGCTCCGGCCCCCGTCTCCCCGTCTCCGGCGACCTCGATCGTCGCGCAGGCGGCGCCGCCCCGTCCCCCGCCCCCCCCGATTCCAGCGGTGGTCACCGCGGCACCGCCGGTGACGACGGCCGAGGCGCCCCGCCCCGCCCCCGCCCGGCCGGCGCCGGCCCCCGCGACGCCCCCGCCGGCCCCCGCCGTACCCAAGGCCGTCATCGCCCTCGCCCAGGCCGAGGCCCTGCTGGCGGCGGGATCGCTCGACGCCGCCGCCGTGAAGGCGGATGCCGCGGCCGAGGAGGATCCCCGGTCGATGGACATCCGCGCCATGCAGGCGCGGATTGCGAGCCAGCGCGGGCGGACGGACGAAGCGGAACGGCTGTGGACGCTGGTGCTGCAGAGTTCGGCCGGGGCCCCGCTCTACGACGAGGCCTTCAAGGAACTGATTCGGCTGGCCGAGGCGCAGATGAAGAAGGCTCCGCCGCCCCTGACCTCGATCCGCACGAGCGCGCCGCCGGCCGCCGCCGTCGCGCCGCCCTCCGCCACGCCGCCTCCGGCCACCGCGACGGCCGGTACGCCCGCCGTCCGCGTGCCGGAGAACCTGGCGCCCCTGATGACATCCTCCCCGCCCGCCGTGGCCCTGCCCCCCGCCCCACGGACGTCCGCGCCGCCCGCAATCGCCGTCGCACCCCGGCCCGCGCCGTCGCCCAGGCCTTCCGCGTGGCCCGCGGCCGCCCCGACGTCGGCGCCCCCGGTCGTCTCCGCGCCTCCCCCGGCGGTCACCCGGCCGGCACCCGCCGCCCCGAAGCCCAAGCCCGAGCCGGCACGCCCGGCCCCCGAGGCAGCCCCGCAGGTGCGGATCTCGAGCGCGGAGGTCACCCGTTTCCCGCCACCGGCAGAGCAGCAGGACTTCCGCGTGCTCGAGATCTCGTTGACCGCGGACGCCGGGGGCCAGCCGTTCCCGTCGGACCGGATCGCGGTCGAGGCCGTCTTCTTCGACCGGAGCGAACCCGCCGGCAGCGTGTTCCCCAGCCGCGCCGTGCCGCCCAAGGGACGCATCCGAGTCGCCCAGGGAACCTGGAAACCGGGCGAGACCAAGGCGGTCGTCGTCCCCTACGCGGTGCCGAAGTCCACCGACACCTCGACGTTCCGCTACCACGGCTTCCGCGTCAGGGTGTATGCCGACGGGAAGATCCTGGGCGAGCAATCCAAGCCCGCCGGCCTGCCCGCGCCCTGATGCGGCCGGAATCGGATTGACGCCAACATCCCCCCTGACTAGACTCCGGCGGCCAAAAGGCACGATCATGAGCATCAACTCCGGCACCGACACTTTCATGGCCGCGTTTCCCCACGAGGCCCTGACGTTCGACGACGTCTCGTTGATCACCCAGTACAGCGACTTCCTCCCGCCGGACGCCGACATCCGCAGCCGCCTGACGCGCCGGATCACCACGAGCATCCCGTTCGTCAGCGCGGCGATGGACACCGTCACCGAGACGCGCATGGCGATCGCCATGGCGATGATCGGCGGCATCGGCATCATCCACAAGAACCTCTCCGCGGCGCAGCAGGCGGACATGGTCGACGGGGTGAAGCACCACCTCAACGGCCTGATCTCGGAGCCGGTCACCTTCCGCGACACCGACAGCCTGCTGACCGTCCGCGAGAAATGCCAGAAGAGCGGCTACACCTTCACCGGGTTCCCGATCCTCGACGCGAAGGGCCACCTGGTCGGCATCCTGACCTCGCGCGACGTGAAGTTCTCGCACGACCCCGACGCCCCCCTCGCCGACGTGATGACGCGAAAGGTCGTCACGGCCCCGCCGGGCACGACGCTCCAGCAGGCCTACGAGATCATGACGAAGCACCGCATCGGCAAGCTGCCGCTGCTGAGGGGGCGCAGGCTCGTCGGGCTCTACTCCTACACGGACGTGCAGACGCTGATCCGCAACGTGAAGCCGCACTACAACCGCGACGCGCAATACCGCCTGCGCGTCGGCGCGGCCGTCGGTCCCGGCGACCATGTCCGGGTCGAGGCGCTCGCGGAGAAGGGCGTCGACGTCGTCGTCGTCGACACCGCCCACGGCCACAGCAAGGGCGTGGTCGAGATGACCCGGTGGGTCAAGAAGCGCTTCCCGGACATCGACGTGATCGCCGGCAACATCGCGACGGGCGAGGCGGCCCTCGACCTCCGCCAGGCCGGTGCGGATGCGGTCAAGGTGGGCATCGGCCCCGGCTCGATCTGCACGACGCGCGTCGTGGCGGGCGTCGGGGTGCCGCAGATCTCCGCGATCTACGCCTGCGCCAGGGCGCTGGGCGACAGCATCCCGATCGTCGCCGACGGCGGCATCCGCCACTCCGGCGACGTGCCGAAGGCCTTCGTGGCCGGCGCGAGCACCGTGATGATGGGCGCGGCCCTTGCCGGCACCGACGAGAGCCCGGGCGAGAAGATCATCCACCAGGGCCGCCAGTACGTCGTCTACCGCGGCATGGGCAGTCTCGACGCGATGCGCGCCCGCGAGGGCAGCCGCGAACGCTACGGGCTGGCCGGCGTGAAGGAGGATGAACTCGTGCCGCAGGGCATCGAGGGCATCGTCCCCTACTCCGGGACGGTCGAGCGCGTCCTCGGCCAGTTCTGCGGCGGCCTGCGGGCCTCGCTCGGCTACTGCGGCTGCCGGACGGTGGAGGACCTCCGCCGCCGCGGCCGGTTCGTGCGCGTCTCGCCGGCGGGTGTGGCCGAGGCGCACCCGCACGACATCAAGATCACGAAAGAGTCGCCGAACTACAAATCCTGACGCGGAGCGCGCCGCATGCAACGTCGCTCGTTCCTGAAGTCCGCCGCGGCTGCCGCGGGGCTGGTGCAGATCGTCCCCCGGCACGTCCTCGGCGGCGCGGGGCAGACGCCCCCGAGCCGCAAGATCCATCTCGCCGCGATCGGCTGCGGCGGCCAGGCGGGCCACGACCTCGGCCAGATGATGGACGAGACCATCGTCGCGCTGTGCGACGTCGACGACCGCCGCTCCGCCGAGATGTTCCGCAAGGTCCCGCAGGCGCGCCGGTTCAAGGACTTCCGGGCGATGTTCGATGCGATGGGCGATTCCATCGACGCCGTCCTCGTCGGCACGCCCGACCACACGCACGCGGTCGCCGCGATGGCCGCGATGAAGCGCGGCAAGCACGTCTTCTGCGAGAAGCCCCTCGCGCACTCCGTCGCCGAGGCGCGCGCGCTCCGCAAGGAGGCCGCGGACCGGAAGCTGATCACCCAGATGGGCAACCAGGGGCACTCGACGGAATCGATCCGCGTCTTCTGCGAGTGGATCCGCGACGGCGCCATCGGCGACGTGACCGAGGTCCACTGCGGCTGCGATGCGTTTCCCGAGATCTACTGCCAGATCCCCAAGCTCGAGGCCGTGCGGAAGGAGATCCCCCCGGTGCCGGCGGAGCTGGACTGGGACCTCTGGCTCGGTCCGGTCGAAGCGCGGCCGTACCACCCCGCCTACGTCCCGTGGAGCTGGCGCGGATGGTCCGCCTTCGGCACGGGAGCCATCGGCGACTGGGTCTGCCACGTCGTCGACCCGGTCTTCTGGGCGCTGGACCTCGACATGCCCGTCACCATCCGGGCCGAGACCGAGGGCTACGACCCGGAGAAGCACGCCGACCTCTACCCGGCCGGCTCGCGCATCACCTACGAGTTCCCCGCCAAGGGGAAGCGCGGCCCCGTGACGCTCGTGTGGCACGACGGGACGATCCGCATCCCCCGCCCCGCCGAGCTGGAGCCGGACCGGAAGGCCGTCGGCACGGGCGCCGTCGTGATCGGCCGCACCGGCAAGATCATGTACGGCTCGCACGGAGCCGGCGGATGCCGCCTGATCCCCGAGGCGCGCATGAAGGAGTACCGGCAGCCGGAGAAGAGCATCCCGCGCATCGCGGGGGGCCACTACCGCGACTGGCTCGATTCGATCCGCGAGGGGCGCCCGTCCAACGCCGGCTTCGACTACGGCGCGCGGCTGACCGAGATCGGCCTCCTGGGCGCCATCGCCATCCGCATGGGCGGTCTCAAGCTGAACTACGACGGGGCGGCGATGCGCTTCACGAACAGCGAGGCGGCGAACCGCCTGCTGTCCCCGGTCTTCCGTCCGGGCTGGTCGCTGTGAGGCTTCGCGCGGCCGCACCGTCCCCGCATGCCCGGCGCGGTGCCGGGACGCGTCACGGGCTTCGCATCCTCGCGGCCCTCGGTGCGGTCCTTGCGTTCGACGCGCGCGCGGCCGACTGGCAGGTCTTCAGCAACGCCACCTTCGTCGCCGCCGACTCGAACGACGGCGACAGCTTCGAGGTCGCCCTCGGACGCCGCCGCGAGATCGCCCGCCTCTACTTCGTCGACTGCCCCGAGGCGACGGCCGAGGCCGAGAGCGACCGCCGCCGGCTGCTGGAGCAATCGCGCTACTTCGGCATCGAGCCGCCCGTGCGCGCCGTCGCCCACGGCCGCGCCGCCGCCGCCCGGACGCGCGAGCTGCTCTCCGCCGCGCCCTTCGTCGTGCACACGGCGTTCGCCCGCGCCCCGGGACGGTCCGGCAAGGCGCGGGTTTACGCGATGATCACCCTCCCCGACGGACGCGATCTCGCCGCGGTGCTCGTGGAGGAGGGCCTCGCCCGCGCCTTCGGCGTCCAGCGCGCCCTGCCCGACGGCACCGAGGCCTCCGAATACGCGCGCCGGCTCGCCGACCTGGAACTGGCCGCCGCCGTCACGCGCCGCGGCGTCTGGGCGGACTGCCTGCCGGAACGCATCGCCGACCTGCGCCGACGCCAGCGCGAAGAGGCGAGGTCGGTCGACGAGGCCTTCGGCATCTTCGAGGTCCTCAGCGCCGACCACCCGCTGGACGTCAACGCGTGCTCGTCCGAGGAACTGCAGAACATCCGCGGCATCGGCCCCGTCCTGGCCGATCGGATCGTGAAGGCGCGGCCCTTCACGACGGTCGACGACCTCCGCCGCGTCGAGGGACTCGGCGCCACCACGCTCGAGCGCATGCGGCCCTACGTCGCCGTCCGCCCCGCACCCTGACGCCGCCCGCCGCTCAGGGCAGGTCGAAGCGGTCGATCGTCCCGTCCCGGTTGCCGACCCACAACTGCCGCGCCCCGGCCAGCCATTGCAGCACGGCCGGCCCCCGGCCCGTCCGGATCCGGTGCGTCACGCGGATCTCGCCGTCGCGCAGCGCGCAGATCCACACCTCCGCGTCCGCACCGCCGCCCGCGATCGCCGCCCACGCGTCGCATCCCGGCAGCGCCACCGGCGAGCCGATCCCACCCGGGACCGCAAGGGCGACGGCAGGAGCGCCCGCGGCCATCTCCCCGTCCAACCCGGCCTCGATCTTGCGAAGGCGCTCGGCGATCTCGGGATCGTCCCACGTCCACAGGCGGAGGAACGGCCTCAGCGCCTCCCCCATCGCCGCCAGCCCGCGCGTGGCCTCCTCGCGCTCCGCGTGCGTGTCGGAACCGAGCCGCTGGATGCGCGCCTTCACCTCCGCCTCCGCCGGCCCGCCCGCCCCGGGGGCGAGCGGGAGCGCCAGCATCTCGCGGCGGTGCACGACGACGAGGACGGGGGCGTCGCCGTCCGTCACCAGGCATGCATCGATGTCCTCGCCCCCCACGTTCATGTCGGGCCACCGGCGGCCCGTGGCCAGATCCCACACCACGACGGTCCCCTTGCGGCACCCCGCCGCGAGATGGCGTCCCCCGGGGCTGACCGCCAGGCTGCCGATCCTCGGCCCCTCGTCGTCCCCCAACGCCGAGTGCGGCATCCCCACGCCGTCCGCCGCGAACGGATCCGGCGCCGCAGGCCGGCGGGACGGAGCCTTCACCGTGCTCCAGTCGCGGGCGACGGCAAACCCCGGGACCGAGAACTGCCGGACCTCCTGATTCCCGACGATGGCGAAGACATTCGATCCGGCCGCGTCGGACGCGATCCCGGTCGCCACGTAGGACTCCGCAACGGCAAGCTCCGCCACCTTCGCGCCACCCTCCGCATCCAGCACCGCGTAGGGCTTCTCCGCCCCGTACCGCGCCGCCGCGATGACGTACCGGCCGTCGAGCGTGACCCATGCGCGGCTGCGCTCGTCGGGAAACGCCACCGCGGCTCCGGGCACCCCGGTGCCGGGATCGAGCGGCCGCATCGAGGCGTCGCCCGCGACCCAGACCCGGCTGCCGTCGGCGGACACCGCCATCCCCCCGATGCCTTCCGGGTCGACCGCACCCTCCGGCGGGAAGACCCGCTTCGCGGACGCCGCATCGACGACCGCGATTCCGCTGCCGGCGCCGCAGAGCAGCGTGGCGCCGTCCGGCGACCACGCGACGGCCCACGAACTCCTGCCTCCCACGTCGACCTGCGCGCGATGCTCGCCGTCCGCCGCGGAGAACACATGCACGCGCCCCTCCGCCGTGACCGCCAGCCGCGAGCCGTCGGGCGACCACGCGCACACGTAGGCCTCCTTCGGGAACGCATGCGTCCACGCCACGGCCCCCGAGGCGGGATCGAGCACCGCGACCTGGTGCTCGGCGCAGACCGCAACGGCCTTGCCGTCCGGCGAGAGCGCCACCGTGTGGACGGTCCCGGTCAGCCCCGACAGGAAGCCGATGCGACCCCCGCCCGCCGCGTCCCACCAGCAGGGCCCCTTCCCGTCCGACCCGCCGGTGATCAGCCTCGTCCCGCCGCCGGCGATCGCGGCGGCATACACGGACCCCTTCGGAATCGAGTACGTCGCGAGCGGGGCCGCGCCGTCCCATGCCCACCGGAGCGCCCCGCCCTTGTTGTC
Organism: Lentisphaerota bacterium; assembly: GCA_016873715.1. Taxonomy (GTDB): domain Bacteria; phylum Verrucomicrobiota; class Kiritimatiellia; order PWTM01; family PWTM01; genus VGWF01. Next base: position 19,101 of record VGWF01000078.1, on the reverse strand, counting down.
GGTGGACACGAACGAGGCCCCGTCGGGAAACTCGGCGATCCGGAAGGCCGTGTCCGGATGCTTGTAGCGCGCCAGTTCCCGGGCGGATTCGAGATCCCAGCGGATCACCGCGCCTCCGCCGGCCGCCGTCAGGATCTCCCCGCCGCCGCGACGGAGGACCACGTCCCACACGTCCGCGCCCTCCGCCATCGGGAACCGACGGATCTCGCGGCGCGTCGCGACGTCCCACAGCCGCGCCGTGCCGTCCTGCGCGGCCGACAGGACCCGCTTGCCATCCGGCAGAAAGCGGACGCACGTCACCGCCCCCGCGTGCCGGAAGGAGGGATCCCCGATCGTCTTCGCATGGCGGAGCGTGGTGAAGTCCGGCGGCCCGGCCGCCACGGCCGTCCCCGCGGCCACGGTCGCGATCCCGATCTTCATCCGCATCATGCGCGCCTCCTCCGGCGGGTCCGGTGCGCCCCAGTGATACGCCCCGGCGACCCGCCGCGCAATCCCGCGCGCACAGCCGGCAGACCGCGCCGGTCCCGGCCGAAGTGCGACCGTGCCGGGTGCGGCCGCATTCGAGCACGTCACGCGCCGCCCTTTGCACCGTGCGCGCCAGTCGCGCGCCGCTTGGCAATCACGGACGAGGGCTGGTAGATTCCGACAATACCCGAGGTGGACCATGACGCATCGATCGACGGCCGCAGTCCTCGCCCTCGCCCTTGCTTTCACCGCGCTCATCCCGGCCGCGCCGGCCGCGGAGACGCCGGTGCGCGTGCTGCTGGTCTACGGCGGCCACGCCTTCGACACCAACGCGTTCTTCGCAACCTTCGACGCGCTGCCGGGCATCCGGGTCGAGCGCATCAAGTTCCCCGAGGCCGCCGCCCGCCTGAAGCCGGGACTTGAGAAGGAGTTCGATGTCATCGTCCGCTACGACATGTTCAAGCCCGCGACGCCGGAGGACCGGAGGAACTTCATGGACCTGATGGCCACCGGCATCGGACTCGTCGCGACGCACCACTGCATCGCCTCCCACTCCGACTGGCCCGAGTACGCGCGGCTGATCGGCGGGAAGTACCTGCAGAAGCCCGAGACGATCGACGGGAAGGAACTCGGCAAGTCCAACTACTCGCATGACGAGGAGGTCGCCGTGAAGGTCGTCGACCGCGACCACCCCGTGTCCCGCGGCATCGCGGACTTCGTCATCCACGAGGAGACGTACGGGGCCCTGTGGGTCTCCCCGGATGTCCGCGTGCTGATGAAGACGGACCACCCGAAGGCGACGCCGGAGCTGGTCTGGGTCCGCGAACAGGGACCGGCCCGCATCGCCTACGTCCAGCTCGGCCACGACGCGAAGGCCTACGCCAACCCCGGGTACCAGGCCGCCATCCGCCAGGCCATCCTCTGGGCCGCCAAGCGGGATGCCCGCACCCCCTGAGGCGGGGACGAGATCCCCTTCGCCCGTTTCGACCGCGCGCGGATCGCCGGCGCACCGTGATGGCACACCGGCGCCGCCCCGTGTAGACTCCGGCCCGCGCGCCACGTCGCGCGACGCAAGGAGAGCATCGTCATGAGACCAACCCGATGGATCGCCGCCGCACTCCTGCTCCCGGCCTGTCCGGCCCTCCGCGCCGCGGACGCCGACGGCTTCGTGTCGCTGTTCAACGGGCGCGACCTTTCCGGCTGGGTCAACATCAACACGGCGCCCGACACGTGGAGCGTCTCGAACGGCGTGATCCATTGCACCGGCACGCCGACCGGCGCGATGCGGACGGAGAAGCACTACGAGAACTTCATCCTCGAACTCGAGTGGCGGCACCTGAAGCCGGCCGGCAATTCCGGCCTCTTCATCTGGTCGTCGCCCGCGCCCGCGCCGAAGGTTCCCTACTGCAAGTCGATCGAGGTCCAGATCCTCGACCACCAGTTCTTCACCAACTACGTCGCGACCGGGAAGAAGCCCGGCTGGTTCACGACCGACGGCGACGTCTTCGCCATCCACGGCGCAACGATGAAGCCCTTCGAGCCCAACGACGGGAAGATGCGCAGCTTCCCGCGCGAGAACCGCACGAAGGGCACGCCGGAGTGGAACCACTACCGCATCACCGGGTCCAACGGAGTCATCACCCTCGCGGTCAACGGCGCGGTCGTCTCCGGCGGATCGAACTGCGTCTGGCGCAAGGGCTACCTCTGTCTCGAGTCCGAGGGCAGCCCGATCGAGTTCCGGAATCTCCGCGTCAAGGAGATGCCCTCGACGAATCCGAAGCCAGACGAGATCGCTCCGCTGGCGGAGTAACGCAGATGACGCGGAAGCCGACGTTGTGCACCGCCTGCCACGGCGGATAGGCGATGCGTCGGGATGCGCCGGCCAGGTGCGGCCGCTCGGACCATGATCCGCCCCGCACGACGCGCGGCGCGTCCGCGCCGGCGTCCGGCCCAAGCGCCGAGGCTGTCCACTCCGCGACGTTCCCGTGCATGTCGTGCAGGCCCCACGCGTTCGGCCGGAACGAGCCGGCCGGCGCGCTGACGCGGTGACCGTCGTTGACGGCCGCCACGGCCGGCTTGTACGAGGGGATCGCCCCCGACGGCAGGTGCCATGGCGGCAGGGTCTCGACGCCCTGGAACACGGCGTCGGCCAGGTTCGCGAACGCGGCGAAGTCGGACTCCGGCGCCCCGAACCAGAGATCGGTCGCGGCGCCTGCGCGGCAGGCGTACTCCCACTGCATCTCGTCGGGCAGCGAGAAGGACTCGCCGGTCGTCGCCGAGAGCCACCGGCAGAACTCCGTCGCCCGATGCCACGACACCCGCACCACGGGCTGGCGCGCGGCATTCAGCGGCCAGCCGCGCTCGGCGACGCTGAACTGCAGGAAATCCCCGGTCTCGAGCCGGCTGTCGTGGGCCCGATCGAACCGCGCGAACTGCGCGTTGTCGATCTCGCAGGCCGCCATCCAGAACGGTTGCGGCATCTCGACAACCCGCGGGGCGGGGCCGCCGGCCACGAACCGCCCCGCCGGAATCCGGCGCAGGCGCAGGGTCACGCCGCCCCCGAGGTCGACCGTCCGCTCCGGCGCGCCGTCCGCGGACTGCCTCCGTCCGGCCTCGGACGCGTCGAACGGCCACCCCTCGCACGGAACGGTCGCCGGCGCCGCGGCCGGCACGGAAGCGGTCCCTCCATCGCCGGCTCGTGGCGCAGGCGCGACTGCCTGCCCCGCGGCGGCCGCCGATGGAATCGCCTCGGGGTCCTCGTCGATCCCGGCGAAGCGCTTCATCAGGTCGCGGCGCCGGTCACGCTGGCGCGCGACCTTCTCCGCGCCGACGTTCTCGGTCCACGTGCCGTGCGCCGGCTTGTTGAGGTCGATCCACGTGAAGAGGCGGTCCCAGTCCTCCGTCCCCAGCGCCACCCCGTGGTGACCGGCGCGCAGCATCTGCACGAGGTGCGTCGTCGACGCGTGGTACTCGGCCGGCTCGAGCAGGTGCATGTCGCTCTCGATCGTGTGCCCCCGCACGTACGGGAAGAGCGCGACGTAGGACGGCGGAAACCACGAGCCCTTCTGGTAGCCGTTGGCCTCGCCCGGCGGATTCGCGCCGGGCTGCCGGCTGAAATCCGGACGGCCCGGCGCCGTGCCGCCGCGCGCGGCGGACGCCGTCGAACCGTGGCAGCCGACGCAATGACGGTCGAGGACCGGCTGAACCTCGCGTTCGAACGAGAACCCGCGCACCGGCCCGTGCCACGGCGCAATGTCGGAGGGCGCGCGGAGGAAGGCCGACGCCGGGGCGTAGGGCGGCGCGGTGCCGTCGCGCTCGTGGCAGCCGACGCATCCGACGACCTCGCCGGGCATGCCGACGAACCAGCTCCGCATGAGCTGCAGCGCCGCGCCGTCGGCATCCAGCGGCTGCACCGCGACCGGCGTGTTCGCGGGCACGCGGAAGTGCGCCGAACCGTCCGGCTCGACCGGCACCGTGCCCAGCACGCGCTTGACGTCCCACGGACCGTCCAACCCCACCCGGTTCACCTGGCCGCCCATGCCGTGATAGGCGAACTGGTAGGTGAAGAGACGCAGCCGCTTCACCGTCCCGCGCGGTACGCCGCGAAGTCCGGGGCCGGCGTGGACGTCCGCCAGTTGCACGACCGCCTCCTTCGCCGCCGGGTCCACGCGCGACGGCGGCACCGGCGGACGCGGCTGCGCCACGAGCGGGACCGGCTCCAGCAGCGCCTCGCCGGGAAGCTCCCGGATGAGGACGAGATTGTCGAACGTGTCGGCAAGATAGAGCCCCCACTCCGACTTCGGCGCCGGCTTCGCGGCGACCAGCACGTGCCGGTCGCTGAGCGGCCAAGGGTGGAGGAACTTCGGCCAGCTGCCCTTCGTCAACCCGTCGAACAGCACCGGCTCGACCGCGCGACCGCGTCCCGGGATCCGCTGCACCGCCCCCTCGGCCTCGAAGCGGCCGCGCCGCGTGTCGAACAGGACCAGTTCGCCCATGCGCGGGTTGTCGTGGTGCCCGCCCACGACCGCGAAGAAGCGCGCCGGATCGCCGGGCACGGGTCGCGCGTAGAACATGGCGTTCGGCCAGTAGGAGTTGCTGCCGTAGAAGGCGCGCTGCGCCGTGCCGTCCGGGTTCATCGTGAACAGGATCCGCGAGACGAAATGCGGCAGGTCGGAGTACTCCCAGCGCAGGTACAGCACGCGTCCGTCGGGCAGGACGGCGGGACACCAGTCGTGGTCCTGATCGAAGGTCAGCCGGCGGATGGAGCCGTCCGCCCGGTGCCACCTGTAGAGATTCGCGACGTGGTCGTGGCCCTGCACGCAAGGCACGCCGGTGAACGGCGCGCTGGACGCGAAGAGGACGTCGCCGTCCGGCAGCAGGCACGGGTCGTAGTTGTCGACGTCGTCGTCAGGGATCAGCGGCAGCGCCGCCGGCGCGGCTCCGCCCGCGAGCGGCAATTCGAAGACACGCCAGGCGCGGCCGCCGGCGGGCATGGAGAACAGAAGGCGCGAGGCGTCGAAATCGAGGTCGACATCGCCCACGAATTCGCCGCCCGGCGGACGGTAGAGCGTGGCCAGGTCGCCCCCGCCGCGGAGGTTGGTGAGGACGGCGATCTCGTTCGAGTAGCCCGTCCGCGGCAGGCTGGAGTTTCCCTGCCAGTTGGCCGGGAGGCCCATCTGCCGCGCGGAGCGGCGCACGACCAGGAGCCGGTCGAAATCAAGCAGCGGGTTCGCCAGCAGCGCCTCGCGCCGGAGCGCCTCGATCCGGGCGGCGGAGGCGGCGTTCGTCAGGTCGGCGGCGATGGCATCGAGGCGCGCGAGGTAGCCGGGGGCGTTGGTGTAGCGGCCGGGGAAGGAGGCCGCGAGATCGGCGATGGCGAGGCGGAGCGACTCGCACGACGCCGCGGGGTCGCCGGCCCGGCAGGCGACCGCCGTCGCGAGAACGCCGACCCACTGTCGCCACGACTGCACCGCGGCAGTATGCCCGCATCCCCGCGCCCGTGGCAACCTCCCGCCGTGTTGTTGTCGGATCCGGGGTCCGGCCGGACCCCGAACCCGGCAGCCTTCGGGCGGCGCGGCTTTGCTTCGGGCGCCATCTGTAGCACCATGCGGACACGGCGGAGGCACCATGAACGTACGTTGGGCAGGCGCGGCGGCGGGAACCCTGGTTCTGGCGGGATGCATGTCGGGCGGACGGCCGGTCGTGCCGCGGGAGACGACGACGGCCTGCGACTGGACCGGCGCGGCGTGGATCGGCGACGGACGTCCCCTTCCCGCGACCGACGCGGACTTCTACGCCGACGATCCCGCCCCGCAATTCCGTCGCGCGTTCGCCGTCGACGGCCGGGTCCGCTCCGCCCGTCTTCACATCGCCGGGCTCGGCCTCTACGAGGCGCACCTCAACGGACGGCCCGTCGCGCCGGACACGCTGCTGCCCCTGTGGACGCCGTTCGGCCGGCGCGTGCTGTTCGACACGCATGATGTGACGCCGCTGCTGAACGGCGGCACCAACGTGCTTGCCGTCACCCTCGGCAACGGCTGGTGGAACCCGCTGCCGATGCGCATGTGGGGCCGCTTCAACCTGCGGGACACGCTGGCCGTCGGACGCCCCTGCCTGATCGCCGTGCTCGAGATCGTCCGCGCCGACGGCCGGACCGAGCGCATCGTCTCGGACACCTCGTGGCGGACCGCGCCGGGTCCGATCCTCCGCAACAGCCTCTATCTCGGCGAGGTCGTCGACGCGCGGCGCGCAACGCCCGGCTGGCGCGAGGCCGGTTTCGACGACGCCGCGTGGACGCCGGCCGCGTCTGCCTCCGGCCCCGCGGGCGCCCTTGTCCCCCGCGATGCGCCGCCCGTCGCCGTGCGCGAGAGCTGGCCCGCGCGAAGCGTCCGGGAACCCATGCCGGGCGTGTACGTCGTGGACCTCGGCCGCAACTTCGCGGGATGGGCGCGCATCCGCCTCGGCCCGGGCAAGGCCGGCGAGACCGTCAAGTTCCTCTATGGGGAGCTCCTCCACACGAACGGAACCGTCAACGGGATGACGGCCGTCTGCGGGCAGATCAAGCGGCCCGGTGTCGGCGGCCCCGGCGCCCCGGCGGTCGCGGACCAGCGCGATGTCTACGTCCGCGCCGGCGGCGACGAGACCTACACGCCGCGCTTCACCTGGCACGGCTTCCGCTACGTGCAGATCGAGGGGCTCGCCCGCGCGCCCGCGCCGGCCGACGTCACCGCGCTCGCCCTCGCCTCGGCCGTGCCGGAGGCCGGCTCGTTCGAGTGCTCCAACCCGCTCTTCAACGACATCCACCGCGTCTGCCGCGACACGTTCCTCGGCAACCTCCTCGGCGTCCAGTCCGACTGCCCCGCCCGCGAGCGCTTCGGCTACGGCGCCGACATCGCCGTGTCCGCCGAGGCCTACCTGCTCAACTTCGACATGCGCTCGTTCTACGCGAAGACGCTGCAGGACTTCGCCGACGAGGCGGCGGACGGCTGGTTCACCGAGACCGCGCCCTTCGTGGGCATCGCGGCCCGCGGCTTCGGCGGCCGCTCCGGACCCATCGGCTGGACCGTCGGCGTGCCGGTCCTTCTCGGGGAACTGGTGCGCTACCACGGCGACCGCGATCTCGTCGCGCGCCACTACGACGCCTGCGCCCGCTACGTCGACCTCGTCGCGGCGAAGCACCCCGACCTGGTGATCCCGCACTGCATCGGCGATCACGAGGCGCTCGAGAAGGCGCCCGAGTCCCTCACCGCGACGGCGCACTTCCACGAGTGGGCGCGACGGGTCGCGGAGTTCGCGACGATCCTCGGCCGCGACGCCGATGCGCGGCGCTACGCGGACCTGGCGAACCGCATCGGCGCCGCCTTCCGCGCGAAGTTCGTCGCCGGCGGCCGCATCGGACAGGGCCGTCAGGGCGAGCAGGCATTCGGCCTGTATCACCGGCTCGTTCCCGACGCCGATCGCGCGGCCGCGCTGGAACTCCTGGCGCAGGCCCTCGCGGCGAAGGACGGCGGTCCGAGCACCGGGATCTACGGCACGCGCTACCTCTTCGAGATCCTCGCCGCCGAGGGGATGGACGACCGGGCCGGCGCGATGGTCAGCCGCCGGGAGTTTCCCGGCTGGGGCTTCATGCTCGACCGCGGCGCGACGACGCTCTGGGAGAACTGGAAGGGCTCCGACAACACGTTCAGCCAGAATCACCCGATGTTCGGCTCGGTCGATGCGTGGCTGTTCAAGAGCGTGCTCGGCCTCGCGCCGGCCGAGGACGCGGTCGGCTTCGACCGGATCGTGATCCGCCCGAACGCCGTCGCGGGCGTCACGTGGGCTCGCGGCGAGCACCGCACCGCCCGCGGCCCGGTCCGCGTCGAATGGCGCCTCGACGACGGCCGCATGCGGCTCGCCGTCGAGATCCCGCCCGGATCCACCGCCCGCGTATGGCTCGCCGACCGGAAGGCCTGGGTCACCGCCGGACCCGGCCGGCATTCATGGTGACCGCGGCGCAGGGCCGGCGCCCGTGAACGCGGGACCGGGACCACTCGACCCTTGCCCCCGGGCGCGGATCGGGTACAGTGCCGGCCCCGCGCGCCGGGCCGGAATCCCATCGCCGCGCGGAATCCGAGGATTGAAGGAACGCATGACGGCCAGCACCCCTGCGGACAGGATCGGGATTCGCGACATGCGACCCCGGGCGCACGGTCGCCCCGGGACGCGGCATCGCCCGGGCGGCCGGGACACCGGAGCCAGCCATGTTTGACGCGCTGTCGGGATCGCTCGAGAGGGTCTTCAAGAAGCTCCGGGGCTACGGGAAGCTGACCGACCGCAACATCGAGGACGCGCTGCGCGAGGTGCGGCTGGCGCTGCTCGAAGCGGACGTGAACTTCCAGGTTGCGAAGGACTTCATCACGCGGGTCCGCGAGAAGTGCCTCGGCGAGGTGGTCCTCGACAGCATCACGCCGGGCCAGCAGATCGTCAAACGCATCCACGACGAGCTCGTCGAGCTCCTCGGCCGCGCCCGCGAGGATTTCCGGTGGACCGGGCGGCCGATGACGGTGATGCTGCTCGGCCTCCACGGCGCGGGGAAGACGACGACCGCGGCGAAGCTCGCGCGCCGGTGGACCGCCGAGGGCAAACGCGTCCTGCTTGTCGGCTGCGACCTGCGGCGACCCGCCGCCGTCGACCAACTCCGCCTGCTCGCGCAGCAGAATGCCATCGAGATGGTGGGCCCGGAGCCGGGCGACTCGGTGGTCCAGGTCGCCGGGCGCGCGATGAAGAAGGCCAACCGCGAACTGCACGATGCCGTCATCCTCGACACCGGCGGCCGGTTCGCGATCGACGAGGAGCTGGTCGGGGAGCTGAAGGCCCTTCGCGAGGCGGTGAAACCGCACAACACGGTCCTCGTTCTTGACGCGGCGATCGGCCAGGAATCGGTCAACGTCGCCAAGGCCTTCCATGACGCCGTCGGCCTGACGGGGCTGGTCCTGACGAAGCTCGACGGCGACGCGCGCGGCGGCGCGGCGCTCTCCGTCAACGCGGTTACCGGCTGCCCGATCCTGCTCGTCGGCACCGGCGAGAAGGCGGGCGATCTCGAGCCGTTCCACCCGGACCGGATGGCCTCGCGCATCCTCGGCATGGGCGACATCGTCTCCCTCGTCGAGAAGGCCCAGGAGGTCGTCGACCTCGACACCGCGCAGGACCTCCAGCAGAAGCTGCGGAAGAAGGGCGGCTTCGACTTCGAGGACCTGCTGCTCCAGATGCGCCAGATGAAGAAGCTGGGGCCGCTCGACAAACTGCTCGAGATGATGCCCGGCGCCAACCGGCTCCCGGCGGACGCCATGGCGGGCCTGCGCGAGAACTCCGGACCCGAGATGAAGCGGATGGAGGCGATCATCCTCAGCATGACGCCCCGCGAGCGCCGGAACCCGGACATCATCAACGGCGGCCGACGGGCGCGGATCGCCCGCGGCAGCGGTACGACCGTCAGCGACGTGAACGAGCTTCTCAAGCGTCACGCCATGATGCGCAAGATGATGAAGCGGATGAAGGGACGCCCGCGGATGCCCTTCATGCCGCCGGCCGGCGCCTGATCCCTTCCGGCGTCCCCCGCCCGCCCGCCGGCATCGTCGCGGCACGGACGATTCCCCCGCTCGCGGCCCCGGGCTTCCAAGGTTCGGAAGCCGGCCGGCGCAGGGCTTCCAAGGATTGGACGAAGCGGCGGTCGCGGCTTGTTTGACGCGCGCCCCATCGGCATACTGACCGGGCCCGGCGCGGGCCGGGCGGGACCCTATCGATGAGCGCCGGACGCACGGGCCAGTTCATGGCTGCCGCGGCCGCCGCGGCCGCACTGGCCGCCGGCGGGTTTGCGGTCGTCCGCTGGATGTCGACCGGCCCGGGATTCCCCCTCGCCGAACGCCTGCCCGACGCCGATCCCGGCGCCACGGCGGACGCAACCGCCTCGGTCGACCTCAAGGGCCGGTTCGAGAGTTTCACGGGAACCCCGTCGGCCGTGACGTCCGCATGGCCGCGGTTCCGCGGGGCGGACTTCGACAACATCGCCCGGGAGAACGTCCCGCTGGCCGAGACGTGGCCGGAGGGCGGACCGCCCGTGCGCTGGTCCCTTGAACTGGGCGACGGTCACGCGGGGCCGGCCGTCCGGCACGGCCGCGTCTACCTTCTCGACTACGACGAGAAGGCCCGGGCCGACGCGCTGCGCTGCTTCTCGTTCGACGACGGCCGCGAGTTGTGGCGCCGGTCCTACGCCGTGGACATCAAGCGCAACCACGGCATCTCGCGCACCGTGCCCGCGGTGTCGGAGAAACACGTGCTGAGCCTCGGGCCGCGCTGCCACGTGATCTGCTGCGACGCCCTCACCGGCGAGTTCCGCTGGGGCATCGACCTCGTGCGCGAGTACGGGACGAAGGAGCCGCTCTGGTACACGGCCCAGTGTCCGTTGCTGGACGGCGAAACCGCGATCCTCGCGCCGGGCGGCAAGGCCCTGATGGCGGCGGTCGACGCGGCCAGCGGCCGCGTGCTGTGGCAGACGCCGAATCCGGACCACTGGGAGATGTCCCACGCCTCGATCGTTCCGATGACCTTCGGCGGCCGGCGCATGTTCGTCTACCCGGCGATCGGCGGCGTCGCGGGCGTCGCGGCCGACGGACCGGACGCCGGAACCGTCCTCTGGACCTCGACCGCATGGAAGAACTCCGTCACCGCGCCCTCCCCCGTCATCCTGCCCGAAGGCCGCGTCTTCCTCACGGCAGGCTACGGCGCGGGCAGCATCCTGCTCCAGCTCAAGCCCGACGGCGCCCGGTTCACGGCCGAGGTCGTCTGGCGCGTCGACAGGACCGTCTTCGGCTGCGAGCAGCAGACGCCCATCCTCCTCCGCGACCACCTCTTCACGGTCATGCCCAACGACGCCGGCGCCCTGAAGAGACAGCTTGCCTGTTTCGACCCGCGCGGACAGAGTGTGTGGAGCAGCGGCGTCGAGCACCGGTTCGGTCTCGGGCCGTTCCTGGCGGCGGGCGACCGGTTGTTCGTGCTCGATGACGAGGGCACCCTGACCATGACCCGCGTGTCGACGGAGCGCTACGACGAGATGGCCCGCGCCTCGGTGCTCCCGAAGGGCCGCGACGCGTGGGGCCCCATGGCCCTCGTTGACGGCCGCCTGCTCGTGCGCGAGTCGAAAACCATGGTATGCCTGGACCTGCGAAAACGATGAAGACTGCATCCAGAGCCGGCCGGACGCCCCGGCGTCCCCGCCCGCGCACCGCGATCACCCTCGCGGCCCTCGCCGCCTTCGCGTCCGGCCTCCAGGCCGCCGGGGCCGCCGGCGGCCCGGGCGAGGCGTTCACGCTCGATCTGACCCGGTACCGCACCGTGGATCCCAAGCTTCGGACGTGGGTCGAGCATGCGCCGATCCGCGTGAAGCCGGCGGGGCTCACGGCCATCGCCGCGGGCACCGGCGACACGTTCGTCGCCTCGGCGGGACGCACGCTGATGCGCATCGATCTCGGCGGGAAGCCGGTGCGCTCGGCCGATCTCCCCGAGCCCGTGCGCTGCATGGCCATCGCCCCGAACGGCGACGTCGCCATCGGCTTCGTGCGGGGCTTCGTCGTCTGCAACCCGGATTTCGAGATCAAGGCCGAGGGACCGGAACTCGGCGAGAAGGCGATGCTGACCTCCCTCGCCGCCTGTTCGAACGGGATCCATGCGGCCGACGCGGGCCAGCGCATCGTCTGGACGTTCGATCCGACCGGCCGGATGCTCGGCCGCAACGAGGGTCCGCCGGAGGGCGGCTTCGTCGTGCCGAGCCCCCACTTCGACGTGTGGGCCGACGCGGACGGCACGCTCTGGGTGGCGAACCCGGGCGAGTTGCGCATCGAGTCCTACGGCCCCGACGGCAAGCCCGGCACGCGCTGGGGGCGGCCGGGATTCGCCATCGAGGGGTTCTGCGGATGCTGCAATCCCACGGACTTCGCGCGCATGGCCGACGGATCGTTCGTCACCGCCGAGAAGGGCCTCGCGCGGGTGAAGGTGTACCGCTCCGACGGATCGCTGGAGAGCGTCGTCGCCGGTCCGGACGAGTTCGACGAGGACACGGTCGGCCTCGACGTCGCGGTTGATTCGCGGGGACGCGTGCTCGTGGTCGATCCGAAGCGACAGGCGATCCGCGTCTTCGTCCGCAAACCCGCCGGGGAGAAGAAGCCGTGAGCGCGAGCCACCGCCCCGCCGTCACCCGCCGCGAGTGGTTCCTCGCGGCCGGCCGTGCCGCCGCCCTGGCCGGAGCGGCCCTGCTGGCGGGCCGCGCGGTGCGGGACACCGCGCGCGGCGTCGCACCGGCCTGCCCGGCCGGGTCGCCCTGTACGCTCTGCGCGCGGCGCCTCGCCTGCACGAAACCCGAAGCCCGCGCCGCCGGGACCGGAGGACTGCGCCATGGCGGATGAAACCAAGTCCCTTGCGCGGCGCGAGTTCCTGCGCCGCGGGCTCGCCGGAACGGCCGGGCTCTGCGCCGCGGCGGCCGCGGGCGCAGCGATGCGCGGGGCGTCCGCGCAATCCGCCATGGTCTGGCAGATCGACCCGCACCTGTGCATCCAGTGCGGCCAGTGCATGACCCACTGCGTTCTCGAGCCGTCCGCCGTGAAATGCGTCCACACCTACGCGATGTGCGGCTACTGCAAGCTCTGCTTCGGCTACTTCCAGCCCGGCGCCGCCGCGCTGACGTCGTCCGCCGAGAACCAGATGTGCCCGACCGGCGCGATCCGGCGCACGTTCATCGAGGCGCCCTACTACGAGTACTCGATCGACGAGGCCCTGTGCACCGGCTGCGGCAAGTGCGTGAAGGGATGCAACACCTTCGGCAACGGCTCGCTGCATCTCCAGATCCTGCGCGACCTTTGCGTCGACTGCAACGAATGCGCCATCGCGCGCTCCTGCCCGGCGGATGCGATCCGCCGCGTGCCGGCCGGGCAGGCGTACCTGATGAAATCCTCGCACGGCCCCGCCCCCGCGCCGGCCGCGAAGACCCCGACCGATGCGTGACGCCGCCCTCCAGATGCGGTCCCCGGGCGGCCGGGACCGGATTCCCCCCGCCCGGCGCATCCTCTCCGTCTTCCGCGCTGCGGTCTCGATGCTGGTTCTCGCGGTGCTCCTCCCTGCGACGGAGGCCGCGGCGGTCGAGCAACGCTTCCCGCAGCCCGACTTCAAGAAGGGCCACGTGCAGCCGGTCTACCAGCCCCCCGCCGCGGAGGCCCCGTGGCGGACCTGGGCGGACATCGGCCTCCTGGCCGGCGCGCTGGGTCTCGCGGCGCACCTTGCGCTCGTGCGGCGGTCGCGGCGCGGCCTCTTCCTGCTGGCCGTCGGATGCCTCGCGTGGTTCGGTTTCTGGCGCAAGGGCTGCCTCTGCCCGGTCGGCTCGATCCAGAACGTGACGCTGGGGCTTGCGGATCCGTCCTACGGCATCCCGCTCGCCGTCGCGGCGGTCTTCCTGCTTCCCCTGGTCTTCGCGCTCCTGTTCGGCCGCGTGTTCTGCTCGTCCGTCTGCCCGCTGGGCGCGATCCAGGAAATGGCGATCGTGCGCCCGCTGCGCCTGCCGCGCTGGCTGGACCGCGTCCTCGGCCTCGTGCCGCACGCCTATCTCGCGCTCGCGGCGGCCTTCGCCGCAACCGGGGCCGGCTTCTGGGTCTGCCGCTACGATCCGTTCGTCGGACTCTTCCGCCGCGAGGGTCCCGCGGAGATGATCGTGGCGGGGGGCGTGCTGCTGGTGATCGGCACGGTCGTCGCCCGGCCCTACTGCCGTTTCCTGTGCCCCTATGGCGTCCTGCTCAACTGGTTCTCGCGCCTGTCGCGCCGGCACCTCACGATCACGCCGGACGAGTGCATCCAGTGCCGTCTCTGCGAGGCGTCGTGCCCCTTCGAAGCCATCCGCGGCCCCGAGCCCGGCCCGGTCGACCGCGTCGCGGCCCGCCGCGCCCTCGCGGCCTCGCTGCTGATGCTCCCCCTCTTCGCCGCCGCCGGGGCGCTGGCGGGACGCGCCGCCGCACCGGCGATCGCCACCGTCCATCCGGCCGTCTCCCTCGCGGCGGAGATCCGGGCCGAGGACGCCGCCGGCACCCGCGACCTCACGTGGGCCACGCGCGAGTTTCGCGCCTCGGGCGAGACGATGGACTCCCTCGCCGCGCGCGAGACCGTTGCGCGCCGCCGCCTGCGGACCGCCCTGGCGTGGGCCGGCGGATTCCTCGGCCTGATGATCGCGATCCGCCTGGTGGCCCTGTCGCGGCGCTCGGACCGCAGGGACTACATCGCCGACCGCGGCGAATGCCTCGGTTGCGGCCGCTGCTTCGCCCATTGCCCGCGCGAGTACGTCCGGAGGGGCGTGCTCGACGGCCCCCTGTTGAACCCGTAGAACGAGGCGTGAACTCCGAATGACCAGGCACGAACCCAACGCGAAGCACGAGGCCCCGGAGCCGCAAACGCGAACTCCGGCTTCCCTCCTGTGTCCGGGGTTCCCGGTCGGGTGCCTTGAATTCGTTTCGCGCCCCGGAATCCCGATGTCCAGCTTCCACCCGGAGTCGCCATGAGTGCGCGCCCACCCGCCCCTCCCGCAAGCCCCTTCCAGGGCTGGATCGCCCTCCTCCGCGGCCTCGTCTTCGCCGCCGGCTTCCTCTGCGCCGTCGTCGGCGCGGTTCTCGCGCTCAACCACCGCCAGGCCAGGGCGGCGGACCCGCTGAACAGCCCGGTGCTGCTGGACCTCGTCCAGCGCGCACAGGAGAACCCGGCCGACTCGAATCTCGTCGCCCAGGTCCGCGCGATGGACCTCCTCGCCCGGCGCGCCTTCTTCACGAGCCAGGCCTTGGCCGGGCGCGGCGCGTGGCTCCTGCTCGTCGGCGCCGTGCTGGTCGTCGTCCCGCTGCGCGGCCTGCGCTGGCTGCAGGCCCCGGTCCCGGTGCCCGGCACCGCGAAAGCGGCCGAGGCGGAGGACCGCGAGGCAAGGACCGCGCGGGCCGCCGTCTCGGTCTACGGCGTGCTGCTCGCCGGCGCGATGGTCGCCGTCGCCGTCGTGTTCCGTCCCGCCGCCACGCCGCAGGCCGCGATGCGCCCCGCGCCGGACGCCGCCGCGCACCCAAGCCCGACGTCCGGCGCCGCCGCCGCAACGGCCGCCGCCCCCACGTCCGCCCCCCCCGCCGCGCCCGCAGCGGACTTCGCGACGGACGAGGAGATGCTGGCGCAGTGGCCCGCGTTCCGCGGCTTCCGCGGCCTGGGCGGCGCCGCGAAGGACGTGCCGGCGAAATGGGACGGCGAAGCCGGCGAGGGCATCGCATGGAAGGTCCAGCCCCCGCTGCCCGGCTTCAGTTCCGCGGTGGTCTGGAAGGACCGCATCTTCCTGACCGGCGCCGACGACACCACCCGCGAACTCTACTGCTTCCGCGCGGCCGACGGGTCGCTCCTCTGGCGGCACGCCGCCTCCGGCATTCCCGGCTCGCCGGGCAAGCCGCCCAAGGTCGCCGAGGACACCGGCCTCGCCCCCTGCACCGCCGCCACCGACGGCCGACGCGTGTTCGCCATCTTCGGCACCGGCGACCTCGTTGCGTGCGACCTCGACGGAAAGCGGATCTGGGCGAAGAACCTCGGGTCGCCCAAGAACCCGTACGGCCATGCGTCGTCGCTGATGACGCACCGGGATCTCCTGATCGTCCAGTACGATCAGGAGAAGGACGGCCTCCTGCTCGCGCTGCGGACCACGACGGGCGAGAAGGTCTGGGAGACGCGCCGGGCGGTGCAGGCCGGATGGTCCTCCCCGATCGTCTTCGAGATCGACGGCAAGGCCCGGATCGCCACCCTGGCCAATCCGATGCTCGCCGCCTACGACCCCGCCGACGGCAGCGAGGTCTGGCACCTCGGCGACCTTGAGGCCGAGATCGGCGTGTCGCCCGCATTCGCGGACGGGCGAGTCTTCGGCGGCAACGAGTACGCGCGCATCGTCGCGGCGGACGCCCGGACCGGCGAGCAGATCTGGGAGACGGACGAGGACATGCCCGACGTCGCCAGCCCCCTCCCCGTCAACGGCCTCGTCCTCCTCGCCGCCAGCTCCGGCATCCTGACCTGCCGCGACGCCGCCACCGGCGCGAAGGCCTGGATGAAGGAGTTCGACGAGGGGTTCTACTCGTCGCCGATGGCCGCCGGCGGGCTGGTCCACCTCACCGACCGCACGGGGCTGACGCGTGTCTTCAAGGCCTCGCGGACCTGGGAGCCCGTCGCCGAGAACCGGCTCGGCGAGGACTGCACGTCCACCCCCGCGTTCGCCGGCGGACGCATCTACCTTCGCGGCATGAAGCATCTCTTCGCGATCGGGAGCGCGGATGCGCCGAAGTGAGGCACCGGCGACCGACGCGCAGATCGATCTCGCCGAGGTCGACCGCATCGTCGCGCGCACCGGGACCGGCCCGGAGCATGCGCTGCCCCTTCTGCAGGCCATCCAGGCGCATTACCGCTACCTGCCCGAGGCCGCGCTGCGGCGCATCTGCGAGCGGACCGCGATCCCGCCCGCGGCCCTCCGCGGCGTGGCGACGTTCTACCCGCAGTTCCGCCACCGCCCGATGGGCCGCCACACGCTCTGCGTCTGCGTCGGCACGGCCTGCCACGTCAAGGGCGCGGAACGCGTCCACGACGCCGTCGCCCGCGAACTCGGCATCGAACCGGGAACCGACACGGATCCCGACGGCGGGTTCACCGTGCAGAAGGTCGCCTGCCTCGGCTGCTGCACGCTGGCGCCGGTCGTCACGATCGATCACGTCACCTACGGCCATCGGGCCGCGGACAACATCCGCGGCATGCTCCACGACTTCGCCTCGCGCGGCGGCGGCGCGGAGGGCGACCCGGTGCGGTCCCTCCCCGGCGACGCGGAGGCGGTGGACGGCGAGGTGCGCATCGGCCTCGGTTCCTGCTGCATCGCCGGCGGCAGCGCGAAGGTCGAGTCCGCCGTGCGCGACGCGGTCCTGCGGAGCGGCGCCCGCGTCCGCATCCGCCACGTCGGCTGCGTCGGCATGTGCCACCAGACGCCGATGGTGGAGGTCCTCCGTCCCGGCATCGATCCCGTCCGCTACGCGCGCGTGAGGCCGCAGGACGTGGACCGGATCGTCGGGGCGCACTTCGCCGCGCATCCCGCCTCCCGCCTGCGCGCGCGGCTCGACGCATGGCTGGACGACGTTGCCGGCCGCGGCGCGGACGCCGCCCCGGGCGCGGGCCGCCACCTCGATCCGCGCGAGGCGCACGTCAGCGCGTTCCTCTGCCACCAGAAGCACATCGCCACGGAGAACTCCGGCGCGATGCACCCGACCGATCTCGACGACTACCGCCGCCACGGCGGCTTCGAGGCGCTCGCGACGTGCCTCCGGACGCTGACCCCGGACCGTGTTCTCGACGAGATCGAAGCCAGCGGCCTGCGCGGACGCGGCGGCGCCGGCTATCCGACCGGATGGAAGTGGCGCGCCGTCCACGGCGCGTCCGACCCGGTCCGGTTCGCCATCTGCAACGGCGACGAGGGCGACCCGGGCGCCTTCATGGACCGCATGCTGATGGAGTCCTACCCTTACCGCGTCCTCGAGGGCCTCCTGATCGCCGCGTGGACCGTCGGCGCGCGGGAGGGCATCCTCTACATCCGCGCGGAGTACCCCCTGGCCCTCCGGCGCATCGGCGAGGCGCTCGATCGCTGCCGCGCGGCCGGCCTCGCCGGCGCCGGCATCCTGGGCACGGACGCGACCATCCATCTGCGCGTCGCGCAGGGCGCGGGCGCGTTCGTCTGCGGCGAGGAGACCGCGCTCATCGCGTCCGTCGAGGGCCGCCGCGGCATGCCGGTGCTCCGCCCGCCCTACCCCGCGCGCCACGGCCTGCACGGGCATCCGACCCTGGTCAACAACTGCGAGACGCTCGCCATGGTGCCGTGGATCCTGCGCCAGGGCGCCGCGGCCTTCGCCGCCATCGGCACGCAGCACAGCAAGGGCACGAAGGTCTTCGCCCTCGCCGGCAAGGTCGCCCGCGGAGGCCTGATCGAGATCCCCATGGGCATGACGATCCGCGAGGTCGTCGAGGGCATCGGCGGCGGCGCCGCCGGCGGCAGGGCGTGGAAGGCCGTCCAGATCGGCGGCCCCTCGGGCGGCTGCGTGCCCGCCGCGCTCGCCGACACGCCGATCGATTTCGAGGCCCTTCACGCGGTCGGCGCGATGATGGGCTCCGGCGGGCTGGTCGTGCTGGACGAATCGGACTGCATGGTCGACGTCGCCCGCTACTTCCTCGCCTTCACGCAGCGCGAATCCTGCGGCAAGTGCACCCCGTGCCGCGTCGGGACCAAGCGCATGCTCGAGATCCTCGACCGCCTCTGCGACGGCCGGGCCAAGCCGGACGACCTCTCGCGGCTGGAGGAACTCGCGGAGATCGCCCGCACGCAGAGCCTCTGCGGGCTGGGCAAGACCGCGCCGAACCCGATTGTCACCACGCTTCGCTACTTCCGCGAGGAGTACGAGGCCCATCTTCGCGGCTGCTGTCCCGCCGGACGGTGCGCCAAGCTCGTCGCCTACGAGGTCGGCCCCGAATGCATCGGCTGCACGAAGTGCGCGCAGTCGTGCCCGGTCGACGCGATCGCGGCCGACCCCTACCGGCGCCACCGCATCGACGTCGACCTCTGCGTCCGGTGCGACCTCTGCCGCCAGGCCTGTCCCTCGCGCGCCATCCGCATCGCCAGCCCGATCCCGCGCCCGACGGCCGCCCCGGAGACCGTCCCGTGACCCGGCACCGGCTCGTGGTCGAGGGACGCCCCGTCGAGGTCGACGACGGCGCCACGCTCATCGATGCTGCCGCGCTCGCCGGCTTCGACATCCCGACGCTCTGCCATCGCGGGGGACTGCCCCACCACACCTCGTGCATGGTTTGCGCCGTGCTCGACCGCCGCACCGGGCGGCTGCTGCCGGCCTGCTCGTTCCCGGCGGCGGACGGCATGGACATCGACATCTCCGGCGAGACCGTCCGCCGCGCGCGGCGCCGCGTCCTCGCCCTGCTCCTGAGCGAGCACGTCGGCGACTGCGAGGCGCCGTGCCACCGGACCTGTCCCGCGCGCCTGCGCATTCCGCACATGCTGCGCGCGGCGCGCGG
>VGWF01000077.1 GCA_016873715.1 Lentisphaerota bacterium | reverse complement strand
CGGGTCCGGGTGTGTGAAGGGGAGGGCCGCACTCCGTGCGGCCGATGCACAGGATGCGGACCCCGCGGTCGCGCGGAGCGCGACCCTCCCGCAGGACGGATCCGGGTGTGTGAAGGGGAGGGCCGCACTCCGTGCGGCCGATGCGCAGGATGCCGACCCCGCGGTCGCGCGGAGCGCGACCCTCCCGCAGGACGGATCCGGGTGTGTGAAGGGGAGGGCCGCACTCCGTGCGGCCGATGCGCAGG
This sequence comes from Lentisphaerota bacterium, assembly GCA_016873715.1. Taxonomy (GTDB): domain Bacteria; phylum Verrucomicrobiota; class Kiritimatiellia; order PWTM01; family PWTM01; genus VGWF01. Next base: position 26,064 of record VGWF01000077.1, on the reverse strand, counting down.
ATGAGGACCCCGCGGTCGCGCGGAGCGCGACCCTCCCGCGGGACGGATCCGGATCTGTGAAGGGGAGGGCCGCACTCCGTGCGGCCGATGCGCAGAATGCGGACCCTGCGGTCGCGCGGAGCGCGACCCTCCCGCGGGACGAATCCGGATGTGTGAAGGGGAGGGCCGCACTCCGTGCGGCCGATGCGCAGGATGCGGACCCCGCGGTCGCGCGGAGCGCGACCCTCCCGCGGGACGGATCCGGGTGTGTGAAAGGGAGGGCCGCACTCTGTGCGGCCGATGCGCAGGATGAGGACCCCGCGGTCGCGCGGAGCGCGACCCTCCCGATTCCGCACAGTCGGGATGCGGGGGATCAGCCGAGCGCGAGCGCCCCGCCGTCGCAGAAGGCCGGGTTGCCGAACGCGGGCAGGTCGTGGCCGAAGGACCGCGCGACGGTCATCCAGAGGCGGTTGTGGGCGGCCTTGTCGAACTTCGCAACGCGGCCCATGCGGAAGCCGGGCGCGGCGCCGACGAGGACGAAGGGCAGGTTGTCGAGCGAGTGCGAATTGCCCTTGGCCAGCTCGTTGATCCAGACGATCAGCGTGTGGTCGAGGAGCGTGCCGTCGCCTCCGGGCTCGGGCGTCTCGGCGAGGCGGCCCGCGAGATGGGCGATCTCGCCGCAGAACCACGCGTTGATCCGCGTGAGTTTCTCCTGCGACTCCGCGTTGCCATCGGGGTCGTGGGAGAGCGAGTGGTGGCCCTCGGGAATGCCGAGCCACGTCATGCGGGCCTGCCCGACGGAGTTGGTGTACTGCAGCGTCGCGACGCGCGCGAGGTCGTTGGCGAAGGCGTTGACGAGCAGTTCGGTCTGCATCCGGCCGAGTTTCGGGATGGTGTCGTTGTCGACGGCCACGCCCTCCTCGAGCGGCGGCATCGGGTGCCGGAGTCCCGCATCGTCGGGCCGGCTCATCTCCGCCTCCATGTCGCGGACGAACGCCATGTGCCGCTCGATCTGGCGGCGGTCCTCGTCGCCGAGCGCGGCGGCCGCGGCGTTGAGTTCGGCGGCGACGCCGTCGAGCACGCTGCGCACGCTCTCGCGGTCCTTCGCGCGGCCGTAGAGCCTCTCGAAGACTTGGTAGGGGTTGGAGACCGGGCCGACGGGCTGGTTGGGCCCCGCGTAGCTCATGCGCGTCCACGGGTCCGCGCGCTCGGGCACCGCGATGCCCATCTCGAGCGAGCCGAAGCGCGTGCGCGTGGCCTCGTCGCGCTGCAGGAAGTTGCGAATCTCCTGGTCGATCGAGAGCCCGCGCGCCCAGCCGGCCGGCGTGTGCGAGCCGCCCTGGATGTTGCCCGGGAACAACTCGATGCCGGTCAGCAGGCAGCCCATGCCGCGCATGTGGTTGTCGCCGTCGCCGCGCACCTTGTTCGACACGCCCTTGAGGACGAGGGTGCGCTCCTTGAGCGGCGCGAGCGGCTCCAGGATGCGCTTGAGCTGGAGCGGGCCGTCGTCGGCGTCGGGCCAGAACTGCGAGGGCACGGTCCCGTTGGGGCTGAACACGACGACGAGCCGCTGCTTCGGGCGCGCGGCGGCCGCGGGCGACGCGAGGCCGGGAAGTCCCCAGACGAACGGAAGCGCCGCGCCCGAGAGGCCGAGCCGTTTCGCGAACTCCCGCCGGGTGGTCGCTGTCATGGTGTCCTCCGTTCCTACAGCTCCTGGCCGGCCGCCGCGGGCGCCGGCGCGTGAAGGGCCGCCGTCAGGGCGATCTCCGCGGCCAGGCCCCGGATGCGGAATCCCGATCCGACGAACGCGCCGCGGAGCGACTCGAGCGTGCCGGTTCCGTACGCGCCGGCCGGTTGCTGGACGAGATGGTGGAACAGGTGCTGCACGAAGCCGCGCTGGGCGTCGGGACTTGCGACGGCGTGCGCGGCCACGTCGCGCGCGTTCGCGAACCGGACCGTGCCGCCGCCGGGCGCGGGGTAGTCGGCGGCGGTGTCGACCGGCTTCGTCCCCTCGCTGCGCCGGAACCGGCCGACGCCGTCGAAGGCCTCCAGGCTGAAGCCGAGCGGGTTGATGACGGCGTGGCAGCCCTGGCAGTCGGTGGGCTTCGTCAACTGCTCGACCTTCTGCCGCATGGTCAGTGTCGGATCGAAGCGGTCGTCCTTGAACTCGATCGCCTCCGGCGGCGGCTTGAGCGCCCGGCCCATCACGTTGCGCGTCAGGAACACGCCGCGGTGGATCGGCGAGGTGCTCTTGTGGTACGCGAGGGCGGTCATCAGCAGCGGATGGGTCAGCACGCCCGCGCGGTCGCCCTCCGCGGCGTCGACGAGGACGAAGCCGGGCCCGGGCGGGGGCGGAAGGGCGAGGAACCGGGCGAGCCGGTCGTTGACAAAGAGCCGGCGCGAGCCGAGCAACTCGCGGTAGTCGGAGGCCTCGCTCCACAGCACGTGGTCGAGGAAGAGGTCGAGCGACGTCCGCATGTCCGCAAGAACCGCCGCGTCGAAGCCGGGGAAGGCGGCGGCGTCCTTGGTGGCGTCCGCCGCGCGGCCGGTCTCGAGCCAGTGATGGAAGAAGGCGCGCAGCTTCGCCCGGGCCCTCGGATCCGCCAGCATGCGCTGCGCCTGCGCGGCCGCCTGTCCGCGGTCGGCAAGCTGCCCTGCGTCGGCGGCGCGGAGGAGGGCGTCGTCCGGCAGCGAATCCCACAGCGCGAGGGCCAGCCGCGAGGCCGTGCGCCGGCCGGGGTCGCGCGCGACGGACAACTCGGGATAGAGGAACCATGGCGACTTGATCACCCGGATGACGGCGCGCTTCACGGCGGCCTCCGGATCCTTCGCGCCGTCGAACGTGGCGCCGACGATGGCGGCGGTCTCCGCCTCGCCGAGCGGCCGGCGGAAGGCGCGGGCGGCGAAGCGGCCGCAGAAGGCACGCAGTTTCGCGGAACGGTCCGGCGCGTTCGCGCGCGTGCCGGCCAGCGCGTCGGCCTGGGCGGCGACGTGGGTGGCGATCTCGACCGCGGCGCGGGTCACCGCATCGTCCCAGGCCTTGGAGACCCCGGTGCCCCGCTCGTAGCCGAGGCTCCCGTCATCCGGCGGGAACGGCGTCGTCACCACCGTCACCTCCGGGGCGGAGGCGGTGCGGAGCGCGTCCGCCGGAACCGGCGCCCACGCGCCGTGCGGCGGCTTCCACTCGAGGACGACCGAGGCGGTGCGGTCCTTGAACTTGAAGAAGTCCACGCGAACCGGGTGGGCGCGGCCGGTCAGGAGGCGGACGGTCGCGTGGTGCTCCTGCACCTCGCCGCCGGAGCTGACCCAGGCGTCGATCGCCGGCTTCGCCTCGCCGTTGACCCAGAGACGCGCCCCGTTGCCCGTGCGCAGGCGGAACGCATGGTCGCCCGAGTCGGCGGCGAGGACCGAGCCCCGCCACCGGATCGAGAACTCCGCCGAACCGGCGCCCGAGCCCGGCGGGGCGTTGGTGCCGAAGTCGAAGGCGATGCCCGGATCGATCCGCTCGACCTTGCGCCTCTCGCGGCGGAAGTCGCGGCCGTCGAAGACCTCCGCCTGCAGCCCGCGGGGACCCTCCTGCGCCGGCGCCGCGGCGCGGAAGCCGCCGACGAGGTCGGCGACGGAGTTCTCGAACTGCGCGATCGTGAGGTGGGCCAGATCGATGCGGGGCGGACGAACCCGCGCGTAGGCCTCGGGCGAATAGAACGCCCCCTGCATGTACGCGGCGACCCGGACGGCGACATCGCCCGTGCAGGCCTGGGGGTCGCCCTTCGGCATCGTGTCCGAGATCACCCGGGCGAGCGCGGCGGTCGAAAGGGTGCCGTGCAGGAAACCGTCGTAGAGCCCGGCGACGCCCTCGCCGGACGGGCCGTGGCACGAGGCGCATTGCGCGGCGTAAACCTCCGCGCCGGTCCTCGCGTCGGCCGTCACGGACGACCGGTCGCACGAGGCCGTTGCGAGCGCCGTCGCGAGGGCGGCGGCCGGGCGATGGAGGGCGCGCATCATGCCGGTGCCTACCATACGCGCGGACCCGGCCCCGGCAACCCCCCGGCCTCCGATTCCGGGGGGGGCGCGTCGCGCCTCCGCGCGCGCCGTGGTATACGTGCGTCCCATGAGCAGGCCAGCGCTCATCTGCAGGCTTCGTCCGGCCGCCGCGGCGGGTCTCGCCTCGGTGGCCGCGGCCGCCGGATCCGCCGACCTGCGCCCGGCCGCCGTGGATTCCGATCTCCTCCGCGGCTTTCATCTTCGCGACCTCCACGTGCTCCGCGACTACCGGCCGGGCAAGTCCAGCTTCGTCGAAGGCCCGGACCGCCGTCTCGGCTGCTACACGGTGCCGGGCCAGAGGCTGACGCTCCTCGATGTCGCCGGCCGCGGCTGCCTTGCGCACCTGTGGTCGACCTGGCGCGAGGGGCAGGGGAACCACCGGCTCCGGTTCTTCGTCGACGGCGGGTCGGCCCCCGCGATCGAGGGCACGCCGGACGAACTGATCGCCGCGGCGCAGCGGATGGCCGTGCCGCCCGTGCCCGTCCCGGCGTTCGTCGGCGAGCGCGGCGCTCGGAACTTCTTCTTGCCGGTTCCGTTCGAGAACGGCTTGCGCATCGAGATGGAGACGATCGAGCCGACGTGGCTGATCTTCTGGCAGATCGATTACCGGCTTGGCGACGGCCCGCGCCGGGAGCGCCGCGTCTCCGCCGCCCGGGTCGACGGCCGGCTCGAGCTTCGCGCGGAAGGCCCCGAACCGCCCGCGCCGCAGCCCGCGCCGCCCGTGCGGGAAGTGGATCGCGCGACCGTCGTGCCCCCGGGCGCCTTCGCGGAGGTGCTCGACCTGGCCGGCCCGGGCATCGTGCGCCGCTGGACGCTGCGGCCCGGCGCGCCGGCCGCGGCGCAGAGCGCGCTCGATCTCGAGATCCGTTACGAGGGCCGTGCCGACGCCGCGGTCCGCGCGACCGTCGCGGACTTCTTCGGCCCCTTCCGCGGCGTCGCGTTCGACTCCGGGGCCGATGGCGCCGTGCGCACGTGCCACCTGCCCGTCCCGTTCCGCGACCGCGCCGTCGTCGTCGTCCGGAACCGCACGGCGGAGCCCGTTCGGATCGCCGCCTCCGCCGCCGTCGAGCCGGCCGCCGCGTGGGATCCGTCGTGGGGTTACCTCCACGCGCAGGGCCGCGCCACCGGGGGGACGACCGGGTATCGCCAGCACGAGGTGCTCGCGGTGCGCGGGCGCGGACACTGGATCGGCATGTCGCTCTACGCGACCGGCCACGACCACGGCGGCGGCGACTTCGCGGTGATCGACGCGTCCGGCGATGCGCCGGCGTTCCTCCACGGCATCAACGGCGAGGACTACTTCACCTTCGCGTGGTTCGGCCGCGGCGCACACCTGCCGTACGCCATCGCACACTCCAACGACGAGGGCCGCCAGCGGCTGCACCTCGAGAACCCGTACCCGTTCCGCCGCGACCTCCGCCTCTGGTGGGGCGCGTTCCCCGGCCTCTCGCCGCGCAGCGTCGCGTACTGGTACCAGGATGAGCCCGGCGACTCGACGGAGACGGGGCCGGACAACGTCGCCGGCGACGATTGGGACTGCTTCGGCCCCGTGCCCGTCCCGCTCGACGCCGACCACCGGCCGCGCGGCGACCCGCTGGCCGCGCTTCCGTCCGTCGCGGCGCTGGACGCGGGCGGGCGGTTCGAATGCCGCTGCGTTTCCGAGCGGTTCACCTCCGGGTGGATGCGGCAGCGGAGCTTCGGGCCGATGCTGGACCTCACCTACCGCGCGCGTCACGGCACCAAGGTACGCGGCGAGGTCGAACTCGGCGGCATGGGCCACGCGTACCTCGCGCGGCGCCGGTGGCCCTCGGCGGCTGGCGGACGGACCGCCTTCCGGATCAGCCACGACGATCCCGTCGCCGTGTCGGTCAACGGACGCGAGGTCTTCCGCGCCGGCGGCCGGGACGGCTTCGGCACCGCGCGCTTCGAGGCCGATCTGCGGCCGGGAGACAACGAGGTGGTCGTCCGGCTCGCCAACTTCTTCAACACCGATTTCAACTGGGCGGGCGTCGGCCTCACGGCCATTCCGCAAGAACCCGCCCCGTCGAATCCGTGAGCCGCAGCGTCTCGAGGATGACCTGGCCCTCGCCGCCGCAGGGATCGAGCCGCAGCGCGTGCGGCGGGGTGGCCGCCGGGATCTCCAGCGACACCTCCTGCCACGCGCCGTCGTGCTTCACGTCGAATTCGAGGCGCTTCCCGGCCGGTAGCTTGGTGGCGGCGTCGTTCGTCCAGTAAACCTCACCCTTCCCGGAGGCTCGGCTCTGCAGGCGGAACGCGAGCCGGAACGGCCCCTTCGCGTCGCCGGGCAGGGCAAGCCGGTCGAACGCGAGTCCGGGATCGTCGCCGCTGCACTGGAGGATCATCCGGCCGTCCTTCACGTCTAGCTTCGTTCCGACGCGGGCGCGGGGGAGCTCGGACTTCGACGGGCCGGCCGGCCCGGCCTTCCGGTCCCCGCGGCCCGTCCGCTGCTCCTTCGCGGCGGCGTGGCGCGCGTCGCTCGCGCCGGGGGCGGAGAAGTCCGTCCATTCGCGATGCCGTGGCTCCGCCGCCTCTGCGGCCACGGGCGCGCATTCCTTCGCCGGGGCCTGGAGGACGTTCGCGGCCATGTCGTGCCACTGCTTCGCCATCCGCGCGACGACGTCGGGATGCTGCGCGGCGACATCGTGCAATTCGGTCCGGTCGCGGGCGAGGTCGTAGAGCTCCCACGGCTGGCTCTGGAAGCTGACGAGCTTCCAATCGCCGTCGCGCAGGCCGCGGTCGGAGGCGAAGAGCAGGTGGATCGGCGGACGGTTCGTCACCGCGCCGCCCGCCAGGATCGGCGCCAGCGAGACGCCCGCCAGCGGCGTCGGCTCGCGGTCGGGCCACGCGTCGGGGATCCTCGCGCCGCCGAGCGCGGCCAGGGTTGGCAGCACGTCGACGAGGTGGGCGGGCGAATGGACGAGCGTGCCCGGCTTCGTCTTCAGGCCCGCCGGCCAATGGACGATCGCCGGCGTCGCGATGCCGCCCTCGAACTGGTTCTGCTTGTAGTAGCGGAAGGGTGTGTTGCGCGCCCAGGCCCAGCCGGTGCTGTCGCTCCACCTCGTGTCCGGCTCGTAGGGCTCGCGGTCGCGTCCGACGGACTTGCGGTCGTACGGGCACGCGCCGTTGTCCGAAACGAAGAGCACGAGCGTGTTCTCCAGTTCGCCGCGGCGGGCGAGGCCGTCGACAAGGCGTCCGATTTCGGCGTCGAGCCGGTGGATGAGCCCCGCGTAGGCCGCCATGCGCCGCGCCTCCCACGCGCGCGTCTCCGGCGGCAGCGAATCCCACGCGGGGACGTGGGCCGGGCGCGGGCAGGGCTCGACGTCGCGGCCGAAGAGGCCGAGGTCCCGCTGCCTCGCGGCGCGCGCGGCGCGGACCGCGTCCCAGCCGGCGTCGTAGCGGCCGAGGTTCCGCTTGTAGTCCGCCTCCAGCGGCTGCAGCGGCGCGTGCGGCGCGTTGAAGGCGAGGTAGAGGAACCACGGCTTCTTCGCCTCCCTCGCCTCGTCGAGGAAGCGAAGCGCGAAATCGACGTTGGCGACGGTCGTGTAGAAGTTCGTCGCCGGCACGGGCCACGGCTCGCCGTTGAGGCGGAACGAGCGGTCGCCGAGGTAGTAGCTGCAGGCGCCCGAGAGGTGGCCGAAGGCGCGCTGGAAGCCGAAGTCGGTCGGATCGCGCGACAGGTGCCACTTGCCCGAGATCGCGGTGAAGTAGCCGGCCGGGCCGAGCACCTCCGGCAGGATCACGGCGCGGCGGAGGCTCTCGTCGCCCGCCTGCCGGCACCAGCGCCCGGAGAGCAGGCTCACGCGCGACGAGTGGCACTTGGCGGTGTTGTAGAACTGCGTGAACCGGAGCCCGTTCGCGGCGAGGCGGTCGAGGGCCGGCGTCTCGATCTCGCCGCCGTAGCAGCCGGGGTCCGAGAAGCCCATGTCGTCCGCGAGAATGACCAGGAAGTTCGGCGGGGCGGCTCCCGCCGTCGCGGTCCACGCAAGGGCGGCGCCGAGGACCACGCGGAACAGGTGCGCGTTCATGACGGTCTTTGTAGCCCCGCCTCGGCACGGCCGCAATATCCAACCGCCCCACCGCACGCCGCCGCGCTTCCACCCTGTCCCCCCGCCATACAGCCACACGGCATCACGGCTCCACGTCGGTCGCCCGCCCGCCCGGCTTCCTCCACCTCCGGGCGGCGGCTATGATGCGCCGCATGAATCGCGGAATCCGGATGGTGGTGGCGCTAGGGCTCGCCGGGGCGGCGGGCGCGGCGGCGCAGGGGACGAAGGCGGACTACGAGCGCGCGGGGCGGCTCGGCGAACTGACGCGCAACAAGGTCTTCCGCGCCAACGTCGACCCGGTCTGGATGCCCGGTGGCACCACCTTCTGGTACAAGGTCCGCACCGGGCCGGATGCCTTCGAGACCGTCTTCGTCAACGCCGTCACGGGCGAGCGGCGCGCCGGCTTCAAGCCGCCTGCAACCCCGCCGAAGCCGCCGGCGTCCGGCCGCGCGCCGCGCCGCAGTCCGGGCGGCGGCGCGGAGACCGAGATCACGGTCCGCAACGCATCGACGAACCGCGTCACGCTCCACTGGCTCGATTTCGAGGGCCGTCGCGTTCCCTATGCGACGATCCCTCCGGGCGACAAGCGCGTGCGATCGACCTACGCGGGACACGTCTGGCTGGCGACGGCCGACGACGGCCGCGAGCTCGCCCTCTTCGCGGCGGAGGAGGGGCCGGTGGAGGTGGTCGTCGACGACACCCCGCCCCCGCCGCCGCCCGCGCCGGAACCGGTCGCGCGGCGACGGCCGGAGAACGAGTCGCCGGACGGCCGCTGGACCGCGCGGATCCGCGATCACAACGTCGTCGTGCGCGAAGCCGCCTCGGGCGCCGAGCGGGAACTGACGAAGGATGGCCGCGACGGCGACCGGTACGGCGGGTCGTTCCACTGGTCGCCGGACTCCTCGCGCCTCGTCGTGATGAAGACGAAGGCGGCGGAGCGCCGCCGCATCCCGCTCGTCGAGTCGTCGCCCCGCGCGCAGGTCCAGCCCGTGCTGCACTGGCAGGACTACGCCAAGCCGGGCGACGCGATCGACGTGGCCCTGCCGCACCTCTTCGACGTCGCGGCCGCGCGCGAAATCCCCGTCGCCACCGACCTCTTCCCGACGCCGTGGCGTCTCACGGAACTGGAATGGCTTCCGGACGCGTCGGCCTTCACCTTCGTCTACAACCAGCGCGGCCACCAGGTCCTGCGGCTCGTCGAGGTGGCGGCGGCGGACGGCCGGGCGCGGACGCTGATCGACGAGACGAGCCGGACCTTCGTCTGCTACTCGGGGAAGTTCTTCCTCCACCGGATGCCGGCGACGCGCGAGGCGGTGTGGATGTCCGAACGCGACGGCTGGAACCACCTGTACCTGGCCGACCTCGCCGACGGCCGCGTGAAGGCGCAGATCACGCGCGGCGAATGGGTCGTTCGCGAGGTTGAGCGCGTCGACGAGGAGGCGCGCCAGGTCTGGTTCCGCGCGGGCGGCATCCGGCCGGGGCAGGATCCCTACCACGTGCATCTCGCCCGCGTGAACTTCGACGGCACGGGGCTGACGGTGCTGACGGAGGGCGACGGCACGCACACGGTCGAGTTCTCGCCCGACCGCCGCTGGATCGTCGACCGCTGGTCGCGCGTCGACCACCCGCCGGTCCACGAACTGCGGTGCGCGTCCGACGGCGGCCTCGTGTGCGTCCTCGAGCGCGCAGACGCCTCCGCGCTGCTCGCCGCCGGCTGGCGCGCGCCCGAGCGGTTCGTGGCCAAGGGCCGCGACGGGGTCACGGACATCCACGGCATCCTGATCGTCCCGACGACCTTCGATCCGGCGCGGCGCTATCCCGTCATCGAGCACATCTACGCCGGCCCGCACGGCGCCTTCGTGCCCAAGGCGTGGAGTGCGGGCTCGACTCTGCGCGACCTGGCGGAGTTGGGCTTCGTCATGGTCCAGATCGACGGCATGGGCACGTCGTACCGGTCGAAGGCGTTCCACGACGTGGCGTGGCGGAACCTGGCCGACGCCGGCTTCCCCGACCGCATCGCATGGATGAAGGCCGCGGCCGCGACGCGCCCGTGGATGGACCTCTCCCGCGTCGGCATCTACGGCGGCTCCGCCGGCGGCCAGAGCGCGCTCGGCGCACTGCTCTGGCACGGGGATTTCTACAAGGCCGCGGCGGCGGACTGCGGCTGCCACGACAACCGGATGGACAAGATCTGGTGGAACGAGCAGTGGATGGGCTGGCCGGTCGGGCCGCACTACGCGGAGCAGTCGAACGTGACGCAGGCGCACCGGCTGCAGGGGGCGCTGCTGCTGACGGCCGGCGAACTCGACCGCAACGTCGATCCGGCGTCGACGATGCAGGTCGTCGATGCGCTCGTCCGCGCCGACAAGGACTTCGAGTTGATCGTGATCCCCGGCGAGGGCCATGGGTCCGGCGAGGGCGCCTACGGCCGCCGCCGACGCGCCGATTTCTTCGTCCGCCACCTCCTCGGCGCCGTTCCGCGGGCGGAGAAGTGAGGGGGCGGGGACGGGAGAGGGGAGGCGGGAGTGGGGAAGCGGAAGTAGGGAACCGGGAGCCGGGAGTGGGGAGGGGGAACCGGGAGTGGGGAGGCGGGAGTGGGGAAGCGGAAGTAGGGGGCCGTGAGTCGGGAGTGGGGAGGGGGAACCGGGAGTGGGGAGAGGGTGCGGGCTCTCATTCGCGGAGGCGGGCGGGACCGGCGGAGGCGCGGACGGGGTCGGGATGCCACGGGCGTCCGGCCGGGCCGGCGGCCCGGCCCTACCACGGATTTCGTGAGCGCGACGGGTAGGGCGGGGCGGCTCGCCCCGCCGCCGCGGGGTCACCCCGCCAGCGGATCCCAGACGCGGGTGAAGCCGAAGGCGTCGAAGTCTGCGGGGTTCCGCGTGGCGAAGTCCGTGACGCCGTGGTGGCGCAGGACGAGGGCCAGGCGGGCGTCGAAGATTCGGCGGTAGGCGAAGGCGCGCTCCGCCGCGTGCGTCCAGACCTGCTCCATGATCCCGCGGCCGGGAACCGCATCGACGATGCGCCACCGGGGATTCGACCGGAAGCCGCGGACCGTCGCGACCGCATCGGCGGCCGACAGCGCAGGACGGCAGACGGCCGGGTTGCGCAGCAGGCAGTAGAGTTCCATGAGCACCTGCTCGCACAGGCAGAAGTCCGTCCGCCCGGCCTGCGCCTGCAAGAACTCCCGCGCGGCCGCGTGATGCGGCGAATCGCGGTCGCAGGCGGAGAACAGGACGTTGGTGTCGCAGGAGATCATGTCCGCCGCCGCCCGGCCTTGTACGCAACGCCCGCCTCGGCGGCCCGGAGTCCGCCCGTGTGGAGGTCCGCCCGCCAGGCGGGGTCCGCGAAGGGGTCCGCGCCGCCCAGGCTGCGGGCCTCCGGCAGCGTCCAAGCCTCGGCCGTCGTCGCCGGCGCGACGGCGATCATGTACTCCAGCCCGCGCCGGACCAGCTCGGCCAGCGAGATCTCCAACCGGTCCGAAAGCCCCTTGCTCGCCCGGTAGAGCTCGTCCGGCAACTGAATCATCGTCCGCGTCATGCATGAACTCTATGCGATATCATGGTTATGTCAACACGGACGAGCCTCGTCGCTCCGGTGTCGAGTGGCGGGTGGAGCCGCCTTCGCGAAAGAGCTTCGGCGGGCCAGCAGCCCGGCCATCCGGTCATTCTCAAAATAGATACGAGAGGACGGGGTTGGAGGGCGCCGCTCCGTCGGCGCCGTGCGAAAGGCCCTCGAGGCATCGGCCCCGGCGCCTCCGTGTGAACCCCCGCCCGGGGTGGCGCGAGACTTGCTTCCAAGCCAAGATTTGTTAGGTTGCCATGGAACGGGATGGGGGCTCCCGGGGTGTCATGAGCAGGCGATCGGCCAACTGCGGGTCCCGACCCGTCGGCACGGGGTGTCTTTCCACCCTGGCCGCGTTGGTTTTTCTTGTCTCCGGGCCGGCCCGGGCCCAGTCGACCGGCGTCTACTGGGAGGTGTTCACCAACATCACCGGAAGCTCCGTCGCCAACCTGACTAACAGTCCGGCTTTCACGAATCCGCCCGCGTTCGAGGCCGTCGGTCGCGCGTTCGAAGGGCCAACCAACTGGCTGGACAACTACGGCCAGCGCATGCGGGCGCTGTTCACCGCGCCCACGAACGGCGCCTACAACTTCGCCATCGCCAGCGACGACGCTTCGCAGCTCTATTTCAGCCCGACGACCAATCCGGCGAGCAAGGGCCTGATCGCCCGCGTCGACGGTTGGACGAACGTCCGCATCTTCACCAACGCCACGCAGCACTCCAGCAACATCACCCTGGTCGCCGGGCAGAAGTACTACATCGAGGCGCTTCACAAGGAGGGCGGGGGCGGCGACAACCTGTGCGTCCGCCTGGTCCTGCCGGGCGGTGTCACCAACACGCCGCTCCCGTCCGCCTATCTGACGCCTTTCGGCGTGCCGCCCCCGGTCATCGCCACGCAGCCCGCGAGCACCACGACCGAGGTGCCGAACGTTGCGACGTTTTCGATGACCGTGACCCGCCCGCAGACGGTCAACGTGATGTGGCTCACCAACGGCGTGGCCGCGGCGGGCTGGACCAACGTCTCCATCGCCTTCGGCCCCGTCGCCTCGGTGCACAGCGGACGGACCTTCCGATGCGTCGCGACGAACCTCATGGGCGCGGTCACGAGCGAGACCGCCGTCCTCCACGTCGTGCCCGACACGACCCGTCCGACGATCACCGCGGCGGCGTGGGGAGGGGACGGCTGGGTCACGGTCATCTATTCCGAGCCCGTCGCCGCCGGGTCGGCGACCAACAAGCTCAACTACACCGTCACCGGCGGGGCCTCCGTCACCGGCGCCCGGTTGCTCGCCGACGGACGGACCGTCGTTCTCACCGTCGCCGGCCTGGGCGATCAGGCGGCGCACACGCTCACGGTGAGCGGCGTGACCGACTCGTCCCCCGCTGCCAACGCGATCCTGCCCGGCTCGACGGCGGGCCTCTCGACCGTGTGGGTGCCGGTCGACCTCGATCGCATCCGCGGCGCGTCCGAGCCGCCCGGTCCCTCGAGCCGGCGGTCGCCCTTCAGCCTCACCGAGATCCACTACAACCCGGCGCCCCGGACGGACGGTCGCGAGACGGAGTTCCTCGAGCTGTACAACTCGCAGCAGTGGGCCGAGGACATCGGCGGCTATCGCCTCGACGGCGAGTTGGAGTACACGTTCCCGGCCGGGACGGTCATCGGGCCGACCTCGCACATCGTGATCGCGCCCGTCCCGGCGGACGTCGTCGCTGTCTACGGGCTGACCAACGTGCTGGGCGGAAGCCTCGACCGCCTGTCCAACGGCGGCGGCACGGTCCGGCTGCTCGACACGATGGACGCCGTGCTGCTGGAGGTCGACTACGACGACACGCCGCCCTGGCCCTCCGCCGCGGACGGAGCAGGCCACTCGCTCGTGCTGGCGCGCCCGTCGTACGGCGAGCGCGATCCCGCCGCATGGTCCGCCAGCGAGCTGCCCGGCGGTTCGCCCGGAAGCGCGGACCCGCCCGCGACGAACACGCTCCGCAGCGTGATGATCAACGAATGGCTGGCCCACACCGACGACCCGCAGGTCGACTTCATCGAGCTCTACAACCTTTCGTCCAACGCCGTCGACGTCGGCGGATGCTGGGTGACCGACGACAACGCGACCAACAAGTTCCAGATTCCGACCGGAACCACGATCCCCGAGCGCGGGTTCGTCGCATTCACACAGACGCAACTCGGCTTCGCCCTCGATGCCGCCGGCGAGACGGTGCTGCTGCGCGCGCCGGACGGCGCGCGCGTGATCGACGCCGTCACCTTCGGCCCGCAGGCCAACGGCGTGTCGTCCGGGCGCTTCCCCGACGGGAACCCCTCGACCGGCGAGCTGCTTTCGCCCACCGCCGGCGCGCGGAACGCGGGCCTCCTCGTGCGCGACGTCGTGATCCACGAGATCATGTACCACCCGATCACCGAAGACGGGAACGACGAGTACGTCGAACTGCACAACCGCGGCGTGGCGACGGCGGATGTCGGCGGCTGGCGCGTCCGCGGCGGCATCTCCTTCAACCTCCCGGCCGGCACGACGATCGCGGCGGGCGGCTATCTCGTGATCGCGGCCGACGCCGCGCGCCTGCGCGCGAACTACGCGGGCCTGACGGCCGCGAACTGCCTCGGCGACTTCTCCGGAGCGCTGGCCGACGGCGGCGAGCGGATCGCGCTCGAGATGCCGGAGCTGCTGATCTCCACCAACGCCTCCGGCCAGTGGACGACCAACCTCGTCCACATCGTCGTCGACGAGGTGACCTACAGCGACGGCGGGCGGTGGGGGCAGTGGTCCGACGGCGGCGGCAGCAGTCTCGAACTCGTCGACCCGTCGTCCGACAACCGCCACGGGTCGAACTGGGCCGACAGCGACGAGACCTCGAAGAGCGGCTGGGTGACGATCGAGCACACCGGCGTCCTCGACCACGGCAACGGCTCCTACACGGCGAGCCAGTTCAACCTCATCGCCCTCGGTGCGGGGGAGTGCCTCGTGGACAACGTCGAGGTGATCCCGCAGGCCGTCGGGACCAACGTGGTCGGCAACCCCGGCTTCGAGGCCGGCACGGACAACTGGGTCTGGCAGGGGACGCACGAGGACACGACCGTCGAGGCGGGCGTCGGCGAGGGCGGCACCGCCGCGCTGCACCTGCGCGCGGCCGGGCGCGGCGACCCGGGCGTCAACAAGGTGCGGGCGAACCTGGCCTACACGACCCCGGCGCTCGCCGTGGCCACCCTCCGCGCGCGCGTCCGCTGGCTGGCCGGCCACCCCGAGATCCTCCTGCGGTTCCGCGGCAACTGGCTGGAGGCGACGGGGCCGATCACGACGACCCGCTACTTCGGCACGCCCGGCGCGGCGAACAGCCGCGGCGTTGCCAATCGCGGCCCTGTCGTCGACTCCGTGCTGCACTCGCCGATCCTCCCCGCGGCCGGGTCCAATGCGGTCGTCACGGCGCGCGTCGCGGACCCCGACGGCGTGGCGATGGTGCGGATCCACTACCGGGTCGACCCGTCGTCGGTGACGCAGTCGGTGGTGATGGCGCCCTGCGGCGCCGGGTTCTACAGCGGGACGATCCCCGGCCAATCGACCGGGACGATGGTCGGGTTCTGGATCGAGGCGGTCGACGGCGCGTCCGTGCCGGCCACGGGCCGGTTCCCGGACGACGCGCCCGCGCGCGAGGCCCTTGTGCGCTTCGGCGACCCGACGCCGACCAGCAACTTCGGCGTGTACCGGCTGTGGCTGACCCAGGCGACGATCGACCGGTGGACGACCCGCGAGAAGAACAGCAACCGGCCGCTGCCGGCGACGTTCGTCTACGGCAACTCGCGCGTCATCTACCCGTCCTGGTCGTGGTACAGCGGTAGCCCGTTCCATGCGTCCGGCTTCAACGGCCCGCTCGGTTCCACGATCCCCGACTACATGATGGCGTTCCCGCAGGACGACCTGTTCCTCGGCACGGACGAGTTCGTCCTCAACTACGCCAAGACCGAGGGATCCACGCAGCGCCAGCAGCTCTGCTACTGGATGCTCCGGCTCATGGGGCTTCCGTATCTCCACCGCCGGTACATGCAGGTCGTCATGAACGGCAGTCAGCGCGGGCCGATCTTCGAGGACGTCCAGCAGCCCAACGGCGACACGATCGACGAGTTCTTCCCCGACGACACCGGCGGACGGCTGCACAAGATCGAGGACTGGTTCGAGTTTCAGGACAACGGCACTTCGTTCGGCATCATCACGGCGACTCTCACCAATGCGCTGACGACCGGCGGCGAGAAGAAGACGGCCCGGTACCGCTGGAACTGGCGCCCCCGCGCCGTGAAGGGGACCGCGAACGACTTCACCAACCTCTTCGCCCTGGTCGATGCGATGGATTCCGCGCGGCCGGAGCCCTACGAGACGCTGGTCGACCAGACGATCGACGTGCGCGAGTGGATGCAGGCGATGGCGTTCGAGCGCTTCGCGGGCAACTACGACAGCTACGGCTTCAACCGCGGGAAGAACATGTACGCGTACCGCCCGGAGCGGGCGCCGTGGGAACTGCTCGTGTGGGACGTCGACTTCGTCTTCGGGGGGCCGGGCAGCGTCGCGACGAACGACCAGGTGATGTCGTCGCACGACCCGATCATCTTCAAGTTCAAGACGCATCCCGCCTTCAACCGCGCCTGGTGGTCGTCCCTGCAGGAGATCTGCGACACGGTCGCCGACCCCTCGGTCTGTCACCCGCGGATCGACCGGGTGTACGACGCCCTGATCGCGAACGCGATCACCAACGTCGAGGCGACCTCGGCGATCAAGACCTGGATCGCGAACCGCGTGGTCTACCTCCGCAGCCAGCTGGCCCTGATGCACGTTCCGTTCGCGGTCGACGGGCCGTCCTCGTGGACCACGAACGTCAACTACGTGACGCTCGGCGGCACCGCGCCGGTCGCGATCGACCGCATCGACATCAACGGTGTCGCCTACCGTCCGGAGTGGGTCACGACGAACCGGTGGACGCTCGCCGTGCCGCTCGCGTCGGGGACCAACGCGCTGGCGATGCGGGGGCTGGACTGGAAGGGTGTCGCCGTGACGAACCCGGCCGTGAATCTCACGGTGGTCTCAACCGCGGAGGTCGAGCCGGCCGAGGGCAACCTGGTCTTCAACGAGATCATGTACAACCCGACCAACGGCGCGGCGTCCTTCATCGAGATCTTCAACCGCTCGGCCTCGACGGCCTACGACCTCTCCGGCTGGGTCGTCAACGGCCTGGACCTCGTGATCTCGAACGGCGTGGTGATTCCGCCCGGCGGCTTCGCGGTCTTCACGGAGAACCTGACGCAGTTCGCCGCGGCCTATGGCGGATCGATTCCGGTCGCGGGCGAGTTCGCCGGGGCGCTGGACAACGGCGGCGAGACGCTGACCCTCATCCGTCCGGGCCCGACGCCGAACCTGGACGCCGTGATCGACCAGGTGCGGTACGACGACGAGCCGCCCTGGGCCGCCGCGGCGGACGGGTGGGGGCCGTCGCTGCAGCTGATCGACGCCGCGCAGGACAACCGGCGCGTGGGCAACTGGGCCGCGGTGGCCGGGCCGACCAACGGGCCGCCGGCCTGCACGCCGGGCGCAACGAACGACGGCGCACGCGCCCTCGCGCCGCTCGGCAGCCTGTGGCTCAACGAGGTCGTCGTCTCCAACGTCACCGGCGCGGCCGACGGTGGGGGGCAGCGCGGCCCGTGGCTCGAGGTCTACAACGCCGGGACGACGACCGTCTCGATGAGCGGCTGGAGCCTGACCGACACCGCGACGAATCTCGTCCGGTGGGCCTTCCCGACGAACAGCATCGTGCCCGCGGGCGGGTTCCTCGTCGCGTGGCTCGATGCGGACGCCGGCGATTCGACATCCAACGAGCCGCATGCGTCGTTCCGTCCGACCGTCCCGACCGGCATGGTCGCGCTCGTCCGCACGGTGACCAACGACTCCGCCGCCGTCGACTGGCTCGCGTGGCGGCAGGTCGCCCCGGACCGCGCCTACGGGTCCTTCCCCGACGGCGAGCCCCAGGGCCGGCGGCTGCTCCGCGCGCCGACGCCGGGCGCGACGAACGACGGGAGCTTCCCGTCGCTGCAGCTCGTCATCAACGAATGGATGGCCGACAACACCCTCGTGCTGGCCGATCCGGCCGACGGCCATTACGAGGACTGGTTCGAGCTGTACAACCCGACCGACGATCTGATGGACCTCGGCGGCGCTTCGCTGACGGACACGCTGTCGAGCACGAACAAGTACGTGATCCCGCCCGGCTTCACCGTCCCCGCGCGCGGCCACCGGCTCGTGTGGGCCGACGGCGAGACGAACCAGAACAACCTGGCCGTCCGCCCGGACCTGCACGCGGGATTCAGTCTCAGCAAGAGCGGCGAGGCGATCGGCCTCTACGATGCGGGCGGGACGCTGGTCGACGCGGTGGTCTTCGGCGCCCAGGCGGTCAACATCAGCGAGGGCCGCTTCCCCGACGGCACGGGCCCCGTGATCGTGATGCCCTCGGCGACGCCCGGCGCGGCGAACGTCGGCCCGGTGACGAACGCGACGCCGCAGATCGCGTCCGTCCCGGCGCAAACGATCCACCGGGGCGGGACGATCCGGTTCACGGCGGCGGCGACGGACCTCGACGCGCCGCCGCAGGTCCTCGCGTTCAGCCTCGACTCCGCCCCCGCGGGCGCGACGATCGGCCCGGGCACGGGCGGGTTCGAGTGGACGCCGGATGCCGAGGGGCCGGAGCAGGTCGAGGTTGCGCGCGTGCGCGTGACCGACAACGGCAGTCCGGCGGCGAGCTCGACGAGGGATGTCACGCTGATCGTGCTGCCCATCCCCAGGATCACGGCGCTGCCCATCACCGCGCTGCCGCCCGGGATCCGCGTCGGCTTCAGCTTCGGCACGATCATCGGCCGGAACTACCAGGTGGAATCCACCGACCGGCTCGCGCCGCCGGACTGGCAGCCCTATGGCGCGTCGTTCACCGCCGAGGCGGACGCCTACCAGATCCTCGACAGCTCGAGCGTGACCCAGCGGTTCTTCCGCGTTCGCGAGTCCGATTGACGGGACGTGCCCGCAAGTCCTCGCCCTGGCCTTGAGGATCGGGGGCGAACGTTGCTTCGAGGGCCGCCGGCACGGCGCCGACGGAGCGGTGCCCTCCAGGGCCGTCTTTGCGTATCTCCATCGATCGGACTCCGGAGAGCCGCGCTCCGTCGCGGCCGCCGCCCTGCGTGCTTCCCACGACGGGTCGCCGGACACCCCGATCTTCGCCGAGGACTTGGGGTGTGTTTTTGAGCGTGGACAGGAACGCGCCGCGCGGGCAGACTGGGATTTCCGGTCCGCCGTGGGCGGAGTCGGACGGAGGCATCGAACCATGACGACGGGACTTGGACGGATCGCGATGGCGTGGGCGGCGGGGTGGGCGATGGCGGCCTCGGCCGCGAACCCGTACGCGGGGCACTGGGCGCTGACGATCCCCGGCGGCGGCGCGGGCTGGCTGGGCGTCGAGGAGAAGGGCGGCGCGCTCTCCGGCTCGATCCTGTGGGGCGGCGGAAGCGTGGTGCCCGTCGCCTCGGTCGCGGTCGAGGGCGACACCCTGGTCGTCACGCGCGTCTACGAGTCCAAGAAACCCGGCGCGGACGGCAAACCGGTTGTCGTGAAGGAGACCGAGACGATCCGCGCGAAGGCGAGCGGCGAGGCGCTGGCGCTGACGACCGAGCGTTTCAAGGCCGACGGGACGAAGACCGCGCCCACCGGGTTCACCGGCAAGCGCCTTCCGCCGCCGCCGCCGGCTCCGGATCTTGCGAAGGTGAAGTTCGGCGCCCCCGTGACGCTCTTCAACGGCCGCGACCTCGCCGGCTGGCGGCTGACGAGTCCGGGGCAGCCCAACGGGTGGAGCGCGCAGGATGGCGTGCTCGTCAACCGCCCCGTGCAGCAGGAAGGCAAGCCGAAGCTGCACTACGGCAACCTGCGGACCGACGCCGAGTTCGAGGACTTCCGGCTCTCGCTCGAGTTCCGCGTGCCCACGAACGGCAACAGCGGCGTGTACCTGCGCGGCATCTACGAGATCCAGGTGGCGGACTCGTTCGGCAAGCCGGCGGATTCCCACGGGCTCGGCGGCCTCTACAGCCGCGTCACGCCGACCGAGAACGCCGCCAAGCCGGCCGGGGAATGGCAGACGATGGTCCTCACGCTCGTCGACCGCCACGTGACGGTCGTGATCAACGGGACGACGGTCATCGACAACCGGCCCGCGCTGGGGTGCACGGGCGGCGCGCTGGGGTCCGACCCCTTCGTCCCCGGCCCGATCTACCTGCAGGGCGACCACACGGGCGTCGACTACCGGAACCTCGTGCTGACGCCGGTGGCGAAATAGGCGGGGACGGCGCGTGGACCTGAGCCCCATCGCCCGGCAGTTCGCGGTCGACGGCCGCCTGGTCGCGATCGATCCGACCGGCTCCGGCAACGTCAACGACACGTACCTGGCGATCTTCCGCACGACGTTCGACGAGCACCGCATCATCATCCAGCGGATCAGCCGGCGCGTGTTCAAGCGGCCGGAGACGATCATGGAGAACCTGCGCAAGATCACCGCGCACGTCCATGCACGGCTCGAGCGCGAGGCCGACGACGCCGACCGCATCTGGCAGATGCCCGCGATCGTCCCCTGCCGCGACGGGCGCGACTGGTTCGTCGACGACACCGGCGAGTACTGGCGGGCGCTGACGCTGATCGATTCCGCCCACGCGCCCGACGCCGCGCAGAGCGCCGAGCACGCCTACGAGGTCGGCTGCGTCCTCGGCCAGTTCCACCGGCTGCTGTCGGACATGGACCCCGGCGCGCTCCAGCATCCGCTGCCCGGGTTCCACGTGACGCCGCTCTACCTGGCGAAGTACGACGAGGCCCTCAAGACCCCCGCCGCGGCCACGGCGCTGAAGGCCTCGGTGGAGGCCCAGCGCCTCGCCCGGTTCGTCGAGGAACGCCGCGAGTTCGCGCACGTCCTCCAACGGGCCCTCGACCGGGGCGAACTCCGCCTCCGGATGGTCCACGGCGATCCGAAGGTCAACAACATCATGATCGACGATTACACCGCGAAGGGGACCGCGATCATCGACCTCGACACCGTGAGCCCCGGCCTGATCCACTACGACTTCGGCGACGCCCTCCGCTCGATCGGCAACCCGGCGGGCGAGGAGGTCGCCATGCTGTCCAAGGTCGGGTTCGATCTCGACCTCTGCTCCGGCTTCTGCCGCGGCTACATGCGCTTCGCGGGCGACTTCCTGACCGACGCCGACCGCGCGCACCTGTTCGACGCCGTGCGCCTCATCGCCTTCGAACTCGGCCTCCGCTTCTTCGAGGACTACCTGAGCGGGAACCAGTACTTCAAGGTCCGGTCCCCCGAGCAGAACCTCAACCGCGCCCGCGTCCAGTTCCGCCTCTGCGAGGTCATCGAGGCCCGCGAGCGGGCGATCCGCAGCCTCCTCGCGGAGTGCTGAAGGCCGGGAGCGCAGAGGACGGAGGTCGGCGATCGGGGGCCGGCCCTCGCTTCGAACCGGGAGCCTGAAACCCCCGTCCTCCCCCTGACACCGGAAACCCGAAACCTGTATACTCCCGCCCGCATGACCGAGGAACGGATGATCGAGGCGGAAGGGCTGACGAAGGTCTTCCGCGATTTCTGGCGCCGGCCGCGCGTGCGGGCGGTGGACGGCCTCTCCCTGTCCGTCGGGCGCGGCGAGGTCTTCGGCCTGCTCGGCCCGAACGGCTCGGGCAAGAGCACGACGCTGAAGATGGTCCTCGGCCTTCTCCGGCCGACGAAGGGCCGGCTGGTCGTCGCCGGCCGCCCGCCGACCGACGTCCGCGCCAAGGCCCGCATCGGCTACCTGCCCGAGGAGTCCTATCTCTACCCGTACCTGACCGCCGGCGAGACGCTCGACTTCTACGGCAAGCTCTTCGACCTGCCCGCCGGCGAGCGGCGGCGGCGGATCGACGAGCTCCTCGCGATGATCGGCCTCGAGCACGCGCGCAAGCGCCTCGTGGGCGAATTCTCCAAGGGCATGGCGAGGCGCATCGGCCTCGCGCAGGCGCTGATCAACGATCCCGACCTCGTCATCCTCGACGAACCCACCTCCGGCCTCGACCCGCTCGGGTGCCGGCAGATGAAGGACCTCATCCTCGCGCTCGCGCGGCGGGGGAAGACCGTGCTGCTCTCCTCGCACCTCCTCGCGGACGTCGAGGATGTCTGCGACCGCATCGTGATCCTCTACGACGGCCGCGTTCAGGCCGCCGGCCCCATCCGCGAGCTGCTGGAGGAGAAGTCGCGGTGCCGTCTCACGCTGCCGGAGCTGCCGCCGGACGACCTCCGGCGCGTGCTCGCCGCCGCGCGCGAGATCGCGGGCATGGAGCCCGAGGTCGATCACCCGCGCAAGAACCTCGAGACGTTCTTCCTCGAGGTGGTCGCCCGCGCCCGCGAGACGGCGGCGCCGACCGGCGCGCAGGCGTCGTCGGCCGTGGCGGACTACCTGGCCGCGCCCGGCACCCCGGCCCCCTCGCCGGGGGCGTCGAAGGACGAGGTGGATGCGCGTCTCCGGGACCTGGTCCGCCCGCCGCAGGGCGGGCCGCCGCCGCCATGACGCGGATCCCCGCCATCGCCGCGGTGACGGTGCGCGGCGCCGTCCGGTCGCGCGTCGTGCTCTCCCTGCTCGCCGTTCTCGCGCTCGTCGTCGTCGGCCTTCCGCTGACCGTCAGGGGCGACGGCACCGTCGGCGGCCTCGTGCAGGTGCTGCTGGGCTACACGCTGGAGTTCGCCGGGATCCTGCTCTCCATCGCGATCGTGTGGGCGGGCTGCGGGGCCGTGTCGCTCGAGGTGCGCGACCGGCAGATCCACCTGATCGCCGTCAAGCCGGTGACCGCCCTCGAACTGTGGGCCGGCAAGTGGCTCGGGCTCGTCGCGCTGCTCGCCTTCCTCTACGCGGCGGCCGGCGCGGGGGTCTACGCGATGCTCCGCTGGACGACGCGCGACGCGGCGCTGCCGGCGGAGGACCGGACCCGGCTCCGCGACGAGATCCTCGTGGCGCGCCGCGCCATCGCGCCGCGGGTGCCGGACACCGACCCCGCCGCGCGGGAGAAGTTCGACGCCGACCGCGCCGCGGGGCGCGTGCCGACGGACGCGCCCCTCGACCAGGTCTTCGCCATGTACCGCGCCGAGGCGCGCGTCGCGGCCTTCGCCGTGGCGCCCACCGGCCGCCGCACGTTCGAGTTCCGCCTTCCCGGCGGCGCGCCGGCCGACCGTGCCGCGCACTTCCGGTTCCGATTCGTGAAGTCGATGCTCGACCTCGAGTCGGTCGCCGGCGCGTGGGTCTTCGCCGCGCCGGGCGGGGCGGTCCGCCACGAGGTCGCGGGGCAGTGGAAGCCGGGGAGCGTCCAGTCCCTCGCGATCCCCGGCCGCGCGCTGGCGGGTCTCGACGCTGTGGAGGTGACCTTCGAGAACCGCGACCCCTCCGCGGCGGCCGCGTACTTCGATCCCGACGACGGGCTGCGGCTGCTCGTGCATCGCGGCGGCTTCGCCGGCAACTACCTCCGCTCGCTGCTCGCTCTCCTCCTCCAGGCGGCCTTCCTGGCGGCGATCGGCCTGACCGCCGGCTCGCTGCTGTCGATGCCCGTCGCCTCCTTCGCCTCGCTGGCGGTCGTCCTCGCGACGCGGCTGACGGGGACCATCGCCGGCTTCGCGCGCGACGGCCCGGTGCTCTTCCAGGGCGCCGGCCCGGCGGAGGGCTGGGCCGCCGCTCTCGAGCGGGCCTACCAGGCCTATTTCGTCGCGTTGACGTGGATCACGGCGCCGCTGCGCGGCACCGACGCGCTGGAGCGGCTCGCGACGGGTCAGCTCGTCGGCTGGGGCGAGGTCGCGCGCATGGCGCTTCTGCAGATCGGCGTCGGCTGCGGCGTGCTGGCCGTCGCCGGCGCGTGGCTGTTCCGGCGGAGGGAACTCGGGGCGGCGCAGGGATGAGGGTTCGGATTCCAGGTGTCAGGGGTCAGGGCCGGACGGGCGCGCGATGCTTCGCGGGTCCCGTCCGGGTCCGCGTTCCCGCGGCGGGGATGGCCGCATGAGGTTCCTGGGATCCATCGCGTGGCTCGGGGTGGCCGCCGCGGCGCTGGTCGGCGCGGGCGGGATGCATCCGCGGCTGCTCGAGGCGCGCCGCGCCGCCGAGCTCAACCAGGGCGACCCGCTCGAGAACGCGCCGCCGCTCGTCGCATTCACCACCGTCGCGCTCGGCGGCTTCCGCGGACTGGTCGTCGACCTGCTGTGGATGCGGGCCTCCGAGCTGCAGGACAAGGGCCGCTACTTCGAACTCGTGCAGCTCGCCGACTGGATCACCAAGCTCCAGCCGCGCTTCGCGTCGATCTGGGCCTACCACGGCTGGAACCTCGCCTACAACGTCAGCGTCATGCTCGCGGACCCCGCCGAGCGGTGGCGGTGGGTCCGGCACGGCATCTCGCTGATGCGCGACGAGGGCATGGCCTACAACCCCGGCAGCGCGCTGTTGCACCGGGAACTGGCCTGGATCTTCCAGCACAAGCTCGGCATGGACATGGACCAGGCCCACATCCACTACAAGCGCCAGTGGGCCGCCGAGATGCAGGCGCTCTTCGGCGGTCCGCGGCCGGACCTCGAGGCCCTCGCCGCCGCTCCCGCCGCTCCCGCGGGGCTGCTCCGCGACCCGGCCGTCGCGGCGCTCGCCGCCGAGCTTCGCGCCGCGGGCGTCGATCCCTTCTCGGTGCGCGTCCTCGACCCGGCCCCGCTCCCCGACGCGCTGCGCGCGCGGGTGTCCGACGCGCCGGAAGGCGCCGCGTTGCGGACCTTTGTCCGCGCCCGCCGGATGCGCGAGGTCTACAAGCTCGATCCCGCGCGCATGCTCGAGGTCGAGCGGAACGTCGGCGCCCGGCTGGAGTGGCGCCTGCCGTCCCCGCACGCCATCTACTGGGCCGCCGCCGGCTTGGAGTTCGCGCGCACGCAGTTCGACGAGGTTTCGCTGCGCCGGCAGATCTTCCAGTCCCTCGGCGACGGCTTCCTGCGCGGCCGGCTGACGCTCGACCCGGACCGCGACCTCTTCGTGGTTTCGCCGAACCTCGACCTCCTCCCGGCCGTCCGGGCCGCCTACGAGGAATCGCTGCGGCGTCATCCCGGCGAGCCCACCCTCCGCCAGGCCCACCGGAACTTCCTGATCGACGCGGTCATGATCTCCGCCACCTACAACCGCATGCAACAGGCCCGCGAGTTGTACGCGGAGCTGAACCGCCTCTATCCGTCCGGCGCGCCGGAGACGGTCGAGGCCTACATCGCCTCCACGTGGGCCAGCCATGTCGACGATCTCGACACCGCCCAGGCGCTTGCCGCGGTCGAGGCCGCCCTCTACCAGGCCGCGTTCTGGAAGATGCTCGGCGACGACGAGGTCTCCGCCGGCCACGAGCAGATCGCGAGCCTGTGCTGGCGCGCCTTCATGGACCGCCGGCTCGACCCGGAACTGCGCGAGCGCACCGGGATCCCGCCGATCGAGACCATCCGCGACCGCGCCGTGGAGCGCGTCCGCGCCGAACTCGGCGCCGGCGGCGCGCGGAAGTGAACGGCCGAGCGGAGAACCGACCCGACCGCCGTTGACGCGCATCGCGCGGATGACCGCTGCGCTCGCAGCGGATCCCGCATGGACCGGTATCCCGGCGTCGGAGCCGGCGGATCACCGCACGCGGCCGACGAAGACTTCGCGCTGAGCCGTCTGCGGCCACGGCAGACCGGCGATTCGCACGACGGGGCCTACTTGATCACCTTCAGGTTCCGGAAGCCGGCGGAGTCGCCGAAGACGAGGAGGTTCATGCCTGATTTCGGGGTGCCGAGGACGTCGTGGGTGGCCCGGAGGACCGTGTCGTTGACCTGCGCGACGGTTTCGTTGCCCTTGAACGTGACGCGCACCGGGTACCAGATGCCCTTCTCGAGCGCGAGCGGCTTCCGCGCGAGGGGTTCGGTCTTGGACTTGTCCTCGCCGGCGGCTGGGTTCTTCGTGATGCCGGCGTACGTGCGCCCAACCTCGATGCGGAAACTCCTCTTGCGGCCGTCGCATTCCATGCGCAGGGAATGGCGGTCCGCGCCGCGGAAGCAGATCTCGTACTGGATCACGCCGTCGGCCAGGTCGACCGGGCCGTGCAGGCAAGCGCCCTGTTCGGCCTTGCCCTTCTGCACCGCCCATACACCGCCGTCACGGGCGGCCCATTCGCCGTGCGTGACGGCCCACGGCTTGCCCGGCATGGCTGCGAAGGACTCCTCCAGCGCCACGGTGCCCTCGGCCGGCGGCAGAACCGCGACCTTCGGCGCGGGCGGATCGACGACCGGCGGAAGCGTGCGGCTGAAGCCCCCGTTGCGGTAGCGGTTCAGCAGC
>VGWF01000076.1 GCA_016873715.1 Lentisphaerota bacterium | reverse complement strand
CTCGCCCATCCGGACATCGGCGTCGCGCTCGAGCGCGATCAGCCGCGCGTCGCCGAGGCGGTAGCGATGGACCACAACGCCCGCCGCCGCCGGCGATACGCGGACCGGCGCCGGAACCGCCGCCACGGCCGCCGCGACGTTCGTGCACGCCGCGCGCGCCTCGAACACCGGCGCCGCGCGCAGTCGTCCGCGCTCGTCGAAGGCCGCGGGTTCGCCTTCGTACACGAGCGTGCCGCCCGCGGCGGCGAACGCGCGCACCGCGGCGGTCTCGCGGTCCGACATCGCGAGCGATCCCTGCATCACGAGGGTCTTCCAGCCGCCCCCCGCGAGGTCGCCGCGCTCGATCTGCTCCGACGAAAGGAAGCGGGGCGTGCAGCCCGCGCGCCGGAGCTGCCGCAGCCAGGCGACGCGCTGCGCGGCCTGCCGGTTGTGCGTCGACTCGTAGCTCGAGAAACGGCGGTGCCACGTGCGGCCGTCCACCGTGGACTCGATCAGCCAGTTCACCTGGACGGACGGCTGGCTGTAGTGGATCGCGACGGGATCCCATTCGCGCCGGGCGCGGACGAGCAGCGCGGCGAGCGGGCCGGTCATCTCGCGCGTCACGGCGGCGAGGGCGCGGCCCTTCGCGGTCAGCGGGAACCCGGGCGCCTTCCAGTCGATGCAGTCCTCGCTCCACCAGAGGATGCAGCCGCGGTCGCCCTCGAGCAGCAGGTGCCACAGGCGGCGGCGGGCGGCGTTCTCCTTCGATTCGCCGATCGTGCTGAGGATGGGCTTCCCCTCCATGAACGAGCCGAAGATCGCGCGCGCGCCGCCGATGTCGTAGGGCTCGATCCAGTCGAGCACCTGCGAGAGCCGCCAGAGGTCGTAGCCGCCGAACGGGTGCGGCATCTGGGTCCCCTCGATGCCGACGGGCGTGGCGGGGTCGATCGCGCGCGACGTCGTCCGAAGACCGTCGAGGATCCCGGCCCACGTGAGGTCGAGGAAGGTCCGGAAGTCGCACCACGGCGCGAAATTCCAGCGGCCGGGCTCCCGTCGCGCGGCGACGGGGTCGTAGCGGAGGCGGGCGAGGGCCTGCCAGTCGGGCTGGCCGCGCGGCATCGCGTCGCCGGAGGCCATGCGGTTCTTGATCTCGTCGGTCGTGAACGGGAGGACCGCGTCCCACGAGGCGAACGCGGCGCCCCACGAGCGGTTCAGCGCGTCGAGCGAGCCGTGGGACGTGCGGAGCCACCCGCGGAAGGCGGCGAGCGTGCCGGGCGAGAAGTCGAAGTCGAACGGGTTCGCCGAGATCGTGATCGAGATCTCGTCGCGCAGGTCGTAGGCCAGCGGCGCGTGCGGCGCGTGGCGCGTCACGATCTCGCGCACGTCGCGGTGGATGCCCTCGAGCCACGCCGGGTCGCACAGGCCGTACTCGCGGACGAAGGCGTCGCGGTTGCGGTCCTTGGCCCACGCGGTGACGAAGCCGTCCCAGTCGCGCACGCGCGAGTTCCACTTCAGGCACAGGCCGCGGCTGACGAGGTTCTCGGCGTAGTAGGGGATTCCGGCCTTGCGCAGCGCGTCGCCGTCGGCCCGGCCGTGGACCATGCCGTGCGTCGCGCCGATCTCGCGGAGGCGGTCCGGGAAGACGGCGGCGCTCTCCGGCGTCTTCCACGCGGAGTCCCCGGTCCACAGGATGACGCGGTAGTCGTCCCACGGCCGTGGCGCGGCGCCGGCGACCGCGACGGAGATCAGCAGGAGAACGGCAGGGATGGCGGGGTGGGTCTTCATGGCGCCCGGATCGTATACCCGCCCGCGGCGGGTGGGAAGGCGGCGCGAGGTGTCAGGTTTCAGGATCCGGAAGGAAGTCTCAGCATCCAGGAGTCACGTTCGCCCTCCGCTCTTCGCTCTTAGCTCTCCGCTCTGCGCTCTCCGCTCTTGGCTCTGCGCTCTCCGCTCTGTGCTCTTCGCTCTCCGCTCTCGGCTGCCCCTCACCGCCGCGCCGGCTTCCAGACCTTGCAGCGGACCTTCTTCCGGCCCCAGTCGAGGGCGTCGTCGTGGCTGCGGTAGAAGAGGTCGATGCGGTTGCCCTTGATGTCGCCGCCGGTGTCCTCGACGCGGCCGTAGCCGTAGCCCGGCACGTAGAGAATGGTGCCGAACGGCAGCACGCGCGTGTCCGCGGCGATGGTGCCGGGGCGCGCCTCGGTGCCGCTGGCGGTGATGCCGACGGCCTTGGGCTTCCCGCGGTGGGGGCCGGAGGCGATGACGGGGCGGAAGAGCCAGTTGCGCCGCCAGCCGCAGCATTGTCCGCAGGGGCAGTACGCGGTGGCCTCGAGCACGAGGATCTCGGGGTGGTCGCGGCGCGAGGCCGGGATCCCGCGGGCGATCCGGCCCTGCGTCGCGCATCCGGAGACGATTCCGAAGGCCGCGAGCAGCGCGAAGGCGACGGCGACAGGGTTGCGTTCCGGTTTCACGCGGCGTACATATGCTTTCGTCAAAGGTGAACGAAGAGCGTCGTTTTGACAAGGAGGCGCGCATGAAGAGATGGCTTTCGATCCCGGTCCTGGCCCTGGCGGCCCTCGCGGCCTCCGCCGCGCCGCCGCAGCCGATGAGCGTCCAGGTGCGGTCCGGTCAGGTCCGCGCCACGGCCTCGTTCCTCGGCAAGGTCGTCGCCGATCTTCCCTACGGCACGCAGGTCGAGGTCGTCCAGCCGTCGAAGCCCTGGGTGCAGGTCCGCACGGCGGCCGGGCAGACGGGGTGGATGCACGAGTCGGCGCTGACCACCGCTCGCCTGCAGCTCAAGGCCGGCTCGGGCAGCGCGCAGGCCGGCGCCTCGGCCAGCGAGGTTTCGCTGGCGGCCAAGGGCTTCACGCAGCAGATCGAGCGGGAGTACCGCTCGAAGAATCCGACCCTCGACTTCGCCTGGGTCGACCGCATGGAGGCGATCCGCGTCACCGCGGCCGAGGCCGAGGCGTTCCTGGCCGCGGGCCAAGTGGCGCCGCGGGAAGGGGGTGCGCGATGAACCGGCGCCTCCTGCAGGCGGCATGCGCGGCGATCGGCGCCGGCGCGGTCCTCGGGCTCTCGGCGGGCTGCGAGGCGGTCAAGGTGGTCGCGGAGGGCGTCGCCGCGGTGGGCGAGGCCACCGGCACCGTGTCGCACGAGCAGGCCCAGGCCATCGCGAAGACCGGCACGGCGCTCGGCAGCGCGCTGGAGCAGTTGACGCCCGAGAACGAGTACTGGATCGGGCGCTCGGTCACGGCGACCATCCTCGGCTCCTACAAGCCGTACGACCGCGCGGACCTGAGCCGCTACGTCAACCAGCTCGGCCAGTCGCTGGCGCTGTTCTCCAGCCGCCCGGAGACGTTCGGCGGCTACCACTTCCTCGTGCTCGATTCGGACGAGGTCAACGCGTTCGCCGGGCCCGGCGGCCTGGTCACCGTCACGCGCGGCATGCTGCGGCTGTGCAGGACCGAGGACGCCCTGGCCGCGGTGCTCGCGCACGAGATCGGGCACATCGAGCACAAGCACGGCCTCCGCGCGATCAAGAAGAGCCGGTGGACCGGCGCGTTCACGACGATGGTCGTCGAGGCGGGCAAGTCGCTCGGCGGCGCCGACCTCGCCGAGGCGGTGACCGCGTTCGAGGGGTCGATCGGCGACATCTCGCAGACGCTGATGAACAGCGGGTACGGCCGCGCCTCCGAGCGCGAGGCCGACGCGGCCGCGGTCCGCATCCTCTCCGCCGCCGGCTACAACCCCTCCGCGCTGACCGACATGCTCGGCGAGATGGCGAAGGGCTACAAGCCGGGCGGACTCGGTTTCTCGAAGACCCATCCCGACCCGGCCGTGCGCGTCGCCGAGGTGAAGGCGATGCTCGCGACCCCGTCGCCCGTCGCGCCGCCGCCCGCGCGGCAGCAGCGCTTCGCCGCCGCGATGCGGGGGGTCTAGCCGCCGCGGCGCAGCGCCGCGCGTCGACGGTGCGGACGTGCGGATGGATGCGCAGGCGCCCCTTGAGCGCGCCGAGCCGGCGCCGCATTTGGCTTGAGGAGTCCGACGGCGCCGCGGCATGATCGCGGCCGATGAAGACGATATGTGCCCGGAGCGTGCTGGCGGGACGCGAGGCGTTCGCGACCGTCGGCGAGGTGGTGGTGAAGCCCGACCGCGAGATCGTGCGGGAGGACCTGCTGGACGCCGACGCGCTGGTGATCCGGTCGAAGACGACCGTGAACCGCTCGCTGCTGGAGGGCACCAGGGTCGCGTTCGTCGGCACCGCGACCGCCGGCTTCGACCACATCGACGGGGCCGCGTGCGCCGACCTCGGCGTCGCGTGGACCGCCGCGCCGGGCTGCAACGCCACCAGCGTCGCCGAGTACATCACCGCCGCGCTGCTCACGATGGCGGAGAAGGGCGGGTTCGATCTGGCCGGGCGCACGATCGCGGTGGTCGGCGTGGGCCAGGTCGGACGGCGCGTGGTGGCGAAGGCCTCGGCGCTCGGGATGCGGCCGCTCCAGAACGACCCGCCGCGCGCGCAGACCGAGGGCGACGCCGTGCTGCGGCCGCTGGACGAGATCCTCCCGCAGGCGGACATCGTCACGCTGCACGTCCCGCTGACCGACGACGGCCCCTTCGCGACGCGCGGCATGGTGGACTGCCGCTTCCTGGAGCGCCTGAAGCCCGGCGCGCTCTTCTTCAACGCCTCGCGCGGCGAGGTCGTCGACGAGGCCGCGCTCAAGCTCGCGCTGGCCGGCGGACAGGTCTCCGCCGCGGTGCTGGACGTCTGGGACCACGAGCCGGAGATCGACCCCGCGCTGCTGGATGCCGCCGCGGTCGGCACCCCCCACATCGCCGGCTACTCGTGGGACGGCAAGCTCGCGGGAACCGCGCAGGTCTACGAGGCGGCCTGCCGCTTCTTCGAGATCAAGCCTTCCTGGGATTCCACGGCCATCGCGCCGGGCACGCCGCCGCCCGAGGTGGCCGTCCCCACCGCCGGCCGATCCGACCAGGAGGTGCTGCGGGACCTGGTCCTCGGCGTCTACGACCTGGCGCGCGACGACCGCGACCTCCGCGGCGCCCGCGCGCCGGAGGGCGAGACCCTGGCCGTCCGGTTCGAGCGCCTGCGCAAGAAGTACTGGACCCGCCGCGAATTCCCCGCCGCGCGCATCGCGCTGCCGGGAGCGGCCCCGGAGCTGCTCCGCCTATCCGCGGCGCTCGGCTTCCGGGTCAATGCGTGATCGGGCGAGGAGCACTCATCGCGCGGCGGGCGCCATCCCCGCGTCCACCTGCTTCCAAAACTCCTCTGCCGGAAGCTGGTTGATCGTCTTCAGCGTCTTGATGGATCGCAACACCTTCTCGTTCGCGGGATGAGCGATCACAGGAGGATCACATTCGATCCTCTCCAGCGGCATGCCGTCCAGCGGCGACATGTCCGACACGGAGGTCCCGCTGATCGTAAGGGACTTCAGCGGCAGTCCGCGCAACGGCGTCAGGTCGCGCGCCCCGCGGTTTCCATGGAGGACCAGTGCTTCCAATTGCCGGGTGCTGGCCAGCGGCGCAAGGTCGCCCACCTCGGTGGACATGCAGTTCAGGCCTTTCAGGGGCATCCCCTGCAACGGGGCAAGATCCTTCACCCGCGTATTGAAGCAAGCCAACGATTCCAGCGGCATGCCGACCAGCGGCGACAGGTCGGCGACCTCGGTGTACTGGAAGTAGAAGTGCTTGAGTCTCAGCCCGCGCAAGGGCGACAGATCCTGCAAGGGAGAGCGCCTGCCCTCCTTCGGCCCGGAGCAATCCAGACGATACAGCCGCGCCAGCGCCCGGACGGCGGACAGATTCGTGACACCTGCGGAACTGAAGGCGAACGCGGCGACGTCGTGGTTTCCGCTGATCTCGTGCTTGACCGTCTTCGGATCGAAACCCGGGTTGAGCCGCTTCAACTCCGCAACGACGCGCGCCACCTGCTGCTCCGCCGGCAGCACGGCCACTTCGGCGCAGAAGGCGGCGTCAACGGCGGGCGTGGTGGAAGACTGGAGTGTTGGAGTGCTGGCGCTGGCGTCGGGCGGAAGGACGGGGACCTGCCAGAGGTCATGGCCGCCCTGGCCGCCGGGCCGGTCGGAATGGAAATGGAGCGTTCGGTCGTCGGCTGAAAGCCACGGAGCAACTTCTTCATACTGGGTGTTGATCGTTGGACCCATGTTCACCGGTTCCCCGAACGGCTCGGCTTTGCTGCGGCGAGTGGACATCCAGATCTCGCGTTTGACCTTGGCTCCCCCGCGTGTAGAGGCGAAAAACAGTGTCAAGCCATCGCTGGTGAGGCATGCGCGCCCGTCCTCCCATTCACTGTTCACGGGCGGGCCGAGATTGATAGGCTTGCTCCAAGGTGCTCCTATCGTGGGACGCGTGGACATCCAGATGTCCAGACTGCCTAGTCCACCCGGCCGGTCAGACTTGAAGAGCAGCGTCAGCCCGTCGGCGGTGATGAAAGGCTGCACCTCGCTGTTTTCAGTGTTGATGACAGGGCCTAAGTTCTCCGGTTTTCCCCAAGGCTCCTCCCGGCTATTGGGGGTGGACATCCACAAATCGTTGTTCCCATGTCCATCGGGCCGGCCGGTGGCAAAAATCAACTTCAGCCCATCGGATGAAAGGCATGGATCCCACATTTGAGTGCTTTTGTTGATGGCATCGTCAAGGTATTGCGGAGCGCCCCAAGAGGCTTGGGTGCTGGGGCGAGTGCTGAACCAAATCCCATTATTTGCCCTGCTTCCAGGTCGAGTGGACATGAAGAGCAAGGTCAAGCCGTCTCCTGACACGGTCAGGTTTGAATCGTTCGCAGCGCCGTTCACCCCCGGCCCGAGGTTCACCGGTTTGCCGACGCGCCAGCCGTTGGGCAGCGTGGTCCAGTCGCCGGGGGACGTGATTCGTGATTCGTGACTGGTGACTGGTAGGGCAGACGAAGCCGGCGCGCCGCGCGTGAACGTGCCTTTGCCGGTGACCTCGCGGACTTCCGCGGAGTAAAAGACCACGCCACCCGCCGGTGAACTGCCAAGGCCCAACGACCGGTCGTCTCGCAACCGTATCGAATTGTGGATGCTCATGTCCTGATAGTCGGTCTTCCATTCCGAAACCAATCTGCCGTCCAGAAACGCCATGACGCGATCTTTGCGGACCTGCACCAACGCGGTGTAGTGGCGGCCGGCTTCCAAATCAGGATCCAACCGAACGGCCGTGGGGTTTTCGTTTACGTCCTTGCCGTTGATCTTGGCAAACCCAAGATACTTTGGCGGGGGCAGGCCGGGTCCCTGGGCAGCGATACAGAATGCGAAAGGTCGGCCGCCACCGGTGAGCATTTGGTAAGCGACGCCGGCGCCTTTCTGCCGCGCGAAGACGATGCGAAAATCATATTCGGCCGGCGGCTGGTAAGGGATTTCCACGCGCGGCGAGCCGCCCGTGGATTCGCCCTTCAATCCGCCATTCTCCAACGCCCACGTCCCCGCCACCGCATCCTTCGCCGGATCGACCAGCGGCAGCAGGTCGATGGCGTCGGACCAGGCGACATCGGCGGAAGCGGGCCCGGCGCCGCCGGTGTTGGCCACGTCCGGGCCGAGACAGACGCGGAAGCCGCTGAGGCTGCTTGCGGAGGACGGCGGGAAGCTGGCGCGGGAGGCCGAGCGGAAACGAACGTTTGAGGGGTAGAAGGCCCCTCCCCGAATCACCCGCGCGTCAGGGTTGCCTCGGTAGCATTCCCCATGCGCTTGGGTGACATCGAATTCATCCAGACACAATTCCCAGACGTTGCCCAGCATGTCCGCCAGACCAAAGTTGTTCCGGCCGCGCGCGCCATAGGAATCCGCCGGCGAGAAGAACTCGAATCCGTCTCCCTTGCCGAACCAGTTCACCCGGTTGCCGCCGTCCTCTTTCGCCTCGCCCCACCAGAACTTCGTCTGGGTGCCGGCACGGCAGGCATATTCCCACTCGGCTTCCGTCGGCAATCGCACCTTGAAACCCGGCGGCACACGCCCGGCCTTCTGCTCTTGCTCATTCAACCATTCGCAAAATGCCACCGCACCGTTCCAATTGATGACGACCACCGGATGATGGTCCTCAATCTTCAAACCGAACTTCGGGTCCTTCCAACTCGCGCCCTTCACATCGCCCCACGCCCTCTTCCCCTGATCATAGGAATACGCGCCGCCAGCCTTCTCATGTCTGGTCACATAGCCCGTTGCCGCCACGAATTGCTTCCACTGCCCTACCGTCACCTCCGTCCGCCCCATCCAGAAACCCTGTTTGATGGTCGTCTTGCGCGGGTGCTCTCCTTCCTGTCCTGCGTCCTGATGCTCCTCGCCATTCGCCCTGGCCCACGCCTGTTCCTCCTTCGTGCTGCCGAGCATGAACTCGCCGGGCGGGATGGCGACCATCTCCGCGCCGACGGCGTTGGTGAAGACGGAGCCGGGTTGTTTGAGCGCAGCGGCGGGAGCAGCGCCACCGGCTTCTTCGGCTGACTCCGCAACAGCCGCTCGCACTTCGGGCAGTTTGCCCGCATCCGCCAGCTTCCAGAACTCGGCGGCGGGCAGGCCGTTGATGGTCTCCAAGGTCTTCATGGAGCGCAGCAGCGCGGCGTTGGCGGGCGGTGCGACCTGATCCGGCCACACCTCCAGGGACCGGAGCGGGAGGTTGCGGAGCGGCGAGAGATCGTTGACCGGAGTGCTGCCACAGTAGAGGGAAGTCAGCGGCATACCCGCGAGAGGCCCGAGATCCGGAACGAGGGTGCCGTGGATATTGAGGAGCTTCAGGGGCATCCCCCGCAACGGCGTCAGATCCGTCACCGGGCTCCCGTCCAGGGTCAAGGAGGTCAGTCGCAGGGTGCGCAGCGAGTCGAGATTCCGCACCCGCGTGAAGACGAGACGCAGCGTGTCGAGCGGGCTCCCGGTCAGCGGCGAAAGATCGACGATGGGGCTGTTATAGAAGGCGGCCGTTTCGAGCGGCATGTCGCGCAGTGGTGACAGGTCGCTGACGCACGTGTAGCTCAGGATCAGGCCGCGCAGCTTGAGCCCGCGCAGGGGCGACAGGTCGGTCAGTTCGGAAGGCTTCTTCGTGCTCTTGATGTGCAGCGACGCAAGCCACGCCAACGCACGGACCGGCGCGATCGTGCTGACGCCACTGCCCGAGAACTGGATCCCGGCACGGGATTGATCGTCGAGGTCGCTCGAGGTTACCTGCCCGTCGAACTGCGGATTCAGCTCCTTCAGCTTCGCCGCCACGCGTCGCACCTGTTCCTCGCGCGGCAGCGCGGCGACCTCGCGAACGAAGGCCTCGTCGACCGCGGAAGAAGGACCGGCCGTCGCCAGCTTCTTCCAGACCTCGGCGGCGGGGACGCCATTGATCGTCGCCAGCGCGGGCAGCGGGCGCAGGGCATCGGCGGTGGAGGGGGCCGCGAGCGCGGCCGGGTCGCAGACGAGTTCCTTGAGCCACGGCAGTGCCTGCAACGGGACGAGGTTCGTGGCCGCCGGATCGGCGATCTTCAGCATCGCCGACTCGGACTTGTAGCCGATCCTGCCGTCGTACCCCGGGTTCAGCTCCTTGAGCTTCTTCGCCACCCGGATCACCTGGTCGCCGGGCGACAGGGCGGCGATCTCGCGAGTGAACGTGTCGGACGAGGGGCGGGGGGCGGGGAGCGACGGTGGAGGGTGGGGGGTGGAAGGTGGTGAGGCGAGGGGCGTGGGGCGGTCCCGGAGCGCGAACCACAGGGCCGGGATGGCGATCGCGACGACCGCGGCGGCGGCGAGCAGGGCGGCGGGCTTCTTCTTCGTCTGGATCTTCGGTGATTGCGCGAGCTTGGGCGTCTCCGCGGCGGGTGTCTTCACGGCGGGAGCGGGCGATGCGGCATCCTCCTGCCCGACGGCCCGCCCGCCCTTCACGTGCACGACGAGCTTCCCGCCCTGTCGGTGCGGCGAGGCCGGAGCCATCGGAAGCGTGCGGCCGTCGCGGGCGATCAGCATCATCGAGTCGCCCGCGTCCAGCGGCTTCGCCTCGGGCTTGCGCCCCGCAAGCACCCGGTCGATCTCCGCGATCAGTGCCTCCCAGCTCTCGTGCCGCTTCTCCTTCTTCTTCGCCAGCATCCGCTCAAGCACCGCCACCGCCGCCTCGGAGATCCCGGCGTTCCGCGTCCGGGGGTCGGGCAGCTTCTCACTGACCTGCTTGCGGAGGGTCTCCATCAAGCTGCTGCCGGCGAACGGCAGCTCGCCGGTGAGCATGTGGTAGAGCATCGCGCCGAGCGAGTAGAGGTCGGTCCGGAAGTCGAGGTCCGCCTTCCCCTCGGCCTGCTCGGGACTCATGTAGTTGGGCGTGCCCATCACCGCGGAACTCATCGTCAGCGACGCCTGGTCGTCGAGACACTTGGAGAGCCCCATGTCAAGCAGCCGCGGCTCGCCGCTTGCGTCGACCATCACGTTGGCGGGTTTGATGTCGCGGTGGAGCATCCGGTGCTGCGCCCATGCATAGGCCAGTGCGCAGGCAACCTTGCGGACGATGCCCAGCGCTTGGGCCTCGGGCAGCGGCCCCTCTCGCTTGAGCCTGCGCTCGAGGGATTCGCCGCGGACGAAGGTCATCGCCAGGTAGTAGGTCCCCGCGTCGTCGCCGGCTTCGTGGGCGCTGACGATATTGGGGTGGTCGAGCCGCGCGGAGTTGCGGACCTCGGCGAGAAATCGCTTCACCCGCTCCGGGTCGGCGGTCAGGTGGGCGGGGAGGACCTTGAGCGCGACCTGGCGGTCCATCGAGACCTGCCGCGCGAGGTACACCTCGCCCATCCCGCCGCGGCCGAGCATCGATTCGATCGTGAACCCACCGAGTTTGACCCCGGGCCCCAGCCGCCGCCGCGGCACTTCGAAGGCGAAGTGGCACTCCGGACATTCAACCGGCTGACCGATGTCGCAGGTGCCCGCCTCCAGGAGTGTGCCGCACTTCCCGCACCGAAATGACTGGCTCACCTCGTCGCCCTCCGCCGGCTACTACATGCGACCGGTCCGGCGAATGCAAGACCTTATGCGGACTTCATGCGGTTCCCGCCGGGGAACCGTCGCGAACGATGGCGAGGGCGCGCAGGCGGTTGTAGACGGTCTTCGGGGAGACGCCGAGCTGGCGGGCGGCCTTCGCCACGTTGCCTCCGCCGGCCGCGAGGGCCTGGGAATAGGCCAGCCGCTCGATCTCCTCGATCGACAGCCCCGTCAGATCCGGGGCGCCGGCCGCCTGGGGCGGGGCCGGAGGGGTGTCGATGGCCGCTCCGAAATCCAGGTCGGCCGCGCCGATCGCCGGGCCCTCGAGGAACGTGACGGCGCGCTCGATCACGCTCTGAAGCTCCCGCGCGTTGCCGGGCCATGCGTGGCCGGCGAGCCGCCGCCGCGCGTCGTCGTCCAGCCGGAAGGGCGGACGTCCCGGGCGGGCGCTGCGCTGCAGGAAGAGGTCCGCGAGGCCGCCGATGTCCTCCGGCCGGTCGCGCAGCGGGGGGATGTGCAGGCGCAGGACCGCGATGCGGTAGAAGAGGTCGCGGCGGAACTCGCCGCGGGCGCGGAGGTCGTCGATGTCGGCGTTCGTCGCGGCGATGACCCGCGCCCCGACGCGCCGGGTGCGGCCGCCGCCGACCCGTTCGTACTCCCGCTCCTGGAGGGCGCGGAGGACCTTGGGCTGCATCGGCAGCGGCAGTTCGCCGATCTCGTCGAGGAAGAGCGTGCCGTCCGCCGCAAGCTCGAGGCGGCCCGGCCGGTCGCGGAGGGCGCCGGTGAAGGCGCCGCGCTCGTGGCCGAACAGCTCGGATTCGAGAAGGTCCCGCGGGATCGCGCCGCAACTGACCGTGATGAACGGCTTCGCGGCCTGGGGGCTGCGATCGTGGATCATGCGGGCGAGGAGCGATTTTCCGATCCCGGTCTCGCCGGTGATCAGGACGGGCGCGTCGGAGTCCGCCAGCTTCTCCACCTGCGCCAGGACCTTCCGGCCCGCCGCCGACCACGCCATCCAGTCCGAGCCGCTCCCCGCCGTCTGCAGGGCCGCGCGGAGGGACGCATTCTCCGTTGCGAGGCGGCGGGCCTGCGCGGCCCGGACGACCAGCAGCACGACCTCGTCCGGG
This sequence comes from Lentisphaerota bacterium, assembly GCA_016873715.1. GTDB lineage: Bacteria > Verrucomicrobiota > Kiritimatiellia > PWTM01 > PWTM01 > VGWF01. Next base: position 15,141 of record VGWF01000076.1, on the reverse strand, counting down.
GGGAACGGCTTGGTCAGGTAGTGGAACGCGCCCGCCTTCATCGCCTCCACCACGCGCTCGGGCGCGCGCTCGGCGGTGACCATGATGCCGGGGACGTCCAGCCCGCGCTGGCGCATGCGCTGCAGGCACTGGATGCCGTCGACGTCCGGCATCCAGAGATCCAGCACCGCGGCGTCGTACGTCGCGTCGATCGTCTCCAGGAACGCGGTCCCGTTCTCGACGACCGTCACGTCCATCCCGGCCGCCTCGAGCGGCGACTGCAGCAGCCGCCGGGCGACGGCGTTGTCGTCGGCCACGATCACGCGGATCCGCGACTCGCCCGCCTTAGCATCCGCACCGTTCACCGGACACCTCCCCCGGATCCCGCCTCGATCTCGTACCACAGGGTCTTCGACGCCGGGCCGATCTCCCAGCGCGCGGCGCCGCCCTCGCGCGTCACGGGCACCGTGCCGGACCGCACGCCCCGTCCGTCGAGGGCGTGGACCGCGGTCACGGGTGCGCGCAGCGTCATCTCCGCCGGGATCCCGTTGACCTGAGTCGGTCCGCGGCCCCACCGGTTCGACACGCTCGTCCGCTCCGCGTTCCATTCCATGCCCTCGTTCTCCGCCGATCCGACGGCGACCAGCAGCATGTGCTTCGACGACTCGAGCGGCGCGCCGTCGAGGCTCGTCAGCACGATCGTCGCGTAGTCGCGCTCGATCGCGCCGGTGCGGACCGTCCATCCGCCGAGTTCGTGCTCCTGCGAGCCCACCATGCCCCACAGCGCGCGCGTCCGCGGCGAGACGACACGAAGCTGCGCCCGCTTCGGATCGGTCGCATCCCACACGACGGCGCCGTCCGCCGAGGCCAGCCGCGCCCCCGCCGGGACCTCGACGGCGTCCGGCGCCTTCGCGGCCGGGTCGATGCCGATCCGGTGCGAGAGACCGAGCGCGGCGGGCAGGCGGGTCTCGCACGTGCCGGCCGCGCGCGCGGGGAGCGGGGCGAGGTCGCCGCGGACGTACAGGTTCGCGAAGGCGCCGAGCAGCGCCAGCTTCACGGGGTGGCCGGCGAAGGAGAAGTAGCCGCCGAGCTGGTCGCGGTTCCATTTCTCCGCATCGCTGGCGTAGTCGAAGAAGAAGACGCCGTCCCAGTCCTGCAACGCCGCGGCCAGCGCGGCGAAGGGCACGACCGAGGCCGCGTAGTCGTGCGGCGCGGGGATGTTCCATTCGGACATCGTGAACGGACGGTCGAGCAGCCGCCACGCGGCGCGTTCGAAGACGACGTCCTTCCCCGGCGCCGCCTCCATCGGCGTGTTGCCGATCGTCCAGTTCTTCGAATCCCACGGCTTGCCGGGGAACCGCGGGTGCTGCCAGTAGGCGTGGATGTCGGCGAACTCGCACGTGTCGGCGGTGATGCGGGCGCCGTGGTAGGTGATCTGCGAGGCGGTGACGGGCATCTTCGCACCGAGGTCCTGCTTGATGAACCGCGTGAGGTCGCGGATGAACTCCGCCTCGGTCTCCTCCATGAACCGCACGGCGTCGGCCGTGGCGGCCTCGGTGGCGCCGCGGTCCGGGATGTCGATCGTCCCGGCCTCGAGCGTCTGGCCGGCGGGGACGGGGTCGGCGGTGCCGCCCTCGCGGAGACGGACGTCCGCAAGCCAGAAACCGGTGTCGGACTCGCCGAACTTGAAGCAGAGCCGCGCGCCCTTGTCCGCGTCGTCCGTCGCGCGGAAGTGCCACGTTCCCTTCTGCCACGCGGGCCCGGCCGCGAGTTTCTCCATGAACCCGAGCGAGCCCCACGCCGACGGGCCCTGGCGTGAGACGTCCGCATGGATCTCGCGCGGCTTCTCGGCGCGGAAGGCGAACGAAACCGTGTAGGTCCGGCCCTTCTTCAGGGAGAGATCCGTCAGCATCAGCTCGTGCGAGGCTCCGGAGGGGCCGGCCTTCGGGATCGACACCTTCACGGCCTTCGCGCCGTCCGGCCCCGGCTCCCCGAACGCGAGCGTGTACGGCGCATCCTTCAGCGTGTGGATCTTCCACGCCCCCCGTCCCTGCACGCCGCCGTCCAGCCGCGCGAGCTCGGCGCCGGGCGGCTCGATGCCCGCCCGCCATGCGGCGCGCAGGGCCCCGGTGCCGCCGTACTTCTTCAGCAGCCACGCGTTGAGCTGGCGCTGGAACTCGCCGCGGTAGGGCTCGGGGAGCCTGCGCGCGAGCGACGTTCCCTTCGTGCTGAAGCTGTTCTCGTTGGTGATCTCGAGCACGGCGATGCCGGGGTCGTCGGCGCGGCGCAGCTTGCGGTAGGGGTTCACGTGGCCGAGGTAGTCGCGGATGAACTCCTTGAGCTTCGCGCGCATGCGCGGCTCGAAGTAGAGGATGTACTTGCTGTAGCGCACGTCGTACGGGAGATCGTCCGCGTTCTCGAAACCCTCGGCCTCGGTGAAGGAGCGGCCGACGTGGAGGTTGAGGTTCGCGTAGATGCCGTGGCGGTGGAGCCGGTCGAGGAAGAAGTCCTGCCGGTCGAGCATCTCCGGGTCGAGGATGCGCGCGCCGTTCTCCGGGGGGCGCAGCAATCCGCGCGGCGCCGGCGCGGTCTCGTGGTGGTGGAAGCGGATGCCGTTGATGCCGAGCTTCGCCAGCCGCGCGGCCGCCGTCTCCGCATCCGCCTTCGCGGGGACGTTCGCGCCGAAGCAGACGTTCATGCCCCAGATGCGCAGACGCCGGTCGCCGGTGAAGAAGTGGCCGTCGCGGATCGTCACGAAGCCGTCCGTCCCCGCCGGCCGCGGGTTCAGCCCCGAGAAGTCCGTCGCGTTCTTCGCGACGTCGTCCCCCGGCAGCACGAACGGAAACCGCTCCGCCGCGGCCCCGCCCTGCGCCATGCCGCACGCCGCGACCGCCGCCCACGCCCACGCCTTCATCCGCCTCGCCATAGTCTCCGGTCTCCCGGCTTCGATGCCGCAGTATGGTCCGCCGCCTTCCCTCCGACAATCCCGGAGAGGGACAGCCGGGATCGGGACGAGGGGCGAGGGGCGGAGGAAGTCAGGGGCACGGGCGCGAGGCCGTCCCCCAGTACTCGCGACCGTGCCCGCGGTCTCCGTCCCGCAGCATGGCTTCAGGGCCCTGTCGAGCGACGCCGTCGCCCGGCCGGGTGCGGTGGGGACAGAGACCGCGCCGGACGGTGGGGACAGAGACCGCAGCGACCATGCGGAGGTTCCAAGGCTTGGAAGTCGCAACCCCATGTTCTTCCAAGGGTTGGAACAGGACCGATCCGCCCGTCCCGGCCGTCCCGCCGGCGTCCCCGCTCGCCCCGGGTCTTACATCTGGTGATGCGATCGCACCACCAGATGTAAGGATGTCCGGCGTGCTCGCGCCGGGGCGGAGCCGAGGCTATGCTTCCGGGCAGCGGCGTCGCGGCGCGCCGCGGGAGGACACGAATGAACCGGATGTGGCTGGCGGCGGCGTTGGCGGCGGCGGGCCTGCAGGTCGCGGGCGCGGCGGACGGGGGATGGACGGAGCTGTTCGACGGGAAGTCGCTCGCGGGCTGGCGCGCGTACGGCAAGGACAAGACGACCGGCCCCGGCTGGAAGGTCGAGGGCGGGGTCCTCACGAAGCTCGCCGGCGTGAAGGGCGGCGATCTCGTCAGCGAGAAGACCTACGGCGATTTCGAACTCGAGTGGGAATGGCGGGTCGCGCCCGGCGGCAACAACGGCGTGAAGTACCTCGTCACCGAGGCGCGGCCCTCCGCGCCCGGCCACGAGTACCAGATGATCGACGACAAGGCGGAGAAGTGGGCGAAGCTGCCCGCCAAGAGCCTGACCGCCTCGTTCTACGACGTTCTTCCGCCGGCGGCCGACAAGCCGCTCAAGCCCGCGGGCGAATGGAACACGTCGCGCATCGTCGTGAAGGGCGTGCAGGTCGAGCACTGGCTCAACGGGGCGAAGGTTCTCGCCTACGAACTCGGCGGCGGGGCCGTGAAGGCCGCGATCGCCCAGAGCAAGTTCGTCAAGTACCCCGACTTCGGGACGAAGATCGACGGGCACATCATGCTGACCGACCACAACGACGAGGCCTCGTACCGCCGGATCCGCATCCGCACGCCCGCGCCGTAGATCCAGGCTTGCCCCGGGGCCCGCAATCCGCGACCGTGGGCGCATGAAGACCCGGACAACGACCCGCCGCCGCTTCCTCGCCACGGGCGCAGGAGCCCTCTCCGCCCTCACGTTCCTCCCGCGCCGCGTGCTCGGCGCGCCCGACCGGCCCGCGCCGTCGGAGCAACTGGCGATCGGCTGCATCGGCATCGGCGGGCAGGGGGGCGGCGTCACGCGCGAACTCGCCGGCTTCCCGAACGTCCGGATCGCCGCGTTCTGCGACGTCCAGAAGACCCACGCCGCGACGATGGAGAAGCAGTACCCCGGCCGGCCGTTCTATGCCGACTACCGCGAGATGCTGGAGAAGGAGAAGGGACTCGATGCGGTGATGGTCGGCACGCCGGACCACTGGCACGCGCCGATCTCGATCGCGGCGATGAAGCGCGGCCTGCACGTCTACGTCGAGAAGCCGATGGCCCACACGGTCGAGGAGGCGCGCCGGATGGCGGCGGTCGCGGCGGAGAGGAAGGTCGTCACGCAGATGGGCAACCAGGGCCACGGCGGCGAGGGGCTGCGGCTGACGAAGGAGTGGATCGACGCGGGCGTCATCGGCGCCGTGAAGGAGGTCCACGTGTGGTCCGACCGCCCCGGGAAGTTCTGGGACACGCAGGGCCGTCGGCGCCCGGCGGACACGCCGCCCGTCCCCGAGGGGCTCGACTGGAACCTGTGGCTCGGCCCCGCGGCGGAGCGGCCGTACCATCCCGACTACTGCCCCCGGAAATGGCGCGGCTGGCTCGACTTCGGCTGCGGGGCGCTCGGCGACATGATGGTCCACAACGCCGACCCCGCGTGGTACGCGCTCGACCTCGGCGCGCCGGAGTCAGCCGAGGCCGAGACCTCGCCGCGCAACCCCGACACGTTCCCCGAGTGGAGCATCGTCACGTGGCGCTTCGCCGCGAAGGGCGCGCGCGGACCGGTGACGGTGACCTGGTACGACGGCGGGAAGCAGCCGCCGCGGCCGCCCGGGCTCGAGGCGGAGCGCAAGCTCGAGGACAACGGCATCTACTTCGTCGGGGACAAGGGCGTCATGCTGTGCGGCGGCTGGTCCGGCGCGCCTCGCCTCGTCCCTGAGGCGCGCATGAAGGACTTCGTGATGCCGGCGAAGACGATCCCGCGCAGCGTCGGCCACCGGCGCGAGTGGGTCGACGCCTGCCTCGCCGGAAAGCCGGAGGACGCGAAGGCGGGGTTCTGGTACTCGGGGCCCTACACCGAGGCGCTGCACGTCGGCGTGCTCGCGATCCGGCTCGGGCGGAAGATCGCATGGGACGGCGCTGCGATGAAGGCCGCCGGCTGCCCGGAGGCCGACGCGCTCATCCGCAAGCCCTACCGCGCAGGCTTCGACCTGGGGTAGGGGCCGCCCCTGCGGTCTTGATGCCGCGGTGCGGAGCTGGTTGAATCGCCCCGTGACGGGCGACGACCAGCGCCCCGGGGCCGCCGCCGGCTCCCTCCCGCCCGCCGGACCCGGCGGCGCGGAGACGGGCGACATGCCCCCCGCCGCGCCCCCGGCCTGGGCGGAGGCGGACGACGCCACCCTGCTGCGGACCCGCGTGTGCGACCTGCGCGTCGGCATCGAGGGGTCGGTGGTCGAGCGCCGCATGGGCCGGCTGTACGGGGAACTCCGCGACCGCGGCTTCACGTTCCTGCCCTCCTGCTACCTCGCCACCGAATGGCTCTGCCCCGACCGCGTGCCGCTGATCGGCATTCCCTTCTGCCTCGCGCACCCGCGGCTCGTGCGACTCGAGCGCTCGAGGATGCTCGAGGTCGAGGGCGAGACCGAGGCCGAGTGCATGAAGCTCCTCCGCCACGAGTGCGGCCACGCCGTGAACTACGCCTACCGGCTCCACCGGCGCTCGCGGTGGCGCGAGCTGTTCGGCCCGATGAGCGCCGCGTACGACCCACACGAGTACGACATGCGGCCGTACAGCCGCCAGTACGTCGTCCACCTCCACGACAACTACGCGCAGGCCCACCCCGACGAGGATTTCGCCGAGACCTTCGCGGTGTGGCTCACGCCCGGCCTCGACTGGCGCGCCCGCTACCGCGGCTGGGGCGCGCGGGCCAAGCTCGAATACGTCGACCACCTCATGGGCGGGATCGCGGACCAGCCGCCCGTCGTCACCGGCGGCCCGCGCCACTTCGCGGCGTCGACGACGCGCGCAACGCTCGCCACCTACTTCGCGCGGAAGCAGAAGGAGTTCTCGCAGGGCTACGTCGGCTTCTACGATGCGATGCTCCGCCGCCTCTTCACCGTTACGCCCGCGCCGGACCGCCTCCCGGCGCGGCGGTTCCTCACCGCGCACCGGCGGGCGCTCGTCGACACCGTCGCCGACTGGGCCCGCGTGCCGAAATACGCGGCGGACCGCCTCGTGCAGCGCCTCGCCCAGCGCGCGGGCGAACTCGGCCTCCACCTGCGCGGCCCCGAGGCCGCGGCGCTGCTGCCCGCCGGGGCGTGCCTGACGTCGCTCGTGCTCGCGGCCCGCCACCACGACCTGCGCGGGCTCCGCGACCGGGGGGCCGGGTCGTGAACCTCGTCGTGCTCGTCGATCGCGAGGCGGTCGTCGCGGAGGATCCCTCCTTCGAGGGGCTGACGGAGGCGGCCCGCACGGCGATGGAGTTCCACGTGGTGTGCGCCCTGCGCGCCCTCGGCCATGCCGTCGACGTGCTGCCGTTCGAGCCGGATGTCGTCCGGACGATGACCGCCCTCCGCGAGAAGGCGCCGGAGGTCGTGTTCAACCTGACCGAGCATGTCGACGGCGACCGCCGGAAGGACGCCCACGTCGCCGCGATGCTCGACCTCCTCGGCCTCGCCTCCACCGGCGCGTCGACGGCGGGGCTGATGCTCTGCCGCGACAAGGCGGTCTGCAAGCGCGTGCTCGGCTACCACCGCATCCGCCAGCCCTTCTTCCACGAGGTGCCGGTGGGCCGGACGCGGCCGCAGGGCCGGCTGGCGTTCCCGATGATCGTCAAGCCGCTCTTCGAGGACGGGTCGGACGGCATCGCGCTCGCGTCCGTCGTCCGCACCGTCGAGGAACTCGAGGAACGCGTCGCCCTCATGCACGGGAAGATGAAGCAGCCCGCGATCTGCGAGGAGTTCATCGAGGGCCGCGAGATCTACGTCGCCCTGCTCGGCAACGAGCGCCTGCAGGCCCTGCCGCCGCGCGAGCTGATCTTCGGGCCCCCGGACGCGGGCGGCCCGACCATCGCCACCGCGCGCGTGAAGTTCGACGAGGCCTACCGGGGCAAGTGGGGCATCGAGTACCGCCACGCGGAGCTCGAACCCGCCCTCGAGCGGCACATCGCCCGGCTCGGCAAGCGCATCTTCCGCCTGCTGGACATGCGCGACTACGGCCGCGTCGACCTGCGCATCACGCCGGCCGGCGAGGTCGTGTTCATCGAGGCCAATCCGAACCCCGCGCTCGGCCCGGAGGACGACGTCGCCGAGTCCGCCCGACGCGCGGGGATCGAGTACCCGCACCTCATCGAGCGCATCGTCCAGTGCGCCGCCCGGCGTAGAACCTGAGACCCGGGCCGCCCCGCACGAGGCCGCTTTCGCAGGCGGAAGGTCTCAAGTGTCAGGGGGGAGCAGGAGCTTCAAGTTCCGGCTGACCTCCGACCTCTGACCTCCGACCTCTGACCTCGCCCTGCTCCCCACTCCCCACTCCCCACTCTCCACTCCCCGCTCTCCGCTCTCCGCTCTTCCCTCTCCGCTCTTCGCTCTTGGCTCTTGGCTCTCCGCTCTTGGCTCTTGGCTCTCCGCTCTTGGCTCCTGGCCCTCCGCCCTCCGCTACTCCCCGCGCAGGTCGTAGCACAGCAACCGGCGGCCGGTGCCGCGGAACGGGTCGCGTTCGTTCTGACAGACGTAGAGCAGGCCGCGGCTGACGACCGGCGGAGTCCACGTCTGCTGCGCCGCGAAGAGCCAGGCGCGCGACAGCTCCCGGTAGCCGGACGGGTCCAGGTCGACCCACAGCAGGTGCCCGAGTTCGCCGAGGCACAGCGCCCGTCCGTCCGCCGCCAGCATCGAGCAGCGGATCGTCCCGGCCGTGATCTCGCGCGGGCCCTCGGGCGTCGCGACCGTCTCCTTCCAGCGCGGCTTCACGCGCCAGATCTCGCGGCCGTCCGCCGCGTCGACGCAGACGAGGTACGCGTCGCCCGGGCCGTGCCCGTCGACGCCGTAGAGCCGGCCGTCCTTCACCACCGGCGCCATGAAATGAAGGCCGAAGCTCTCGTTGGTCCACACCGGGCGGCAGCCGCCGGACGGATCCACCCGCAGCATCACGCCGCCGGCGCCGTAGCATTCCGAGATGAACACGCGGTCGCCGAGGACGACCGGCGGCGCGGCGTTGACCGACTCGCGCCGTCGCCCGCGCCACGGGAACTCGAACGCGACGCGGCCGTCCGCCGCGTCGACCGCGAGCAGTCCTCCGACGGGCGGAACGCTCTCGCCGCCCGCGAAGACAAGAACCAGCCGCCGCCCGTGGATCGTCGCCGCGACCGGCGTCGAGTAGCCCGGCCCCCACGCCGTCCCCGCGCCCCACGTCATCCGGCCGGTCGCGCCGTCGAAGGCCGCGACGCAGGGCCCGCCGGGCGCGCCGACATTGACCACGAGGTTGCTGCCCTCCACGAGCGGCGTCGCGCCGACGCCGAAGAAGTTCTGGGCCAGGCCGAACTCCCTGAGGATCTCGCGCCGCCACAGCACCGCGCCCGTCGCCAGGTCGAGCGCCTGGAGGAGGCCGTCCGCGCCGAACGTGAAGATGCGGCCGCCGGCGAAGACGGGACTGCATCGCGGTCCGCCGTTGTAGCCGTACCGGTCGGTGTAGTCCGTCGGCGTCGCATGGCGCCAGAAGCGGCGTCCGTCCGTCGCGCGCAGGCAGTCGATAACCGCCTCGTCGCCGACGCGGTGAAAGAGGACCAGCCGGTCGCCCGCCACGGCCGGCGCCGCGTAGCCCTCGCCCTTCGAGACCTCCCACACCAGCGGCGGGCCGCCGGACGGCAGATCGCGCAGCAGCTTCGTCTCCGGCGAGACCAGCGTGCCGTCGGGTCCCAGGAACGAGGTCCAGTCGCCCACGACCGCCCCGGGCGCAAGCGGCTTCGGTGCGCGATGGAACGTCGCATCGGGATTCGGCGCCGCGGCCGGCGGCGGCCCCTCCGGCGCCGGCGCAACGCGCGGCGGGGCGGGATCGGCAAATCCCGCCGCCACGACCGCCAGCACGCACGCCAGACCGGCCCAGAGCATTCGCGGAATCTGAAGCGGAAACCGGGGAGTTTCAAGTTCGGAACGGCCGCTGCAGCGGCGACGGGCCGTCGCGGCTACAGCAGACGGCCCCCGCCGCGCAACGCCGCGGGCTGCGCCTCTGCCGGTCTTCGCGATGAACCGCCCGGGAAAGGAAAGCCGGAGCCGCGGTCAGTCAAAGTCGGTCGGGAGCGACGGATCGCGCAGGTGCTCGAAGAAGCGGCGGATCTGCTTCGCGAGCACGCGGGCTTCGGAGAGCTCGGGGATCGCATCCTCCGCGAAGAACTCGGCGCCGCCGGTTTCGTGGCTTGTTCGCGCCTCGCCGCCGGTGAGCTCGCACAGGAAGAAGATCTTGTAGATCGAGCGCGCGTAGGGCGGCCGGTGGCCCTGCGCCTCGCGGTCGTAGACGGCGAGCACCTTGACCGCGCGCGCCTCGTAGCCGCTCTCCTCGCGGATCTCGCGCTCGACGGCGGAGGACGGCGTGTCGTTCACGTCCGCCCAGCCGCCGGGCAGCGTCCAGCGCCCGCGGTCCTGGATCTCGCGGACGAGCAGGATCCGGTTGTCGCGGAAGACCACGCCGCGCACGTCGACCTTCGGCGTCGCATAGCCGATGTCGGAGGCGTTGAGGCGCAGGATCTCCGCGACGGGCAGGTCCGCCCGCGCCGCGAGCATCTCCGCCGCGATGCGCGCGACGTGCCCGTAGCGCTCGCGCTCGTAGGGACTGTCCGTGTAGTGCAGCCCCGCCTGCGCGATGGCCTGCAACTCGCGCGCCCAGCGCAGGCGCGCGTCGTCGCGGTGCCGCTCTCCGCCGGTGCCGTCCATGCGCCTACTTCGCCGGCACGGCCTGCAAGAGGCCCGCGTCGATGTACTGGCCGCCCCTCGTCTGCCGGCAGTGGATCGCGATCGTCAGAGGTCCCGGCTTCAGCGCCGCGGCGGCCGCCGGCGCGATCGGCACGGCCTCGTAGTCGGTCGTGTAGCCGGGCAGCGTCGCGGCGAGAATTCCGTTCAAGTAGATCTCGGTGTCCTCGTCATGGTGAACGCGCAGCTGAACCTGCGCGCCCTTGAGGTCGGGCAGCGTCACGGTGCGGCGCAGCCAGATGTCCTTCGTGGACCACTCGGTTCCGACGACCGCGCCCGGTGTGCCCATCGTCCCGAAGCCGGCGCGGCCCTTGCGCCACGAGGCGTCGTCATAGCCCGGCTTGAACCAGTCGCCGTCGGGCTTGTTCAGGACGAACTTCCACTGCGCCTTGTCCTCCTCGGCGGTCGGCAGCACGCCCGTCAGGACCGGCGGCTTGGGCATCGGCGCGTACTTCGCGGCCTTGGTCGTGTCGCGGCCGGACCACTTCGCCCAGACGGCCTTGTCGTAGAGCGCCTGCAGGAAGACGCCTCCGACGACGGGGCGGGCGGTGAAGCCGCGCTTGCGCGCGTCGCTCGTGAAGTACCAGTCGGTCATCGGCGAGCGGTCGGGGGTCTCGTTGAGGAAGCGGTAGACCGGATCGGCCAGCGCTTCAAAGTCGCCGCGGTCCTGCGTCAGCGTCGCGGTCCACAGGATCCAGTCGAGCTTGGTGTAGTCGGACCGGTTGTCGAGCGGCAGCCCGTACTTGTTCTGCGTCTTCCGGTAGAACGCCATCTCGGTCTTCGCGACCTCGGGCGGGAACAGGCCCAGGCCGAGGATGCGGTCCCAGACGAGGTTGTACTTCTGGCTCCACGTGTCCGGCTTGTCGAACGCGAGCCGGAAGCGGTCGCCGTCGCGCGCCTCCTTCACCCACCGCGCCGCGAACTCCTTCGCGAGTCCGGCGAACTCCGCCGCCTTCGCCTTGTCGCCGCGCATCTCGCACAGCCTCGCGAACGCGCCGAGGCCGCAGATCGCCTTGACGCTCAGGTTCACGTTGTGCGCGAGGTGCCCGGCGAAGTCGTCGGTGCAGAGCTGGTTCTCGGGGTCGAAGCCCTTCTCCTTGAGATAGGCCGCCCACCGCTCGAGCTGCGGCCAGTAGAGGCCGGCGAAGTCCGCGTGGCCCTCCATCTGCGCGACGGCGGCCATCAGGATCAGCAGGTTGCCGGACTCCTCCACCGGCATCTGGTTGTCCTCCGTGCGTTCGCCGCCGCCGTAGCGCTGGCCGTTGGCGTGCGGGTACTGGCCGAGGTCGTGCGGCGCGAACGGGAACTTCCAGCGCTCGCTCGCCGCGTAGTTCATGAACGGCACGAGGAACGACTTCGCCACCGACGGCCCGAACAGCAGGAACTGCGGCGCCATCGGGTAGAAGACGTCGGAGGTCCCGATGCAGCCGTTGGAGTGGTTCTCCTTGCAGAACGAGAGCGGCTGCCCGTTCGCGTCGGCGACGAACTTGCCGGCCGCGAAACACTGGCGGTAGGCGAGCGCGCAGAGCTTCGCATACTTCTCGCCCCCGGCCTTGCGCAGGTCGGCCATCAGCTCGTCGTCGAGCGCGACGCAGCGCTTCTCCAGCGCCTCGCGCTCCTTCGCCGACGCCTTGAGCAGGTCCGCCGCCTCCCAGCCGTTCCGGCGCCAGTAGGGCCGCAGGTTGCTCTTCATGTACTGGATCGAATAGAGGTCGTCGTAGGCGACCATCAGCCAGCGGGCGGACGGCTTCGCGCCGACGCGGCCGAGGTCGAGGACCATTGCGGCGGACACGGCGTCGGCCCCGCAGGGCATCGCCGGCGCGGCGGGCAGCGCGGCCCCGGCGGCGAAGGCGCGCTGGCCCGCGCCGCGCTCGGTCAGGGCCGCGGCGGCCACGGAGGCCTTCGGCGCCGCGACGTAGAGCCAGCCCCAGTCGATGCGGATGTCGTCGCCCTTCTTCATGAGCACGGGCTGATCCTTCGAGCCGAGCTTGAGCACCGCCAGGTCGCCGGCGGATTCGTCGGCCCCGACGACCTCCTGCTTCGGCTCGTTGACGGTCAGCTCGCCGCACGCGTCGAAATGGACCTGCACGGCGTGCTCGCGACGGTCGGTCGACCGCGCCTCGTAGGTCAGGTAGGTGACCGGGCGCGAGAGGATGTCGATGTCGTCCGGCAGCGCGGGGGTTGTGAAGGTCAGCGTCAGCGCGATGCCCGCGCCTTCGAACGAGTAGACGGTCCGCGTCGGCAGGACGCTCAGCCCCGTCTGCTTGAGTGCGGGCACGGTGCGCGGCGAGGCGCCCATCAGGCGGAAGGGCTTGCCGTCGATGCGGACGAGGCTCGCGAGGCGGTGGGGCTTCCCGGTCCAGTGCGTCGTGTCGGTGCCGGCGAGTTCGTCGGCCTGGGACCAGACGCTGAAGTACGGATCGCACGCGACCAGCGGCGCGGCGGGCGGCACGAGCGCGTCGCCCTTCTGCACGCGCGGGGCGGGGGGCGTGTAGAGCTTCTTCGCGGCGGCGGCGATGGCGGCGAGGTCCATCTTCACGACCTCGCGGTCGTAGGTCATCAGGCCGTTGACCTCGACCTCGACGTCGGTGGTTTGCGTGTAGACGGCGGCGGAGAGGCCCGGCGCGCCGGTCATCGGGTGGAGCTTCTCGAGCAGCGCGAGGTAGGCGTCGGTGAGGTCCTCGGCGGTCGTGTAGCTGCGGTAGCCCCAGTTCTTCTCCTCCTGCCACGTGTGGCCCTTCACGGGCAGGCCGAGGCCGCCGAACTCGCCGAGCACGGAGACGCGCTTGTCCTCGCGCTTCGGCACGCCGGGGCCCGGGTAGTCATGGAGGTCCTTCACGTCGCCCGAGCCGCGGTCGACCCATCCGCTGGCCTCGTTGACGGGCCGCGTCGGGTCGAGTTTCCGCACGAAGTCGACGATCCGCGGCGTCTCGTGCTGGCCCCAGCCCTCGTTGTACGGGACCCACATGACGATGGAGGGGTGGTTGCGGAACTGCGTGACCATCGCGGTCAGTTCGCGCTCGAAGTTGGCGGTGGCCTCGTCGCTGCGGCGCTTGTCGGTCTTCGAATCGCCGAAGTTGCCGCTGGGCATGTCCTGCCACACGAGCAGGCCGAGCGTGTCGCACCAGTAGTACCAGCGCGCCGGCTCCACCTTGACGTGCTTGCGCGCCATGTTCATGCCGAAGGCCTTCGTCATCTCGATGTCGTAGCGCAGGGCCTCGTCCGTCGGCGCGGTGTAGAGGCCGTCGGGCCACCAGCCCTGGTCGAGCGGGCCGTACTGGAAGAGCGGCTCGTTGTTGAGCATCAGCCGCAGGATGCCGTCCTTGTCCGGCGCGACCGCGATCTTGCGCATGCCGAAATAGGACGCGACGCGGTCCTGGTCCTTGCCGAGCATGACGCCGAGGTCGTAGAGGTGGGGCGAATCGGGCGACCACAGTTTCGGGTTTTCGACCGGCACCTCGATCGCCTCGCCGGGCTTGCCGGAACGGACCGCGAGGGTCTTCCCGCCCTCCTTGACCTCGACGTTGACGCCCATGCCGCCGGCGTCGCCGTCCACGGTGGCCGTCACGCGGACGGACTTGTGGTCGATATCGGGCACGATCGTCAGCGACGCGATGTGCGCGGGCGCGACCGGCTCAAGCCACGGCGTCTGCCAGATGCCGGTGACGGGCGTGTACCAGATGCCGTGGGGGTTCTGGACCTGCTTGCCGCGCGGCTGGAAGCCGGCGTCGGTGGGATCCCAGGCGGAGACGACCAGTTCCTGCGACGCGTCGCCGGGCCGGAGCGCGTCGGAGACGTCGAAGGAAAACGCGTCGTACCCGCCGCGGTGCGAGCCGATCTCCCTGCCGTTGACCCGGACGGTGGCGTCCCAGTCGACCGCGCCGAAGTGCAGCAGCACGCGCTTGCCGGCCCAGGCGGCGGGGACCTTGAAGCTGCGGCGGTACCAGAGGCGGTTGTCGGGTCCGACGGCCTTGCCGACTCCGCTCAGGGCGGACTCGACGGCGAAGGGTACGAGGATCTTCCCGTCCCACGCGCCGGGCTGCGCGGCGTCCTTCGCGACGATCGCGTAGTCCCAGAGGCCGTTGAGGTTCATCCACGCCTCGCGGACCATCTGCGGCCGCGGGTGCACCGGCCGCAGCACGCTGTCCGGCGAAACCTCCTTCGCCCAACGCGTCATCGGCTTGCCCTGCACCGGCGCCCAGTCCGCCGCGCCCGCCGTTGCCGCCGCCATCGTCACCGCCGCGATCCGCACCCATCGGTTCATCGTCGTCCTCCTGCCTGCAATCCGGCGATGATGGGCGGCGGGGGCGAAGTTTCAAGTTCCAAGTTCCACGTCCGGCGGGTGGCAAACGAATGGGGGCGAGCGGATGAAGCGGGGCACGCCGCCAGGGTGGATGTCTCATCCGCCATTCCCGTTGAGCCCGGGTAGCCGCAGGGCACGACCTGCGGCGCTGCGGCCCCGGCGACCGTCCCGGAGCGCCACGTCGTAGCCGTGGCGCTACCACGCGATCCCCGGCCGGCGGGCCCGATGTCGTCCGAACCTTGGAACCAGCCGGCGACGATCAGCGAAGGACGCGGGCACTCCGCCGGGTCGAAGGTCTCATCCGCCATTCCCGTTGGGCCCGGTAGCCGCAGGGCTACGACCTGCGGCGCTGCGGCCCCGGCGACCGTCCCGGAGCGCCACGTCGTAGCCGTGGCGCTACCACGCGGTCCCCGTCCGGCGGATGGCAAACGAATGGGGGCAAGCGAAGGAAGCGGGGCACGCCGCCAGGGTGGATGTCTCATCCGCCATTCCCGTTGAGCCCGGGTAGCCGCAGGGCTACGACCTGCGGCGCTGTGGCCCCGGCGACCGTCCCGGAGCGCCACGTCGTAGCCGTGGCGCTACCACGCGGTCCCCGTCCGGCGGGCTCGATGTCGTCCGAACCTTTTT
>VGWF01000075.1 GCA_016873715.1 Lentisphaerota bacterium | reverse complement strand
CATCGGCCGGTAGGTCAGCCCCGCCGCCGCCTTCGACGGTTTCACGAAGTACTCCGGGACGCCCGGCGGCAGCGCGGTCTTCCCGCCGCCGCGGGCCGGGGCCGCCGGAGGCGCGGGGGCGGGCGCAGGGACCGCAACGGCCGGCGGCGCGGGCGGCGCGGACACCGCGGCCCCCGTGCAGAGCGAGCGGATCTGCGGCAGCGTCAGCGGCCCGCGGAGGTAGCTCAGGGCCCAGCGGGTCTCGAAGACGACCATCGCGTCCTCGTGGACGTTGCGCATCAGGAAACGGCGGTTGCCGAGTCCGGCGAGCACGCGCTCCGTCGCCCCGCGGTCGAACGGCGCGCCCGCGGCGGCGCCCTCGAGGCCCTCGATCACGCGCTCCTTGTCGCGCGCCGTCTGCAGCCGGCCGATGAGCCACGTCCCGGCGTTCGAGAGGCCCTTGTAGTCGAGGTCGACCGGGTTCTGCGTCGAGAGCACGACGCCGAGGCCGTAGGCGCGCGCCTGCTTGAGCAGGGTCAGCATCGCGGTCTTGGACGGCGGATTCGCGGTCGGCGGGAAGTAGCCGAAGATCTCGTCCATGTAGAGCACCGCCCGCAGGCTCGACGTCCCCGGCTGCGCGCGGACCCACGCGAGGATCTCGCCGAGCAGGATCGTGACGAAGAACATCCGCTCCGCGTCGGACAGGTGCGCGATGGAGATCACGGAGAGGCGCGGCCGTCCCTCCGGCGTGTGGAGAAGGCGGTTCACGTCCAGCGGCTCGCCCTCCATCCACGCGGAGAAGCCGGGCGAGGCGACGAGATTGTTCAGCGCCATCGCGAGGCCGAGCCGGTCCTTGGCCGGGTAGAACGACTCGAGGTCGAAGACCCCGACCGAGGCGAACGGGGGCTTCTGGATCTCGCGGATGAGCGAGGCGAGGTCGAGGTCCGTCCCGGCGCGCCACGCATGGTCGAGGATCGTCGAGAGCAGGATGTGCTCGCGGCCCTGGACGGGATCCGCATCGACGCCCAGCAGCCCGAGCAGCCCCGAGACGGTCGTCTGGATCCGCTCGCGCAGGGCGGAGTTGTCGGCCGCGAGCGCCGGCGCCGGGGCCGCAAGCGACTTGAGCACCTGCAGCGGCCGGCCCGAGGCGTTTCCGGGCGTGTAGATCGCCAGGTCGACGGCATCGCGGAAGCGGCGGATGCGCGCGCCGTCCTGCCCCCACGCCGCGAGCCCCTCGCGCCACGTCTGCGCGGTGCGCGCGGCGAAATCGTCCGGGGTCATCCCCTTGCGCGCGGACTCGCCCTCGTCGACCCAGGGACGGAAGTCCTGCGGCCGCAGTTCGGGGAACGAGAGCAGAAGGTTGCCGAGGTCGCCCTTGGGATCGATCGCGATGGCCGGCACGCCGTCGATCGCCGCCTCCTCGAGCAGGCCGATGCCGAGCCCGGTCTTCCCGCTGCCGGTCATGCCGACGATCACGGCGTGGGTTGTCAGGTCCCGGGAATCATACAGGACGAGGTTGCCCTCCGCCGCCCCCTCCCCCGCCTCCTCCCGGCCGAGATAGAACACCCCGAGCTTCTCGAAGTCCTGCATGGCGTCTCCTTCGCACCGGCGTCGCCGCGCGCCCGCCGTGCCCGCAGCCTACCACCGCCGCGTGCCGGGCTCAAAGCCGGGTTGGAACTTCCGCCACGATCGCGCGCCGGCTTCCGGCTTGCGCGGCGGCCGTGATGTTGTAGTTTTGTCCATCTTCGAACCAAGGGGATCACGACCATGAAGACGTGGACCGGACTGCTGGCCGCCGCCGCCCTTCCCGCACTGGGAGCGCACGCCTACGAACAGGCCTATGACCGGACGGAACCCGGGGTGTTCGAGATCAAGACGATCCCCGCCGTCCGCGCGATGACGGCGACGCGCGAGGGGCCCTACTTCGGCGGCGAGAACGGTCTGTTCCGCAGGCTCTTCCGCTACATCCAGGCGAACGACGTCGCCATGACCACGCCGGTCGAGACCGAGACGCGGACGGCCACCATGCGGTTCTTCGCGGGCGCCGACGCGCCGGCCGGCCTGACCGCGACGAACGGCGTGACCGTTGAGGTCCTCGGCGAGCGCAGGGTGGCCGCGGCCGGGGCGCGGGGATCCTACAGCGAGGAGAACGTCACGCAGACGGAGCGCGAACTCCGCGCCTGGCTCGCGAAGCAGCCGGGCTGGGTCGAGGACGGCCCGCCACGCGCGGCCTACTGGAACGGACCGTTCCTTCCCGGCTTCTTCAAGAAGTACGAGGTCCACATTCCCGTCCGCCCCGCCGCCCCCTCGCCGCCGCCGTAGCCCACCCTCTCATCACGCAGCACTCATCGCTCATCACTCCCCAATCCTCGGCCAAGCCTCGGATATCCGGTGACCACCCGTGGGAAGTGCGCATGGACACGGCCGCGACGGAGCGCGGCCCTCCAGAACCTGTTTCATAGGGATACGATCGGCCAAGCCTCGGGTATCCGGCGACCACCCGTGGGAAGTGCGCATGGACACGGCCGCGACGGAGCGCGGCCCTCCAGGACCTGTTTCATAGGGATACGATCGGCCAAGACTCGGAAATCCGGGACCCCCGTGGGAAGTGCGTATGCACACGGCCGCGACGGAGCGCGGCCCTCCAGGACCTGTTTCATGGGGATACGATCGGCCAAGCCTCGGATATCCGGCGACCGCCCGTGGGAAGTGCGTATGCACACGGCCGCGACGGAGCGCGGCCCTCCAGGACCTGTTTCATAGGGATACGATCGGCCAAGCCTCGGATATCCGGTGCCCACCCGCGGGAAGTGCGTATGCACACGGCCGCGACGGAGCGCGGCCCTCCAGAACCTGTTTCATAGGGATACGATCGGCCAAGCCTCGGATATCCGGGACCACCCGTGGGAAGTGCGTATGCACACGGCCGCGACGGAGCGCGGCCCTCCAGAACCTGTTTCATAGGGATACGATCGGCCAAGCCTCGGATATCCGGCGACCACCCGTGGGAAGTGCGTATGCACACGGCCGCGACGGAGCGCGGCCCTCCAGAACCTGTTTCATAGGGATACGATCGGCCAAGCCTCGGATATCCGGCGACCACCCGTGGGACGTGCGCATGGACACGGCCGCGACGGAGCGCGGCCCTCCAGCTTCCTATACCGAGAGAGGCAGCCTTGGAGGGCGCCGCTCCGTCGGCGCCGTGCAGAGGGCCCTCGAGGCATCGTTCGTTCCTGATCGACCAAGCGTAGCCGGGGATCTGGGTCATTCCACCCCGTTTGCCCCGCAGGCGCGGCTGGTGTAGTCTGCGCGCCTTGAGCGAGGCACGGACATGAGCGAGGAAACGAAGGACAGGCCGTCCCATTTCATCCGGGACATGATCGCCGCCGACGTCGCGGCCGGGAAGAACGGCGGGCAGGTCGTCACGCGGTTCCCGCCCGAACCGAACGGCTACCTCCACATCGGGCACGCGAAGGCCATCTGCATCGATTTCGGCATGGCGCAGGAGTTCGGCGGGCGCTGCCACCTGCGCATGGACGACACGAACCCCGCCAAGGAGTCGATGGAGTACGTCGAGAACATCCAGCGCGACATCCGCTGGCTCGGCTTCGACTGGGGCGACCATTTCTACTACTCGGCCGACTACTTCGAGCGCATGGTCGAGTGCGCCGTGAAGCTGATCCGGATGGACATGGCCTACGTCTGCGAGCTGACGCAGGAGCAGTGGAAGGACTACCGCGGCATCCCGACCCAGCCCGGCCGCGAGAGCCCGTTCCGCAACCGGCCGGCCGAGGAGAGCGTCGCGCTCTTCGCCCGCATGCGCGCCGGCGTGTTCCCCGACGGCTCCCTGTGCCTGCGCGCGAAGATCGACATGGCGTCGCCGAACCTGCACCTGCGCGATCCGGTCCTCTACCGCATCCTGCGCATGCCGCACTACCTCACCGGCGACGCGTGGGTCATCTACCCGACCTACGATTACGCCCACCCGATCGAGGACGCGATCGAGGGCGTCACGCACTCGCTCTGCACGCTCGAGTTCGAGGTGCACCGCCCGCTCTACGACTGGGTCGTCCAGACCCTCGGCTTCGACCCGGTCCCGCGCCAGACCGAGTTCGCGCGCCTGAACCTCACCTACACCGTCATGAGCAAGCGCAAGCTGCTCGAGCTCGTCCAGGGCGGCCAGGTCGCCGGCTGGGACGACCCGCGCATGCCGACGCTCTGCGGCATGCGGCGCCGCGGCTACCCGCCCGCCGCCGTCCGCGCGTTCTGCGACGCCGTCGGCGTGACGAAGTACGAGAGCCTCACCGACGTCGCGCTGCTCGAACACTGCGTCCGCGACGAGCTCAACCGCACCGCGACCCGCCGCATGGCCGTCTTCGACCCACTCAAGGTCGTGATCGACAACCTGCCCGCCGACGCCCCCGCGGCGTTCGGGATCCCGAACAACCCCGAGGATCCGGCCGCGGGCACGCGCGAGGTCCCGTTCGGCCGCACGATCCTGATCGAGCGCGAGGATTTCATGGAGGAGCCGCCCAAGGACTTCTTCCGCCTCGCGCCCGGCCGCGCCGTCCGCCTGCGCGGCGCCGGATTCCTGACCTGCACGGAGGTCGTCAAGGACGCCTCCGGCCGCGTCGTCGAACTCCACGGCACGTGGCAGCCGATGACCGAGAAGGTGAAGGTCAAGGCCACGATCCACTGGGTCCCCGAGGCCGGCGCGCGGCAGGTCGAGGTCCGCCTGTACGACCGCCTCTTCCGCGTCGAGGATCTCTCGGCCACGCCGGAGGAGTCGGACTACCGCGACTTCCTCAACCCGGACTCCCTGAAGACCGTCACCGCGTTCGCCGAACCGTCGATCGCCGGCGCCCAACCCGGCGCCGCGTTCCAGTTCGAGCGCATCGGCTACTTCTGCGCGGACGAGAAGGACTCGAAGCCCGGCGCGCCGGTCTTCAACCGCACCGTCACGCTCAAGGACGCCTACGCCAAGGCCCAGGGCCGCCGCTGATCCGCCGGGTTTCCAATCCTTGGACGCGCGCGACGCAACGGCTTCCAAGGGTTGGAAGGGCGGCGGTTCGCAGGTTCACAGGTTCGAAGGTTCGGAGGTTCACCGGGGGCTGCGCACACACACCCGTGCACCCTCCGCACTTCGATGTTCGGTGTTCGTTGTTCGATGTTCCGGCGCGCGTGGCGCGCGCCGTCAGGCCTTGGGATCGACGGCGATCGGGTTGGTCCAGGCATGTTTGCCCGCCGGATCGACAACCTCGGCGCGGATCCACGAGGGCGGCTTGCGCCCGACGGCGAACTTCCACTCGGCCTGCGTGAGGGTGCCGCCGCCTTCGGCCGCCTGGAGCCGGCCGCCGCCCGCGCCGTCGAAGTGGAACCGGATCTCGGAGGCCGGGGTGCAGCGGAGCCGGACCGCCCCGTCCTTGATGCGGAAGTCCTCGATCACCGGGCCGCAGGAGGCATAGGTGCAGCCGCGGGCGAAAGCGTCCATGACATCCGCCTTCGCCAGCGACCGGGCCCGGATCATCGTCCACCCCGTGTTGATCCAGGGGCTCTTGTGGACGTCGTCCACCGCCGTGAGGCCCGTCAGGATCCCCCGGCTGAACAGCTGGTCGACGTGGGCCTGGCTGAACCCCTTCCGGCTGGCGAGGTCGCAGTGGGCGTTGTAGACCTCGACGGCCACGTAGCCGCCGACCTCCAGCATCTCCGCGATGGAATGGGCGGTCCAGTACGGATGGGCGTAAACGACCTTGCCGCCCGCCTTGCGCACCGTGTCGATCAGCTCCTGTGCCGGCAGGGTCTTGGACAGCTCGAACGGGTGCGGCATGTCGAGGCAAACGAAGTGGTGCGCGGGCGCGCCGGTGCCGGTCTGCGGATGCGCCTCCATGCTGTTGATCGCGAGGAAGCCGTCGCCGGAGCAGGCCGACAGGTCGTTGGTCTTCCAGTGGTCGGTGACCGCGACGACCTGGTAGCCGGCCTTGCGGTACTGCGCCAGCCGCGTGGCCACATCGACATCGCCGTCCGACGTCGTCGTGTGGACGTGCAGGGCGGCCTTGTACCACGCACCCTCCTGTTCGAAGGGATTCAGGGGCGGCGCCGGCTTCGGCGGAAGGGCGGGGCCGGCCCCCGCGCGACGCGGGCCGAGGGTGGCGCCGACCGTGGCGAGACCTGAAAGCCCGACGAATGTCCGTCTCTTCATCGTCCGCTCCCTTCCCGATGTACGCCACCCGCCCGCCCGGACGCGGTGACCGGTTCGGGCAGCCTACACGGGCACCGGAACGGGGTCACGCGGCGAATCGAAGGCGCGGCCGGACCGGGCACATCTCCGGTCCGGTGCAGGGATGACGAAGACGCTTTCGCGGGCTTTGCGTTCGTCCGGGCCAGCGGCCCGGCCCTACCCATCGTTCCCGGGAAACCCGTGGTGGGGCCGGGCCGCTGGCCCGGCCGTTCGACGGATCCCGGTAGCCATGCAGACTCCGAGAGGCCGCCGCATGATCAGGTCGATGAAGCGGAGATGCGCCCGACCGGACCGAACCACGGACCGGCGGAACCGGCCGGAGCCCAGCCCCCGGCCGGCCCTTGAACCCGGTTCCACCCCCGGCCCGCCGGAAGATTTTTTCTTCTGGCAATGTTTTTGCGGCCAGAAGGTTAGGACTTCCGGGCGCCCCGGGGCGGTCGAATGGCTGGATTTCGGGCCAAACCTCGGGTAATCTGCACGCCCTTTTTTGAATATGAGGAAGAACCGGGTCAGCAGAATCGTGGGCGTGTGGGGAGCCGTGGCGATGCTCGCCGCGGGCTCCGCGCAGGCGTCGGGAACCCCGATCCGCCAGACGGCGGTCGCCCGGGCGCTTCCCGCACGGGAAGTCGGGATTTTGGTTGACGTTGGCGAGGAGTACGGGCTTTCCGGCGATGAGCTCAAGCTTCTGCTCGTGATCCGGAAGATCGAGAACGGCGGGCCGGGCGTCGAGATGGGCGTCGGTTCGAACATCCGCGGGCACCGCGCGCGGCGGTACGCCGGCCAGCCGGACCTCAGCCTCCGCATCCAGGCCCGGTGGGCGGCCGGCACCATCCGCGACCGGTTCACCGGCAATCTCGAGAGTTTCGCCAAGCGCTACTGTCCCCCGAAGTGGCGCCACTGGACCTCGATGGCACGGCACTGGATGACCCGCGGGTAGAGGGAATCCCGAAGCCGCCAATCCCGAAGCACGAAGCGGGAAGCACCAAGGCTTCAAGCGCCCTCTTGTTTGGGATTCCAGGTTTCGGGATTGGGATTCTGTTTCGTGCTTCGGAATCCCGGTTTCGTGCTTTCCTCCGCCGCGGGCTGTGCCGATACTCGCGGGCATGAAGCCGCTCCTCGCCGGTCTCGTTTCGCTGCTCGCGGTCGCCGCCGACGCCGGCCGCCCGAACTTCGTCCTGATCTTCGCCGACGACATGGGCTGGGGCGATCCCGGCTGCCAGGGGGGCACGATGGCGCCGACGCCGGCGATCGATTCCCTTGCGCGCGACGGCGTCCGCTGCACCGACGGCTACGTTGCCGCGCCCGTCTGCTGCCCCAGCCGCCACGGGCTGATGTCCGGCGCCTACCCGCAGAGCTTCGGCGTGCAATGGAACACCGACCGTTCGCACGGCACCATCCCCGCCGCGCGCAAGCTCCTTCCCGAAACGCTGAAGGCCGCCGGCTACGCGACGGGGCTCATCGGCAAGTGGAACGTCAACCGCGACCCGGCGCCGATGTTCGACGAGGTCCACGACCTGATGGACTGGGAGGGCGACTACTGGCCCGACGCCGCCGGCCACTACACCGGGCTGGGCACGAACGAGCACGCCTCGGGCAAGGTCCAGGGCGTCTGGGGGCCGGAGCGCCCCGGCGACGAGTACCTCACCGACCGCCTCGGCCGCCACGCCGTCGAGTTCGTGAAGCGACGGAAGGACGGCCCCTTCTTCCTCTACCTCGCCTTCAACGCCGTTCACAGCCCCTGGCACGGCAAGCTCGAGCACAAGGACCGCTTCGGCGGGTTGAAGCCCGACCCGCTGCCGTTCTACGCCTCGATGATCGTCTCGATGGACGACGCCATCGGTCGCGTGCTTGACGCGCTCAAGGAGGCGGGCGTCGCCGGCAACACCTTCGTCGCCTTCGTCAGCGACAACGGTCCGGCGAAGAGCAACATCAAGGGCGCGAGGCCGGAATGGCCGAAGGACACGATCGTCGGCTCCACCGGCGGCCTGAACGGCTGGAAGGCGCAGTACCTCGAAGGCGGAATCCGCGTCCCGTTCCTGCTCCGCTGGCCGGAACGCCTGAAGGCCGGATCGGTCTACGGCCGCCCCGTCAGCTCGATGGACCTCTACGCCACGTTCTGCGCCGCCGCGGGCATCGCGACGCCCGACGGCACGCGGCTGGACGGCGTCGACCTGCTTCCGTTCCTTGCCGGCGCGGCGGCCGGCGACCCGCACGCGGACCTCTTCTGGATGCACGACGGCCAGGGCGCGATGCGGCGCGGCGACTGGAAGCTCGTGGTCAGCCCCTCCGCCCCGAAGCTGCGGCTCTTCGACCTCGCCGCCGACCGGGCCGAGGCGCGCGACCTCGCCGCGGAGAAGCCCGACGTTCTCGCCGGCCTCCACGCGGCGTGGACGAACTGGTGCGCCGGCCTGCCGCCGGCGGCCAACGCGGCCGAGCGAGCCAAGGGGACGCCCCCGCAGCCTGTCGCGGGCCCCGTCACCGGCCGGTTCGGCATCACGGAGCTCAAGGCGCCCGACGGGAAGCCGTTCACCGCCTACACCGTGACCACGGCCGACGGCGTCGAGTTCCTTCTGTATCACCGGCTCGCGACGGACCACCTCGGGGGCCGGAAGGCGGGCGATCTTGCGGGAGGCACCGTGCGCGTGACCGGCGAGGCGACGCGCGCGGGAACGTCGGGACGGTTCTCGACCGTGACAGCGATGGAGTTCCTTGGGAAGTAGCGGGGCGACGCCAGACCGCGGAGTGGAGGTCGATATGCGGAAGATCCTGTTGGCGGCAAGCGTGGCGCTGGCCGGCGTGTGCGGCGCGGCGGAGGGCCCGACGCGCGACGAGGCCGCGGCGGCGCTGCGGCGCGGCGTCGCGTTCTTCCGGGAGAAGGTCGCGGTCGAGGGCTCCTACCTGTGGGCGTACAGCGAGGATCTCTCGCGACGCGAGGGCGAGGGCGTTGCGCGCGCCACGGTCGGCTGGGTGCAGCCGCCGGGCACGCCGTCGGTCGGCTCGGTCATGCTCGAGGCCTGGGAGGCGACCGGCGACCGGTTCCATCTCGACGCCGCGCTGGAGACGGCGCAGTCCCTGGTGCGCGGCCAGCTCGCTTCGGGCGGCTGGGACTACTCCATCGAGTTCGATCCGGCGCGACGGAAGAAGCTCCCCTACCGCGCCGACGGCGGAACGGCCGGGAAGAACGTCTCGACGCTCGACGACGACACCACGCAGGCCGCCGTCCGCTTCCTGCTGCGCGCCGACCGCGCGTGCGCCTTCACGAACGAGGCGATCCACCGGTGCGTGACGACCGCCCTCGGGAGCCTCCTCGCAGCCCAGTATCCGAACGGCGCGTGGCCGCAGCGCTTCGAGGCGCCCCCGGACGCCTCGAAATTCCCCGTGAAGGCGGCCTCGTATCCCGACGCATGGTCCCGCACGTTCCCGGGACGCGACTACAAGGCCGACTACACCTTCAACGACAACGCGCTCGCGGACATGATCGACACGATGTTCGAGGCCTCGCTCGTCCTGTCCTCCGCCTCCGCCGACGGCGCCGCGCAGGCGCTCGGCCGGGCCTGCCGGGCCGCCGCGGAGAAGGCGGGCGGCTTCATCCTGCTCGCGCAGATGCCCGACCCGCAGCCGGCGTGGGCGCAGCAGTACGACGCGGACATGCATCCCGCGTGGGCGCGCAAGTTCGAGCCCCCCTCCATCACCGGGGGCGAATCGCAGGGCATCCTCCGGATCCTGATGCGCCTCCACCGCGAGACCGGCGACCGCCGCTTCCTCGAGCCGGTCCCGCGCGCGCTGGCGTACCTGCGCCGCTCGCTCCTTCCGAACGGGCAACTCGCCCGGTTCCACGAACTCAAGACCAACACGCCGCTCTACTTCACGAAGGATTACCGCCTCGTCTACGACGACGGCGACCTGCCGACGCACTACGCATTCAAGGTCTCCAGCGACCTCGACAGCATCGCCCGCCAGTACGAGCAGGCCGCCCGCGAGCCCTGGAAGGCGCCGGCCGGCGGACCGCGGATCCCGACGCTCGACGGCGGAACGCGGAAGGCCGCCGCCGGGGCGATCGCCGCGCAGGACGCGGAGGGCCGCTGGGTCGAGAAGGGCGGGCTCAAGTACCAGGAGCCGAAGGACGCCTCCGCCCGCGTGATCCGCTGCGACGCGTTCGTCCGCCACGTCCGCGCCCTGTCGCGCTTCATCGCCGCCTCGAAAGCGGCGCCGTGACCGGGGCGACCGGATTGGCTTCGGGGCCCGGCCCGTGTAGGGTGCGGCAGGCATGAACGACACGGACGCGATCGAGCGGAACCTCGGGCCCCAGCCGATCGCGGCGAAGATGGCGGAGGCGGGGCTGAAGGCGGCGAACCTCGTGGCGGCGGCGCCCGGATGCATCACCTTCAAGATGGTGACCCGCGCGTGCAAGGGCCGCCGGCTCACCCGCAACACGCAGCAGAAGGTCGTGACCGCCTACAACCGCGCCGCGGGGGCCTCCCTGTCGGCGGCGGACCTGTTCACCTACGAAGCGTAGGCCCGGCCCGCGCCACCGGCCGAATGCCCGTCATGTTCCCTGGAACCTGGAGGGGCACGCTCCGTCGTGCCCGGCGTCGTCAGAGAGACGCTCTCCATCGCACCGGGACCTGGAGGGGCACGCTCCGTCGTGCCCGAAAGCCGCGCCCCGTGACCCCTCCGGCGCCGACCACGCGCCGCTTCGCGTCGAGTGGCAGGCGGAGCGGCGCCCTCCACCGTCCCAGGTGTCCGTCATGTTCCCCGGAATCTGGAGGGGCACGCTCCGTCGTGCCCGGCGTCGTCAGAGAGACGCTCTCCATCGCACCGGAACCTGGAGGGGCACGCTCCGTCGTGCCCCGGACGGCGCTTCGCGTTACCCGCGCAGCCGCCGACGCAGCAGGGCGGCGGCGGCGCAGATCCCGAGAAGACCCAGCGTCGCCGGTTCGGGAATGACCGTCAGGGTGACGTCGTTCGCATTGTAGTCGACCTGGTAGCCCTGGGCGGTCACATCGGTCACGTCGCCGAAGGTCCCGGTGCGCGAGCCCGTGAACGTGAGGATCGTGTAACTGGAGGTTCCATCCAGCGTACCGAGCAGGTCGATCACGCTGCCGGGGCCGAGCGTCAGGCCGCCCGTGATGGCAACGAGGTCGACGGCCGCGCCGACGTTTTCCACCGCCAGCTTGCCGAGGATCTCGGCGTTGCCCGCAAGCCTCATCGTGCCAACGGAGTTCCCGGCGCCCAACGTGCCGCCGGCCTGAATGCTCACCGCGCCGACCGATCCCGTGCCGCCGAGCATGCCCCCGGCGTAGACCGTGATCAGACCCCCGCCGGTGTGCGAACCGTTCACGCGCAGCACGCCGCCGCTGACCGAGGTGGCGCCGGCGTAGGCGTTGGCGCCCTGCAGCGTCAGCGCGCCCGCCCCCGCCTTGATCAGCGCGATGTTGCCGCCGATCGCGCCGGCGAAGGTGAGGTTGGTGGACTGATCCACCGTGAGAGTCGAGAGCCCTGCGGCACGGTTGGTGACGAGCGAGGGAGCGTTCAGGGACACGGTCTGGAGGCCCGCGACGACCTGGCTGTACCCGGCCATGTCGAAGACCGAGGCATCGACAATCGCCGCGGCATTCATGTCGAGACGGGTCCCGGCCGGCAGCGTGTGATCGCGGCCCAACTCCAGCACGCCGCGCACGATGGAAGTGCGGCCGGAATAGGTGTTGTTCGTGCCGGAGAGGACGACACGACCCGTGCCGGCCTCACCACTGATGAAGAGGCTGCTGCCCGCGCCGTCGACGATGTCGCCGCTGACGGTCAGGACGGCGTCCAGCCGCGCGCCAATCCGGGGCTTCCAGCTGGCCACGTTGTTTTCGTCGAGCACGACCACGCCGGCCCAGGTTCCGGTGGAGGCGGCGGCCGCCTTCAGGGCCCCGAAAAAGTCCCCGGCGCCCACCAGGCTGATCCGCTCGCCCGTCACCGTCACGCCGTTGGCGAGGGCCACGCTGCCGCCGTCGGCGACCGCCGTTCCGCCGTTGGTCGTGCCCAGCGCGCCGTTGTGCCCGGCGACCAGATGGCCGCCGTTGCCGGTGACCGTGGTCAGCCCCGTGTAGGTGTTCGCGCCGGACAGGGTCAGCGTGCTCGTCCCGGTCTTCGTGAGGCTGCCGGAGCCGACGATCGCGCCTGCGTAGGTGCCCGCGAGCCCCTGATTCACCGTGAGCCCGCCGTTGTTGGTGACGGTCGTACCCGCGGCGCCGGAAAGCGAGACTATCGTGACCGCATAGCCGGCGAGGTCGACGTCGCCGCCCAGCAGGCGCAGCGGGTTCGTCACGGCCCAGGCCGATGCGTTTGCGAGCCGCAGCGTCCCCGCGTTGTTCGTGACGCCGCCGTTGAACGTGTTCGCGCCGGACAGGACGAGCGTCCCCGCGCCGTCCTTGGTCAGCCAGCCGTTCCCGGAAAGCCCCTGCGAGACTGTCAGCGTGTGCGAGGCGTCGGCCACATCGAGACCGCCCCGGAAGCCGGCGGCGTTGAGCGTGTAGGCGTCCAGGTTCGCCAGGGCGGTTCCCGTGACGCGCAGCGTGCCGCCGGTGATGGCGAGGCCGCCGGAGGTGGGCAGGTTCGCCGTCGATGCCACGGACAGGATGCCGGCGGAGATCGTCGTCCCGCCGGAATAGCTGTTGTTGCCCGACAGCGTCAGCACGCCGGCGCCGAGCTTGTGCAGCCCCTGCACGCCCGCCGTATTGCCGGCCAGGTCCACGGTGCCGGAGGAGACCTCGACCCCGAGCTGGCTCCCGGCACCCCACGTGGCGTTCACCAGCAGCGCGTCGATCTCGGTTCCGCTCCACTCGCCGGCGCCGCCGGTCCGGACGGCGATCGTCGCCGCGTTGACCACGACCCTGCCCGCCGCGTTGTAGCCGGGAAGCGCCGCCGCCTTCGTGGCGGTCAGCACGCCCTGCTCGACCGTCGTGGTGCCGGCGTAGGTGTTGTTGCCGGACACCACCTGCGTCGCGGTGCCGGTCTTCGTGAGCCCGCCGGCGCCGGAGAGATCGCCCGAATAGGTGCCCGCCACGCCGCCCTGGCCCACGATCAGCGTCACCGCGGCGCCGGCCGCGTTCGTCAGCCCCAGCGAGCCCGACCCGCTGAGCGAGGCGATCGTGTTCGCGCCCGCCGCGACGAAGGCGAGTCCGCCGGCGGCGTTGTTGGTGATGGGATTGCGGAACGCCGCCGTCCTCGTGCCCAGCACCAGCCGGCCGCCGTCGACGACCAGGCCGGCGGTGAAGTTGGCATGCGTGGTGTTCGTGAGCACCAGCGTCCCGGCATTGACCGTCAGGCCCGCCACGCCGCCGCCCCCACCGTTGCCGATGTTGCCATCGGCCAGGATCTGCGTGCCGTCGCCGTTCTTCACGACAACCAGCCGGTTGCTGGCGCCACCGGTGAAGTAGCTCCGGAGATAGCCGTTGAAGCTGTAGACCTCGCCCGCGCCGGGGGCGAGGATCAGCGTCGCCGGGCCGAAGCTGTTGGCGGGGTCGTTCTGGTCGGTGTTCTCGGCGATGCCCCGTCCGGTGGTCGTCTGAAGGCCAGCGACGGTCTCGGTCCGACCGAGCAGCACGAACCGGCCGTGGAGGGTGCCCGACGTATCGAAGGTGATCACGCTGGTGTTGGCGATCTGCTCGTCGGCGCCGAGACGGAGATAGACTTGGTTGGCGCTGCCGCCGCCGAGGTTGACGGCCCCGGGGATCGCAACGCCTCCGGTCGTGTTGCTGAGCACCGTCCCGCCCCATGCGGCGTTTCCGGTGGACCGGATCGTTGTGGTCCCCGAGTAGGTGTTCGAGCCGGTCAGTCGCACCTGGGCGGCGCCGGCGATGGTCAGTCCGGCCGGTCAGCTGATGTCGCCCCCGAGCAGAATGGCACTCTGGGCGCCGATGTCGGTGGCCGCACCTAACACGAGGTCGTTGTCGATCGTCAGGGTGGCGCCGCTAAGGTTCGTCACCGTGGGCAGCGTGCCGCCGCGGTTGGTGAAGACCAGCGAGTTGCCCGTCAGCGTCACGGTTCCGGCGCTGGCGACCATCCGGTTGAGGGCGAACGCCCCGGCGAGGTCGTTGTCCGCCGTGTAAGCCGTCGCCGGGCCCTGGAACCGGATCTCGTATTGCTCGGAACCGCCCGCGGGCGGCGTGACGGGCGTCATCTGCGCGTTGGTCCAGTTGGCCCCGCTCCACGTGCCGCTGAGCGTATTGGTCCAGAAGAAGTTCGTCTGGGCCTGTGCAGACGCGGCCCACGCCGCCAGCACGAAAACCCCGATGGCCCTACCCGGCATTGTCTTCATCTCGCACACCCTCCTGCAGCCCCCACGCGTGGACCGAGCCTGCCTGACGACGGGGTTCCGGCCGGGAATCGCGTGACCGGGATTCGCCTGACCATGAACGGGGGCCGTCCGGGACGCAACGGGATCATGGATCGCGCCTCAGTTCTTCAGCCGCCGGCGGAACAACGACGCGACCACCGTCAGCATGCCGATCAGGCCGAAGGCCGCCGGCTCGGGAATGACCGTGAGGATGAGATCCTGGTCGCCCCCGTCGATCGAGAGCGTGGCCGTGTACGACCCGACCGTCCCCGTTGTGCCCGCGCCGAGACCGGAGATGGTCGTCGCATCGATCAGCGTGTAGACCCCCGGCCCGAAACCGGCCCCGGGGAGGAACGAGAAGTTGTCGAAGTCGACCCCGCCGAGGACCACCGTGCCCGCCAGGACCAGATCGCTCGAGGTTCCCAGGTCGTAGACCAGGGTCGCATCGCCGGCGAGCGTCAGGCTGCCGACCGTCAGCGTGCCGGCGCTGTTGCCCGGGGCCAGGCCGCCCCCGGCCGCGACGGTCACCGCCCCCACCGAGCCCGTGCCGCCGAGCGTGCCGCCGTTGTAGACGGTGATGAGCCCGCCGCCGGTATAGGTTCCGTTGACCCGCAGCGCGCCGTTGGAGACCAGCGTGTCGCCCGCGTACGTGTTGTTGGCATTCAGAACGAGCGCGCCCGCCCCGGTCTTGTACAGCGGGTTCCCCGCGACGCCCGCGACAATGCTCTCGACGGTCATCGTCGTGCCGGGGTCGGTGTCGAATCCGCCGCCGAGCGTGCCGAGCGTCACCCCGCGGTTCGTGCTGATGGACATGCTGGCCGTGTTCTGCAGCAGGCCGCCGCGGAGGCTGAGCTGGGCGGCCACGTAGGTGGACGGGGTCGTTCCCAGGTTGGCCTCGGTCGAGACCCGCAGCGTGCCCGCCGCGATCGTCGTCGCCCCGGAGTACGTGTTCATCCCGCTGAGCGTCCACGTCCCGGCGTTCGTCGCGCCCGCGCCGCTCTTGAAGATCGTGCGCGCCCCGGAGATCACGCCGCCGATCTCGCCCGATCCGTTGCCGCGGAGCAGAAGGTTGCCGGCGGTGAGGTTGTTCGTGATGTTGCCGCTGATCAGCAGGTGGCCGGAATCCGACTGGAGGGACGTGTCGACGGCGCCCGTCACCGTGATGCCGCCGGCCCACGTGTTGCTGCCGCTGATGTTCCGCAGCGCGCCGCCGGAGCCCAGGCCGATCCCCGTGAGGATGACGCTCTCGCCCGCAACCGTGATCCCGTCCTGCAGTCCGAGCGTGGCGCCGTTGAACACCGTCACGCCGCCGGCCGTCGTGCCGAGCGCCGTGGCGCTGGCCGCCACGACGGCGCCGCTGACGACCATCACCGGCCCGCCGAAACCGTTGGCGCCGGAGAGGGTCAGCACGTTCGGACCGACCTTGATCAGGCCGAAATCGCCGGCCAGGGCGTTGCCGTGGGCGAAGTCGCCGAGCGTGGTGTCGAAGCCGAGGAAGGACCCGGCACCGAAGGTCGCCGTCCCGAGCACGGTGTCGATGTCCGTCGACAGCCACTGCCCCGGCCCGCCGACGCCGACCATGAAGGTCGCGCCGGAGTTCACGGTCAGCGCGGACCCCGAGGGCAGTCCGCCGCGCATGAAGGCCTCGAGAAGGCCCTCGGACACGGTGGTCGGCCCGCCGTAGGTGTTGGTGCCGAGGAGCACGAGCGAGCCGCTTCCGAGCTTGGTCAGGCCGCCGCTGCTCACGGCGCCGTTCGTGGCGGTTCCGAGACGGACGTCCTCGCGGCCGCCGCCGATCAGCGTGACGGTCAGCGTTTCGCCCGGGGCGTAGCCGCTGCCCGCCCCGGTGATCACCAGGCCGGTCACGGTGCCGGTGACGTAGTCGAACAGCGCAACGGCCGTCGCGCCGAACCCGCTGCCGCCGGTGATCTGGACGTAGGGGGCGGCGGTGTAGCTGTCCAGGCTGCCCGACCACGGCAGCGCGGTCACCCCCTGGCCCGACGGCGCAAGCAGGTTCTGGCGGACGATCGCGGTGTTGGTCGCGGAATCGATCGTCGCCCCGCCGCCGTGGATGTAGGCCGCATCGAGGTTCTGGAGGAACGTCGCGTTGGAGACGTTCGCCCCGACCAGCAGCGTGCCGCCGTCGAAGTTCAGGACGCTGACACCGCCCGTCGTTTGCTTGTAGACCGTCGTGGCGCGGAGCGTGCCGGCGTTGAGGTTGGCGATGTTCGTGGACATCATGTCCGAGCCGGCCAGGTTGCGGTTCATCAGGAGGGCGTTGTCCAGCATCACGTTGCCGCCGTCGACGGTGTACTCCGCCCGCCCGCCGCCGCCGGGGGCGTTGTTGTAGCCGAGCACCGTGTTGAAGGCGCTCGTGTAGAGGCCGCCCGAGAAGTACGCGACGCCGACCGCCTCGTAGGAGCCGTTGCCGTTGGCCAGCAGCATGCCGGCTGCGGTCACCCAGTTCGTGCCGCCGCGCTGGTAGTAGAGGCCGATCCCCTCGTCCGTCACCTGGATCCAGTTGTTGTTGGTCCGCGTCCCGCCCTGCATGTCGAAGTAGCCGAACGCGCCCTCGTTGGGCGCCAGCTGCATCTGGTTCGCCCCGTAGTGGGTGCCGCCGAGCTGGACGTAGGCCCCGACCGACCCGCGCGCGTTGCCCAGGTACGTCACACCGCCGGCCCGGAAGACGCCGCCGGACTGGATGACCGTGCCGAGCGCGCCGTAGTTGTTCCCGATGTAGGTCGTGTTGTTCGAGATGATGCCGCCACTGAGGACGAACCGGCCCACGCCGTCGTCGCCGACGTAGGTGATGTCCCCCACGTACATGCTGCCGCCGGACTGGTACAACTCGCCGGTGCTTCCGGTGTTGTTGGCCATCAGGAGGCGGTAGTTGCCCCAGAAGTTCGCGTTATCCCTGACCTCCATCCGGCCGTAGGCTCCCGCCGCCTCGCCGACATACAGATAGGCGTTGCTGCGGACCAGGGACGCCGAGCCCGCGAGGATCAACGAGGCGTTGTCCCCGCCCAGCCGGGCGACGTAGTCGTTGTTGTTGCCCAGGCCCTGGCTCTGGATGCGTCCGGCCGTGACGAGGAGCGTGCCCTGGCGCACGTCCAGCCCCTGCGCGCCCTGCACGTTGAGCAACGCATTCGCGTTGCTGAGCACGAGCGTGCCGTTGCCGAGCTTGACCAGCCCGCCCTGGCCGCTGGCCGTCAGCGTGTTGGTCAGCCCGCCGGCGAGGTAGGCGGTCTGCGCCCCGACCACGATCGCGCGGTTGGTCCCCGCCAGGTCCAGCGGATTGACGAACGTGATGTCCTGGTCGGCCGAAGGCGCGTTGAGCACGAGCGCCTCGGGCCGGAAGAGCGCCGCGCCCCAGGTCACCAGCGCCCCCGCGCCGCCGAGGTTCACCGCCAGCGGGCTCGTCGCCGCCGAGAACCCGCTCGTCCCGCCCGGGATCTCGAACTGTCCCGCGCCCGCGCCCCAGTTGTTGGCCGTGCCGCCCGTCGTCTCCCACGCGCCCCCGTTGAGCACCATGTGCGAGCCCGCCGGGATCCCCGTCCCCCATTCCGCCCGCAACGCCCCGCCCATCACGTGCGTCGCGCCGGAATAGCTGCTCGACACCGGCAGGATCAGCGTGTTGTCCCCCAGCTTGTAGAAGTCCGTCACGCCCCCGATCGGCGTCGTCCAGGTGTACGTCCCGGCGCGGGTGTCCAGGCCGAACGAGTTCCCGGCCGCGAACTTCGTCGAGAGCAGGCTGGCGATCACGGACTCCGCCAGCGTGGCCGGCCCGCCGACCCCGAAGCCCATCCCCGTCCCGGGGGCCAGCGTGAAGTTCGTCGTCCCGGGCGACGCGTACGCCAGGTCGAGGAACCCGCCGTTGACGTTGATCGCCCCGGTGAACGTGTTCGTCCCGCCCAGGATCAGCATGCCCGACCCGGTCTTCGTGATCCCGCCGCTGGCGTTCGCCGCCAGCGCCGCGCCGGACACCGTGAAGTTCGTCGGCGCGACCAGCGGGCCGCCGCCGTCGAGGGAGACGGTCAGCACGTCCGCCGCCTGGTAGCCCGTGCCCGGGTTGACCACCAGGAAGTTGGTGATGAACCCGGTCGCGAAGTCGACCTGCGCGACGGCCAGCGCGCCCGTGCCGCTCCCGCCGGTGATGCTCACCACCGGCGCGCCGATGTACTGCCCGCCGCAGCTCGCGTTGGTGGCGATCGAGAGGAGCCCGTACCCGTCCGGCGCCTGCAGGCCGGTGAGCATCGTCGCCTTCGCCCCCGCCCCGGCCACGTCGACCGTCGCGCCGCCCGCGTACACGTAGGCCGCCGACAGCCCCGCCACGAAGTTGTTGCTGAGCGTGGATCCGGCCGCGGCCACGATCGTTCCGCCGTTGAGGTTGAGCACCGAGTTGCCGAACGGCTGGGAGGCGACGATCTGGTTGGCCGTCACCACGCCGCCGAGCAGGTTGAAGTAGGAGGTGTTGCCCGGCTGGCTCATCAGGTTGATCGCCTTGCCGGTGCCGCGGTAGGCGCCGTCGAGCGAGCCGCCCATCACGTTGAAGACCGCCGTGCCGCCGATGTACGCGCCGCCCTGGAACGGGATGAAGCCGCCGGGCGTGCCCGGGGCGTTGAACCGGCCGGCGTAGAGGTTGACCACGCCCTGCCCGGCGCCGGACACGACCTGGAACTGGTTGCTGGGCGTCACGCTTCCGCCGACGATGTCCATGACGCCGGGGCCGCGGAAGGCGACCACGACGTCGCCGCTGACGGTGCCGCCGGAGAGGCGGTAGTAGCCCGAGTTGCCCGTGCCGTCGGAGACGCTCAGCCCGTTGTTCGCGGCCGAGCCGAGCAGGACGCCGCCGCTCTGGAAGATCGCGCCGGCGGACATCGTGTTGTCGTTGAGCGACCCGCGCAGGCGGGTCGTGTAGAGATCGGCATCGACGTACAGCGCCCCGCGGCCGCCCGCGGTCATCCCCATCTGGACCTCGCCCGCGACGAAGACCGGCGCGGCGACCGTGACCGACCCGCCGTTGATGAACAACGCCTGGGTCATGACGTTGCTGCTGCCGGCGGCGAAGGTCAGGCTGCCGCCGGTCACGTAGGTCCGGCCGATCACGTTCGTGCCCTTGAGCACGGCGTTCCCGCCGAGGAAGAAGTTGCTGTTGCCGATCGAGACGTTGCCATGGAAGACCGCCGGGCCGAGACCGGACTTGGTCAGGGAGACCAGGCCCGTCCCGTTGCTGGTGATCGCGGAGTTGACCGAGAGCGCGCCGGCCGAGTTGTTGATGAGGATCAGTTCGCCCGGCCCGTTGTTCGTCACGCCGGCGGTCAGGAAGCCCGAGTTCGGCGAGTCGCCGATCGTGAGCCCGGCGGAGGTGGGCGCCAGCAGGATTCCGCCCTGCCGGGCCAGGCGCAGCGTGTTGCCGGATCCGACATTGATCAGGAACTCCGACGTGGCCTCGGACGACAGCGTGTGGATCGTCGTGACGGACGCCGCGAGCGTCGCGCCGCTGGTGGAGAGGTCGTCGGCCCGGACGTTCTGCGCGGGATCGTTGGGGACCACCGTGTCGAGCAGCCAGTAGCCGGAGTAGGCGGTGATGTCGCCCTCGCCGACGCCGACCGAGTTCGCGGCCCAGTTCGCGCCGCCGACCGTCGCGTACCCGCCGAGGATCCCGTTGGTGTTGATCGCCGTCGTGCGGATCGCGCCGGAGGACGGCAGCGTGAAGTCGACCACGCCGCCGATGTTGCGGACGATATTGCTCAGCGCGAGCGTTACGGACCCGGCGGCCCCGCTCTGGGCGATGATCGCGGACGCACCGTTGTTGAGGGTCATCTGGCGGAAGAGCTGCTGGTTGGAGGCCCCGTCGGCCCCCTGCATCCGGAGCGTGCCGCCGGTGTAGTTGATGTCGCCCATCACGAGGATCGACATGTTGCTCGCGCCGATGATGTTGTTCGCCGGGGCCGTGGCGGCGGCGAAGTCGAGCGCGATCGTGCCGCGCTGGACCTGCGTGTTGCCGTTGTAGGCGTTGGTGCCCGACAGCGTCAGCGTGTTGTTCCAGCCGCGCTGGAACAGGGCGCCGGTGCCGCTCATGGCCCCGCTGACCGTCAGGTCGGCCTGGTTGGCGAAGACGATCTGGTTGAGGTTGCTCACCGTGCCGGCGTTGCCTTGAATGCCCGGCAGCACGCCGTCGCCGCTGAAGAAGTCGCCGAGCTGGAGGATACCGGCGCGGACGAGGGTCCCGCCGTCGTGCCGGTAGTTGCTTCCGAGCACCAGCAGCGTGCCGCCGCCCGTCTTCTCGAGCTGGGCCGCCGTGCCCGCGGTATTCGTCACCGCCCCCACGATGCGGCCCACGCCGGCCGCCACGCTGACCGTCCGGCTCGCCCCGTTGAGGTCGATCCCGTTCAGGATCGCGATGTGCCCGTTGCCGGCACTCAGGCCGTTG
This sequence comes from Lentisphaerota bacterium, assembly GCA_016873715.1. Taxonomy (GTDB): domain Bacteria; phylum Verrucomicrobiota; class Kiritimatiellia; order PWTM01; family PWTM01; genus VGWF01. The sequence continues at coordinate 6,269 of VGWF01000075.1, read as the reverse complement.
AGCAGCAGGGCCCCCCAGTTGGCCAGCGCGCCGGCGCCCATCTTCAGGGTCTCGCCGGTCCCGTTCACGTTGACCGACCGCACGGCGCTCACCGACCCGAAGCCGGCCGCGCCGGCGAACTGCACCTTGCCCGCCCCCGTTCCAAGCATCGGGGTCTGGTAGGACTGGACGGAGTTGAACTCCAGCACACCGCCGTTGAGGACCAGGGTGTTGTTCGTGGAGAGCGCCCACGGGGTGGACGCGAGGCGCAGCGCGCCGTCGAGGACCGTGGTCGTCCCGTCGTAGCGGTTCGAGGACGAGAGTTCGAGCGTGCCCGCCCCGCCCTTGATCAGGCCGGCGACCGTGCCGGCCCCGTTCGTGATCGGACGCCCCACGCGGCCGACGTTGGAGATGACGTCGATCCTGCGGTCCGCGCCGCTGAGGTCGATCGAGTTGTCGAGGACCACGAGACGGTTGGCGTTGGTCGAGTTGAGGACGAAGACCGTCGGATCGAACCAGGTGGATCCCCACGGGAGCTCGGTCCCGCCGACGCCGATCGTGACCGTCCGGTCGCCGCCGCTGTCGAACGCGGAGAAGCCCGAGACCGCGCCGTGGATGCGGATCTGGCCGACCCCGTTCCCGAGGCCGGCGGCGCGGGCGAAGTTGTTGCTGAGGATCTCCAGCACGCCGCTGTTGAGGGTCAGGTGCCTCGAGACATCGATGTACTCACTGCGGTTCAGCCGCAGGGAGCCGCCGTTGACGATCGTGTTGCCGGTGTAGGTGTTCGTGCTCGTCAGGATGAGCCGGCCGGGCCCGGACTTCGTCAGCCCCCGGCCGGCCCCGGAGATCTGCCCGTTGAGCGTGACGTTGACATTCGTCTGGATGTCGAAGACCAGGTCGCTGTTGAGGATGAACGGTGAATGGATGGTGAACCCCGGGCCGATCTTCACGGTCACCATGGAGGGGCTTCCGCCGTTGTCGAACGTCAGCGAGCCCGTCGCGTTGGTCGTGAAGCTGAACGCGTGGCTGCCGTTGAAGTCGCCGATCGTCAGGTGGCCGATCACGCGCGCGGTGTCGACCGTGATCGCGCGGACGTCGCTGATGTTGTTCGTGAACCACGCGGTGAATCCCGCGCCGTTGGCGATCCCGCCGGCCAGCCAGTTGCCCGCGGTGTCCCAATTGCCGCCGGCATTCGCGTTCCACGATCCGTCCTGGGCATCCGTTCTGGCCGCAAGGAGGCCGCCCGCGACCGCCAGCACCGCGACCGCCCGATTGATCCGCGCGCGATTTTTCATCGTGACCCTCGCTGCGTTAGCCCGACACCCGGCCGACGCCCTTCGCAAAAGGGCGGAGTTCCGCTTTGTAAGCTGTACGGTCCAAGGTCCTACTTTCTCCCTCGTCACGCAACCTTTTTTTCGTCACCGCAGGAGGCGGGGAACCCCGCCGCCGGGGACGCGGGACCGGCGGGGTGCGGCCGGGGGATGGTCCTGCCACGCAGCGCCCGTGCAAGAGCGCCGGATCAGCCCGCGGCGTCCGTCGCGCCGGCCCGCCGGACGGCGCGAAGCAGGACGAGGATCAGAAGGGCGGGAATCGCGGTCACCGCCAGCCCGGCGCGGAGGGTTGCGGCATCGGCCACCACCCCGACGGCCCACGCGCCGGTCATGCAGCCGATGTTGCCCATCGCGGCCATCAGTCCGAACATCGTGCCGCCCCCATGGGGGAACCGGTCCGCGGCCATCGCCAGCACCGAGGGCCAGATCGCGCCGCCGCCGAATCCGACGAGCACGCACGCCGCGAGGGCGACCGGCGGCCAGGGGGCGGTCGCCGCGACCAGCGCGAGAACGGCCGTCGCCCCGGCGCTGGCCCGGATCAGGGTGGTCGATGTCACCCGGTGCGCGATCCATCCCGCGACGACGCGGCTCGCCCCCATGCCGGCCGCGAAACCCGACAGCGCCGCCCCGCCGGCCGCCGCCGTCAACCCGAGCGCCTGCTGCGCAAAGGCCGGAAGCCACTGCGAGATGCCGGCCATCGACCCGCCCAGGCCGAACATCACTCCGAGCAGGACCAGGAAGGCGGGCCGCGCCAGCAGGTGGCGGAGGCGCGTGCGCGCGGCGTCCCGCGCGACCAGCGGCGGCAGCGCGGCGCGGGCGAACCCCGCCGCCGAAGCCAGCGGCGCGACCGCGAACAGGAGCGCGATCCCCCGCCACCCCAGCCCCCACCGCAGCAGCAACGCGGCCAGCGAGGTGACCGCGATCGCCCCGACGCAGTACACGGCATGAAGGCGGTTGAGGTCCACCCCCCTGCGATCCGGCCGGAGGACCGCGACCAGCGGACTGAGCACCATGTCGAGCGTTCCGGACCCGAACCCGAGCGCGAAGGCCCCCGCCGCGGCCTGGCCGTAGGAACGCGCGAGGCCGATCGCAAGCAACCCAAGGGCCACCAGGAGGTTGCCCCCCACGGCAAACGGGCGGGCGCCGGACCGGTCGGCGACCGGGCCCGTCGCCACGAGGGCCGACACGACGCCCGTGAAGAGCGCCGCCAGGAGGCGGCCGCGCTGCTCGTACGTCAGCCCCGCCGCGCCGCCGAGGTCCGCCCCGAGGGTGGTCAGCAGCACCGGCGGCAGATTGGCGGCGATGGCGATCGCCCCCATGCCGGCGGAGCAGAGGGCGAAGACCGGGACATAGGATGGCGGCGCGGACCTCATGATGAAACGGACCGGAGGGGACATCGAGCACCGGGCATCGGACATCCGGCGTCGAACGCGGGGTGTTCGCCCAGGGGCGTCGGCCGGTCCGCACTTCGGGGTTCGCCGTCCGGCGTCCGGCGTTCGATGTTCAAGCGAGGCTGACCTTGACCGGCGCCCGCACGGCGGCCTCCTCGACCTCGAAGAACTCCATGCGCTGGAAGCCGAACATCGAGGCGACGAGGTTCGACGGGAAGGTCTCGGTCCGCGTGTTCAGGTCGCGGACGTTCGCGTTGTAGAAGCGGCGCGCCGCCTGGATCCGGTCCTCGGTGTTGACCAGCTCGGTCTGGAGCTGCAGGAAGTTCGTGTTCGCCTTGAGATCGGGATAGGCCTCGGCCACCGCGAAGAGGCGGTTCAGCGAGTGGACCAGCTCGTTCTCGTCCCGCGCCTGCGCGGCGGGGGAGCCGTTCGATGCCGCCGCCTGCTGGCGGGCGCGGACGACCGTCTCAAGAACCTCGCGCTCGTGGCGCGCGTAGCCCTTGACCGTCTCGACCAGGTTCGGGATCAGGTCGTAGCGGCGCTTGAGCTCCGTGTCGATGCCCGACCACGCCTCGCGGCAGTGGTTCCGAAGCCGGACGAGTCCGTTGTAGGTCCCGATCAGCCAGAGGATCGGGACGAGGACCAGCAGGAGAACCGGGATGAGGCAGGGCATGGGCTATTTCTCCTCCGTCGTCCCCATCATCTGCACGGCCATCCGGATGCCCATCGCCTGCATCTGCCGCTGCTGATCCTGCGACTTCCGGAAGGCCTCGGCCTGGGCGGGGGTCAGGATCGCCTGCGCGCGGCCGGCGTACCGCACCTGCAGCGCCTCGAGGTCCCGGATGTGGCGCGCGGAGGATTCCGGCGTCAGCACCGCGGCCGGGTCCGCCATCGCGGCCATCGGCGCGGAGAACTTGAAGGCCTTCCGCTCCTCGTACATCGCGCGGATCAGGTCGTGCTGCTGCGCCTCCGTCAGGGCATCGTCGCCGCCCAGCGACTGCCCGAACGCCGCCACCTGCATGCGCTCGGGCTGCGTTTCCTCGTAGTCCTTGTAGAGGGCGAAGTCGTCGGCCCCGAGCAGGGCCTGCGCGCGCGACTCGAACTCCTTCTGGGCGTCCTGGATCCTCTTCGCATCCGCCTCGCGCTGGTCCTTCGTCTTCGCGGCGACGACCCCGAGGCCGAGATCCATCATCGCCATCTGGCGCTCGAGCAACAGGTCCTTGAAGGCCGCGACCGCCTCCGGGCGCGAGGCCAGGCACTTGAGGAGCTGCCCGTAGCCCATCTCGAGGGCCATCGCCTGCTGCGCCCGAAGCGCCTCCTTCATCTTCGGGTCCTGGACCATCTTCGCCAGCGCCGCCATGAGCTGCTTCGCGGGCGCGGCCTCGGCCTCCGGGGCCGGCGCGGCGACGGGGGCGGGGGCCGGCGGGGCGGGCGCTTCCGATGCGGGCTTCGGCGGGGGCGCGGGCTTCGGCGCCGGGGGGGCTTCCTCCACCGGAGACACGTCCGGCGGGCGCATGACCTCCCCGGGAGCCGACGGCTCCGCGGCCGGTGCCCGGTCCAACTGCTGCTTCTGCCACACCACGACGGCCGCGAGGGAAGCGCAGACCCCGCACAGGATCGCCACGACCAAGGGTCGAGAATTCATGTCCAGATCCTATCCCGCCGACGCCCCGTCCGCAATCCGCCCCGCCCTCTCCTAAATCCGCGCGTAAGCGCGCAGGCGGGGGCGGGGCGGGGCTGACGCACGGGGGGCAGAGCGTACGGGGGCGATCGAGCGGAGCGTTTGGATACGAGCGGGGTTTCGAGGGGCTCGGAAGCGAAGGAAGAGGCCCGTTTGGAGGATCCGAGACGGGGTCAGGGCGCGAAGGGACGTCCTATATGGCCATCCTTTGGCGTCATCTCAACGCGGTCGATTGGGTCGGTAAATCGAAGACCTTCCAGATGCTCAGGATTCGGGCGATCTGGGCGGGCCGGGCACAGAAGCGCAACGTGCGTCGGCAGCCGTAGCGATTCATCCGGCCGGCCAGTTCGATCACGTGGAGGCGCACGGTGCGGATCTTGGCGCGGCAAAGCGGTTCGTCCAGCGCCAGCGCCCGCATCGCGCTCATCAGGTTGTAGGCGAGCGCCGCAAAGCGCCACCACGCGGCATTGGCACCGAACCGGCCGCTGGGCATGTGCCGGGGTGCCAGGTCGTTCTTCATCGCATCGTGGACGTGCTCGATGGTGCCCGCTTTCCCCCGGTGCCATTCGATGATCGCCTGAGGGGTTCCCGATCCGTTGGTGACCACCGCAAAGTGCCGATACTGCTCGCCGTCCTCGAAGAGTTCGCCTTGGGGCTTGGCCAGTCGCAGCGCCAGATAGCGCAAGGGCCGCGCCTCTTTCGACTCGTAGCGATGCGTCGGCACATAGGCGACCTCGGCACACTCCCGGCGAACCCCGTTGGACTCGACCGCCATCACGGTCCAGGCGGTCGCCGGCAGGGCCCGGATCGCCCGGTGCAACTCCGGGCTCATATCCGCACTGATGGCGAACTCGATGGTCCCTCCGGGTTCCTCCGCCCGTTCCGGCGCCGCCAGCCAGCGGATCAACTTCTGCTCATAGCAGGCGCTGTCGCCCCGGAACGCCCTCCGCTGGATCCCGCCGGGCAACGCGGCGAACGCGGCCCGGGCCACCCGTAGCGGGTCCATCCCCGCCGGAACGTTGCCATGCCGGAACTCGTCGGCCAGCACCACGTCGGCTTCCGCCCATGTCGCCACCAGCGGCTGGTACCCCCGGGTTCCTTCGTACGTCCAGTACGCTTGGCGCTTGGTGGACTCGACGATCGTCGCGTCCAGATCCACGGTCGCCGTCGTCCGCGCCCGGCCCCGAGCTTCATAGAGCGCCGCAATCCGGGCCACCAAGCCCGTGTTCACCCGCCCGAGATCCTCCAGCCGGTGCCCCGGGTCGGGAAGAAACGCCAACTGCCCCTGGGGACGCGCGTCCATGGCCGGCTCATGAAACATCTCCATGAACTCCCGAAGGGCCGTGGCCTTCGGCGGCGAGTAGCCCAAGCCCTTGACCACGCACTCGTCGTGCGCAAGCAGGTCCACGTCCTCGTAGCTGTCGCCGCCCATCGCGTTGAGCAGCACGACCGTCTCGACGTACTCGGCTTCGGTCGGTCCCCGCCGCCGCCGCTTGAACTTGACGTTGGCCTCCACCATGCCGGGGACGCCCAGCGAGCGAAACACCCGGGATACGGCCAGCAGACCCGCCCGCGGGCTGCTGGCCTCGACCAGCGGACGCGGGTCGATTCGGAACGGGCTCTTGCGCAACAACGGGATGGATGCAGCCATGCGTTGTTCTATACTACACATATAGAACTACATGCAAGCACTTTCTTCAACTTTCCTGCGGCCCCACCCCCAATCCCCCCGACCCGCCCCCGACTACGCGCGGATCAAGGCTCCGGCGCGGCCGTTGCGCGGAGGGTCGGGATCGGGTATCTTCTCAGCCCCGTCCGCGGACGGGATCAACCGACCGGAACAGTCAACGGTGCAACCATGAAGACGATGGCGAAGAAGGGCGATTT
>VGWF01000074.1 GCA_016873715.1 Lentisphaerota bacterium | reverse complement strand
AGCGCGAGCCCCGCCGCCTTGTCCCATTCCAGGAACCGGAGATCGGTCATGATCTTCTGCAGGGCGGGGATGGCCTCGTCGTACTTCTTCGCCTGCACGGCGGCGACCGCGGCGTCATAGGTCGCCGGCTTGTCGGCGACGGCCTGGACGTACTGGTCGCGCGTCAGGGTGAACTGTCCGCCCTGCGTGTCGATCAGAACGATGCTGCCGTCCGCCTTGGCGCGGAGGCTTGCCCCTTCGCGACGGCGTCCGTCCTTCAGGACCACGTACGGCGCCGCCGTCGCCGACACCGTTGCCGCCGCCACCACCATCAGAATCCATCGGTTCATCGCGTTCATGCTCCTGCTCAAGCCTTTCCTCTGCTGTCTACGGCGCCGGTTTGGCCGCCGCCGGGGCGCCCGGCGCGGGGGCCGGGGCCGGCGCGGGGGCTTCCGCCGCCGCCTTCAGTTTCAATCCCTGCTGCCGCCGGCGGATGTCCGCCGCCGCCGGGTTCTCCGCGAACTTCGCCAGGTACCGGTCGCAGGCCTCGACGGCATCCTTGAACCGGGCGCGCTCCTCGTACACGTCGATGACCTCGCGGAGCGCCTCCTCGATCATCGGCCGCAGCTTCTCGTTGCGGTCGTCGGCCAGGAGAACGATGCGCTCGTAGGAGGCGGTGGCCTGGCCGAGCGACTCGTCCGCCGGGCCCTGCTTGTTCTCGAGCTTGAGCTTGCGCGCGAACTCCCGCTGGACCCGGGCGAGTTCCATGTTGGCGCGGTTGATGTCCACGGGGTCGTTGGCCACCTTGAAGATCTCGTTGAGCGTCGCCACAGCCTCGGGGTACTTGCCCGTCTCGCGGTAGGCCTTGGAGAGCAGCGACCGCGCCTCGTAGAACAGGCCCGAGCGCGGGTACTTCTGCATCATGTCCTCGAGCTTCTCGATCGCCTTCTCCTTGTTCCCCGTCTCGTAGGCCGCCACGCCGAGGCCGTAGAGGCTGCGCTCGAGGATCGTCCGGTCGGTCAGGCCCGGGACCGCGAGGACCATCTCGAAGGCCTTGACGGCGCTGCCGTACTTCTTGCCGTCCTGCATCCACTGGCCGACGCGGACGAACTGCTCGGGCGTGTAGAGCTTCGATGCAACGCCCGGCTTCTCGGTGGCCATCATCTTGCCGAAGGCGTCCTCGGCGATGTCGTAGCGTTTGATCTCGATCGCGGCGCGGATCAGCGAGAAGAGCGCGCTCTTGCCGTCCTCCGAGGCCGGCCACTTCTTCCCGAGCATCTCGAAGGTCTTCGCCGCCTCGTCGGACTTGCCCAGGTCGAGCTGGATGGCGCCGACGAGGTTGATCGCCTTGGGGGCCAGATCCGACTTCTCGTAGTCCTTGGCGAACGCCTCGAGGGTCTGCACCGCCGCGGCGCGGATCTTCGGCTTCATCTCCCCCTCGGCGGGCATCTTGAAGAGGGAGTACCCGACGTAGAAGCGCGCCTTCTCGAGGAGGTCGGCCGCCTTCTTGACCTCGTCCGTCGTCTTGAAGTACGGGTTGTTCTCCTTGGGCGTGAGCCATTCGACGACCTGGCCGTAGGCCTTGGCGCCCTTGTCGAACTGCTCCATGCGGACGTAGCAGTCCGCCAGGCTGAACAGCGCCAGCATCCGGTTGTGGACCGCCGGGCTCTCCTGCACGAAGCGCTCGAACGACTCCGCCGCGCCCTTGTAGTCCTGCGCCTCGTAGCGGTCCCATCCGAGCATGCTGAGGGCCTTCAGGAAGAACTGGTCCTGCGGGTAGTTGTCGATGATGCGCTGCAGGGCCTTCCGCGCGCCGGGGCCGTCCCCCGCCTTCTTCATCATGCCGGCCATCAGGAACAGGACCTGCGGCGCCCGGTCGTGCTTCGGGAACGCATCGGCGAAGACGCGGTACATGCGGATGCAGCCGGCCTCGTCCTTCTTGTCGTAGTAGTGCTTGGCCAGGGCCAGCAACGAGAGCCCCGAGGTGGCGTCCGCCCGGCGCGTCTCGGCGATGTAGTCGACCGTCACGTCGAGACTGAGCGCGTCCTTCGTCTCGGCAAACGAGATGATGAGCGGCGTGAACAGCGGCCCCGCCTCCCCCACCGTCGGGAAGGAGTTGAGAACCTTCAATACGCCCTTGATCGTCTCCGGGTACCGCTTCTGGATGAACATGTCATCGATGAGCCGGTACTGCGCCGCCACGGCCTTCTGGAGCAGGGCCGGGGGGATGGGGGTCTTGATTTCCTTCCCGAAGTCCTTCTTGATCCGGGCCTTGAGGGCCTCGGACCGCGCCCCGGCCTCGGCGGCCCACTCGCTCTCGGCGTACTTGATGAACACGTTGACGTACTGCGTGAAGGCCTCGACGAGGGTCTTGAGGCCCGCCTCGGTCTTGCCGGCCTTGACGGCCTCCTTTTCGTAGAGTTCGCCGAGGAGGAACCGGGCGTAGGCCAGGGGGCTTTCGCTCAGGGGCAGCTTCTCCTGCTTGAGGAACTCGTCGACGCCCTTCATGAGGTCGAGGTTCTGCCGGATCAGCTTCGCCGCGTTCTCCGGTTTGCCCCGGAGGATGTCGATGTTGGCCATCGTGACGATGGACTGGCAGAAGGCGATGTCGATGCCCTCGTTGCCCCACTGGATCTCCTCGCAGAGCTTCCATGCGCGCTCGAACAGCTTCTTCTGTTCCTCGCCCTTGGCCGCCTTCCCGGCGTTCACCAGGAGCAGGCAGAGGTCGGTCTTGATCCTGCGCGCGACGCCGGCCTCGGGCTTGGCCTTGAGGATGTTCTCGTAGGCCGCCACGGCGCCGAGGGGGTCGCCGGCCTTCTCGAGCATCTGGCCGAACCGGTAGGCGGCATCCATGTAGAAGCGCTTGAGGTCGGGGTCGGTCGGGACCGTCTTGTATTCCTTGAAGAAGTCCTGGTACTGCTTCGTCGCACGCTCGACCTCGCGGCCGCGGTACATGCCGTTGGCCAGCGCAAGCCGCGCCGCCTGCGTCTTCGGGTTGCCCGCGGGCATCGTCTTGAGGACCGCCTCGGCGTCGTCGAACTTGCGGCGGGAGGAGAGGATCTCGACCTGCAGCACCTTCGACCGGTCCTTCTGGTCCGGGTTGAGGCGCACGATCTCGTCGACCAGCCGCTCGGCGTAGTCGGCGAAACCGATCTCGACCAGCTTCGAGGCGAACTCGAACTCGCGGTCCAGATCCGCCTGTTGCGCCGGCGCGGCCGCCGCCCAGCCCATGACGGCCAGCGCCGCGACTCCGCGAACCCACCCCGCATGCAGCAAACCCATGGCAAGCTCCCGAAAAGGCGCCCGCCGCCGACGCGACGGGAACGAATTGAGCGTCGGTGCTATCCTAGCCCCTGCCGTGCCCGGGTCAAGTTGTTCCGCACGGCAACACGCAAAACCGTTGCGCCCACCCCGTCCGTGTGGTATCCATCCGCCCGGCGCGGGAGTAATTCAGTGGTAGAATGTCAGCTTCCCAAGCTGAACGTCGCGGGTTCGATCCCCGTCTCCCGCTCCACCCCTACCGCTGAACGTCCAACTGCCGCAGCGCAAAGGCGCAGGCGCCGATCGCAACGGCCTCACTGGTTCCGAGACGGGACATGCCGACCGGGATCCGGGGCGTCGGATCGTAGACGATCGTCCGCGCCGACCCGGGCACCGCGACCTCCTTGACCGCGCCCTTGAGGAAGGCGTCGCGCTGCGCGGCGTCCTCGAGGTTGAAGACCTGCGGCACCAGACGGCGGAAGCGCTCGCCGGACGGGCTGACGTAGTCCCCGTTCATCTCGTCCACCACCGCGGGAAGGAAGAGCGGAGCGGCGCCGGACACCCCGCCGCCGATCACCCCCACCCCGTCGACCAGCGTCAGCGCCTGCGCCAGCCCGTCGCCGACCGTCTCGCCCAGGCGCCGGAACGCCTCGACCGCCGCCGCCCGGTCGCCGGCCGCCCGCCCCATGCCGATCTCGAAGAGCACCTTCGGCTCGGGCACCTGGTCGAGCGGGATCCCCGCCTTCGCGGCGTACACGCGACGCACCGCCCGGATGCTGGCCCCCTCCTCGATGTTCGTCCCGGGCATCAGCTTGTTGCGCAGAAGCCAGATCTCGCCCGCGCCGGAGTTGTCGCCGATGAACAGTTCGCCGTTGCGCACGATGCCCGCCCCGAAGCCGGTGCCGAGCGTCACGCCGAAGAGGTTCGCATAGCGCTTCGGGCTGCCGGCCTTCTCCAACAGCCCGTTGACGTACGGCAGGAAGCCGCCGATCGCCTCGCCGTAGGCGAAGAGATCGCCGTCGTTGTTGATGAAGACCGGGATCCCGAACGTGTCCTCGAGCATCGGCCCCAGCGCCACGCCGCCGCGAAATGCCGGCAGGTTGCCGAGGTCGCCGATGATCCCGCGCGGGTAGTCCGCCGGGCCCGGGAACGCGAAACTGATGGCCACGGGCGGGACCGGCAGCGACGCGCGCACCTTCTCGAAGCCGCCGACGATCGTCGCGAGGCACCGCTCCAGGTTGTCCGCGTTCGACGGCACCGAGAACGGCCCCGTCGCCAGCGTCCCGCCGCGCACGGCGGAGAACTTCATGTTCGTGCCCCCGGCGTCGAGGGTCATCACCACGCGGTCGTCGCGGCGGGAAGTATGCATGGCCTCAATCCGCCGCATGTGCGGCCGACGGACCCGCCTTCCAACCCTTGAATCCGAAGAACATCAGGTAGAGATAGCCGACGAGGACGATGGCCAGGGAGAGCCGCACACCCATGACGTCCATCATGGCCCCTTGGACCAGCGGCATCAAGGCGCCACCCACGATCATCATGACGAGCAACGAACTCCCCTGCGGCGTGTCCTCGCCCAGGCCACGGATGGAAAGAGTGAAGATGTTCGACCACATGATCGAGTTGAACAAGCCGATGCCCAGGATGGACCAGAGCGCCGTCCGCCCGGAGGTGACCATGGACATGACCGTCAACACGACGGCAACCAGCGCAAACAGCCCGACCGTCGTGCCGGCGCGCGATCGGCCGATCGCAAAGAACACGAAGCTCAGGGCGATCATCAACGCGTAGGGAAGAACACTGATGGGGTCGATGAAGCTCCCGTGCGTGAGCTTCTCCTTGAAGGTTGCGCACGCGAAGATGATCAACGTCGACACGATGGCGGAAACCGTCATCCACGGCCACTTCATGGACGGCCGGACCTGGCTCATGGCGATCGCTCCCATGAGCCGCCCGATCATCAGCCCGCCCCAGTAGAAGGACAGATACTTGTCCGCATCCTGGTGCGCCAAGCCCATGACCTCCGGGGACCCGAGGTAGTTGATCAGGATGCTTCCGACGGTCACCTCGCTGCCGACGTAGAAGAAGATGGCCAGCCATCCCCACTTGAAATGCGGATGGCGGAACGCCCGAACGCCGCCGGCCACGCGCTCGCGGTTCTCGAAGTCCGGCAGACGGATCAGCTTGAAGAGACCCGCCAGAACGAAGAAGGCGACGGCGAGGCCGACGTAGGGCTTCCGGACCGCATCCACTCCACCCTCGCTGCCGTACACGTTCGATCCGAACAGCAGCAGTCCGCCGATCAGCGGAGCGATGACGTAGCCCAGGGAATTGAGCCCTTGAGACATGTTCAGGCGGGAAGGCGCCGAACTCTCCGGACCCAGCAAGGAGACGTACGGGTTCGCGGCGATCTGGATCAGCGTCACCCCGCCCCCGAGGATCAGCAAGGCCGCCAGAAAGAGCGGATACTGGTGGGTCCGCGCCGCCGGATAGAACAGCATGCAACCGACACCGCACACCACCAGACCGAGAACCAGTCCGTTCTTGTACCCGATGCGGTTGATGGGATCCCCCTTGGCCGCCGAGATCAGGAAATAGAGAAGCGAGACGCAGAAGTACGCCCCGAAGAACGCGAACTGCACCATGTTGGCCTGGAACTGCGTCAGCTCAAAGGCCGCCTTGAACTTCGGGATCAGCAGGTCATTCATGCAGGTGATGAAGCCCCACACGAAGAAGAGCGACGTGACCGTCGCGAACGCAGCCGTGTTCTTCTTCCCCGCGACCGCCGATGCCGCCGTCATGGTCCCGGCCATAAGTGTCTCCTTCCCCAGCCAACGCCTCGCCTGCCGTTCCCGCCGGGCGTGCGTCGGCATCGCCCCAGAATTGCGTTCCTCTCTAACACACCGCGGCGCGGCATGACCAGCCCGATCCGGCCGGGCCAAACCCCCGGATAACGCGGGTATTGGTTCCCACCCCGCCTTCCAATGCTTGGAAGACCTATGCACAGGCGTTTCCAGGGATTGGAAAACACCGGGAGAACGCGGTGCCACCCGCGCCGCAAGCGGCCTGAACCAGCAATCGGCCGCCGGGGCCGACGGCCCTCCCGAATCCGTCAGCGAAGGATCTTCACCGGCGACACGGTCGTGTTCCAGCCCGACACCCCGCCCCGGCGCCCCGCATCCTTCGCGCCCGGCACGCCGGCCTGCGCGGAGAACGCGATGGCCGAACGGGCCAACGCGATCCTCAAGCAGGAGGACTGGACCACACCCAACCTCCAACGGCGGGATGGAGGGCCGAGCTATGCGAGGCCGGGAGGCGGGAGTGATTCAGAAGCGCGGCGCGCGGGTTCGCGGTGGCCCGTCCCCCCAGCACCCGACCATCGGACGTGAGCTCAGGCCGGTCTACGTAGAAGCGGCACCCTCGCCGGTTCCCTCGGGCATCTGCTGACCGCAGCGGGGGCGCCGCGTCTACGGCTGCCGGCAGACGCCGCGATTGCCTTCCGGCGGGCGGCGGAGATAATGGGGGGCTTCGGAACGAACCGGACGGGAGATCACCATGAAGATGCATCGGGGCGGGGCGATGGCGGCGGCGGTGCTGGCGGCGGGAGCGGCCGCGGCAGGCGACCTGGCGGACTATGTCGATCCCTTCATCGGCACGGCGGACCACGGGCACACCTTCCCCGGCGCCTGCATGCCGTTCGGAATGGTCCAGCTCAGCCCCGACAACGGCATCGACGGCTGGGACTGGTGCTCCGGCTACCACCGCTCGACGAACGTCATCGCCGGCTTCAGCCACACGCACCTGAGCGGCACCGGCTGCTTCGACCTGGCGGACGTCTCGGTGATGCCGACGATCAAGGAGCTTCACGACGCGATGTTCAAGCCCGGGCCGAAGCACGTCGAGGCCCTCGTCAGCAAGTTCTCGCACGACACCGAGGCCGCCTCGCCGGGCTACTACCGCGTCCGCCTCGCCGACGACGGCATCGACGTCGAGCTGACCGCCGCGAAGCGCGCCGGCTTCCACCGCTACACCTTCCCGGACGGCAAGGCCCGGAAGGTCGTCTTCGACCTCGGCTTCCGGATCAACAACGACAACCCCGTCGACACCGGCATCCGGAAGATCGCCCCGGACACCCTTGCCGGCTGGCGGCACTCGAGGGGCTGGACGCCGTTCCAGCGCGTCTACTTCGTCGCGCAGTTCTCCGAGCCCGTCGGCGACCTGAAGACCTGGTGCGGCGCGCCCGGCACGGACGGCGCGGTGACCGGCAAGGTCGTGAAGGCCGCCGCGATCTTCCCGGCCGGCTCGAAGCCGCTCACGATGCGCGTCGGCATTTCGTCGGTGAGCACCGAGGGCGCGCTGGCGAACCTCGCCGCCGAGCCGCCGCCGTCCGGCTTCGACACGGTCCGCGCCGCCGCGCGGGAGGCGTGGAACGACGAGCTCGGCCGGATCACGGTCGAGACCCCGGACGACGATCTCAAGAAGATCTTCTACACCGCGATGTACCACTCGTTCATCTTCCCGGGCGCCTTCTCCGACATCGACGGGCGCTACAAGGGCTACAAGGACACCGTCGTGAAGGCCGAGGGCTTCACGAAGATGCACGTGCTCTCGCTCTGGGACACGTTCCGCGCGCTGATGCCGCTGGTCGCGATGGTCAACCCGCAGGTCACGAGCGACACGATCAACTCGATGCTGCACCAGTACCAGCAGACCGGCCAGCTCCCGATCTGGGAGCTCGCGGGCGACGAGACGATGTGCATGATCGGCTACCACTCGATCCCCGTCATCTGCGAGGCGTGGTTCAAGGGGATCGGCGGGTTCGACAAGGCCCTGGCCTACGAGGCGATGAAGGCCGCCGCGAACCACGACATCCGCGGACTGCCGCAGTACCGGTCGATGGGCTACATCCCGTGCGACCAGGAGAAGGAGTCCGTCTCCAAGCTCGTCGAGTACTGCTACGACGACTGGTGCATCGCGCAGGTCGCGAAGGCGCTCGGCCGCGACGACGACTACAAGGAGTTCATGAAGCGCAGCCAGAACTACCGGAACGTGTTCGACGCGAAGACCGGCTTCCTCCGCGGGAAGAAGGCCGACGGCACGTGGCTCGAGCCGTTCGACCCGAAGTTCTCCGCCCACGGCGAGCACGTCTACACCGAGGGGAACGCGTGGCAGTGGCTGTGGTTCGTCCCGCACGATCCGGAGGGGCTGATGGGCCTGCTCGGCGGCCCGAGAGCCTTCGTCGCGAAGCTGGACCAGCTCTTCACGGAGAGCCCGGAGATCAAGGGCGAGACCGCGTCGATGGACATCTCCGGCCTGATCGGCCAGTACGCGCACGGCAACGAGCCGAGCCATCACACCGCCTACCTCTACAACGTCGCCGGCCGGCCGGACCGGACGCAGGAGCGCGTACGCGCGATCGTCTCGACGCTCTACACGTCGAAGAACAACGGCCTGTGCGGCAACGACGACTGCGGGCAGATGTCCGCGTGGTACGTCTGGAACGCGCTCGGCCTCTACCCGATGAACCCGGTCAGCGCCCGCTACGAACTCGGCTCGCCGTCCTTCGACCGGGTGACGGTGAAGATCGGCAACGGGAAGACGCTGACCGTCGTCGCCGGTCCCGACGCGCGGAAGAACATCTACGTGAAGTCCGCCAGCCTCAACGGCAGGAAACTCGACCGCCTCTTCGTCACGCACGAGGAACTCGCGCAGGGCGGCGAGCTGAAGTTCGAGATGTCGGCGACGCCGGTACGGTAGGCGCGGTTCGCAGGTTCCAAGGGGTGGAGACTCCGGGTTCCGCGTTGTTGGAGGGCCGAGCTACGCGAGGCCGGGGAGAAGACCTCTCAAGACCGCAACGTTTGGGCTCGCAGTAGCTCGCCCCTCCAAGAACCAACACGCAACATCCAACAGCCAACGCCCAACAGTCAACACCCAACATGGAATGATGGAGGGCCGAGCTATGCGAGGCCGAAGAAGGTGACGCGGGCGCAGCGTGCGGGCTCGCAGTAGCTCGCCCCTCCAAGAACCATCACGCAACATCCAACAGCCAACGCCCAACAGCCAACGCCCAACATGGAATGATGGAGGGCCGAGCTACGCGAGGCCGGGGAGAAGGCCTTTCAAGACCGCAACGTTCGGGCTCGCAGTAGCTCGCCCCTCCAAGAACCAACACGCAACATCCAACAGCCAACGCCCAACAGCCAACACCCAACATGGAATGATGGAGGGCCGAGCTATGCGAGGCCGGGGAGAAGACCTCTCAAGACCGCAACGTTCGGGCTCGCAGTAGCTCGCCCCTCCAAGAACCAACACGCAACATCCAACAGCCAACGCCCAACAGCCAACACCCAACATGGAATGATGGAGGGCCGAGCTATGCGAGGCCGGGGAGAAGACCTCTCAAGACCGCAACGTTCGGGCTCGCGGTAGCTCGCCCCTCCATCCCGCGAAGGAGTTCGGGCTCGCGGTAGCTCGCCCCCGGGTTCCACGTCTTGGAGGGCCGAGCTACGCGAGGCCGGGGAAAAGGCCTTTCAAGACCGCAACGTTCGGGCTCGCGGTAGCTCGCCCCTCCAAGAACCAACACGCAACATCCAACAGCCAACGCCCAACAGCCAACACCCAACATGGAATGATGGAGGGCCGAGCTATGCGAGGCCGAAGAAGGTGACGCGGGCGCAGCGTTCGGGCTCGCAGTAGCTCGCCCCTCCAAGAACCAACACGCAACATCCAACAGCCAACGCCCAACAGCCAACACCCAACATGGAATGATGGAGGGCCGAGCTACGCGAGGCCGAAGAAGGTGACGCGGGCGCAGCGTTCGGGCTCGCGGTAGCTCGCCCCTCCAAGAACCAACACGCAACATCCAACAGCCAACGCCCAACAGCCAACACCCAACATGGAATGATGGAGGGCCGAGCTATGCGAGGCCGAAGAAGGTGACGCGGGCGCAGCGTTCGGGCTCGCAGTAGCTCGCCCCTCCATCCCGCGAAGGAACGAGGCGCCCGCCAGCACCCCTCCCGTTCCGTCTACGGAATCGACGGATGGACGCCCCACTGCCGGTTCGGCCCGGGGCCGAGGTCGAGTTCGAGCGTGCCGCCCTTCGCCAGCTCCTCGTGGTGGAACCAGCAGCCGGTCAGCGGACGGCCGTTGAGTTTGGCGGACTGGATGTAGATGTTCTCCGGTCCGGCGTTGCGGGCCGTGATGCGGAACGTGCGGCCCGGGTGGTAGACCGGATCGAGGTGGAGGACGACCTCGGGGAACACGGGGGCGGTCAGCTGCCAGGTCGGCCGTCGCGCGGCGCCGCCCTGCTCGTCGAAGAGACCGAGCGCGAGCAGCGCGGAGAGCGCGCCCATCTGGCCCTGGTCCTCGTCGCCGTGGTAGCCATCCTGCGGCGTGATGCTGCTGAACACGGCCTGGCGGACCGTCCGCGCCCACTTCTGGGCGAGCCAGGGCTGTCCCGCGAAATTGAACATGTGGGCCATGCCGGTCGAGGGCTGGTTCTCGTAGTCGACCCACGCGGCGCCGTGCTGGCCGTGCGGCACGATGAACTTCATCGGCCCGGCGCGCTGGAACTGGGCTTCGAGCGCTGCGGCGTAGGCCTCCGCGCCGCCGAAGAGGCGCATCAGGCCGCGCGGGTCGTGCGGAACGAAGTGGGTGTAGATCGCGCCGGTCGCCTCGCAGAATCCCTTGGTCGTGAAGTTCTTCCCCGTCGAAACCGGGGTGAAGTCCTTGAGCCACGAGCCGTCCTTGTTGCGCGGCCGCATCCAGCCGGACCCGTCCCAGAGGTTCGTGTAGTTCATGGCGCGCGCCGCGAAGAGCTTCGCGTCGTCCGCCTTGCCGAGCGACGCGGCGAGTTCCGCGAGGCACCAGTCCTGGTACGCGTATTCGAGGGTCATCGAGGCGCCGTCCTTGTGCATGCCCTTCCCCTCGATGCCCTCGGGGACGTAGCCGCGGTCGACGTAGTAGGTGATGCCGCCGCCGGCCGCGTTGGTGCGGTTGTGCTCGTAGCCGGCGTGCGCGCGGATGCCGCCGGGGAACGCGTTCTTGCGGAGCCCCTCCCAGGCGGCCTCGGCGTCCCAGTTCCGGACCCCCATGTGGTAGGCCGTGGCGAAGAACGACGCGGCGGGATCGCCGATCATGACGAACGTGTAGTTCCCGCCCGAGGGGCCGCGGGGGATCAGGCCGCCGTTCCGGTACATGTCGACCATCGTGTTGCAGAAGGCATCCATGACGTCGGGGCAGACGAGCGGCCAGAGGAGGTCGAGGGTCCAGTGCGCGCCCCACAACGCGTCGAAGTTGTGGTGCGGGAAGAGCGGCGTGCCGTCGGGGCCGCGGCGGACCTTCCGCACCCGCGGCTCGGGGCCGGTGTTGTCGCAGTAGGCGCCGTCGGCGTCGCTGACGATGCGCCGGCCGAGCAGGGCGTGCCACAGGTCGGTGTAGAAGCGCGTGGTGTCGGCGTCGGACCCGCCGGCCACCTCGACGCGGCCGAGGCGGCGGTTCCACTCGTCGCGCGACTCGGCGACGACGCGGTCGAAGTCCCAGTGCGGGAGTTCCGCGGCCAGGTTGCGGCGCGCGCCGTCGATCCCGGTGTAGGAGATCGCCACCTTCATCAGCAGCGGTTCCGCCGAGGGCGCGAAGCGGGCGAAGACGCCCGCGTTGGTTCCGGCGACGGACGTCACGGCGCCCGCCAGCGGTTGTCCCGCCTCCCAGCCGCCCATCGCCGACATCGGCCGGTTGAACTGCGCGACGAAGTGGACGGTGAAGGGCTTCGGGCGGCGCGTCGTGGCGGCCATGACGGCAAGGCCCTCGAGTTCGGTGTCGCTGATGCGGCGGACCTCGCTGTGCGCGATCCTGTCCATCAGCACGGCGCCGGTGTCGAGGAGCACGCCCGCCTCCGCGGCCGCGGGGAACGTGTAGCGGTGGAATCCGACGCGGCAGGTCGAGGTCAGTTCGGCCGTCACGCCGTAGGTCTTCAGGACGACCTTGTGGTAGCCGGCGCGGGCGATCTCGTCGTCGTGCGAGAACTCCGACTGGTAGGCATCGGCGCCGAGGTGGCCCTTCGGCCCGCCGGTGAAGGGCATCGCGGAGATGCCGTAGAGCTGCCAGCCGTGGATGTGGCTGAAGCCGCGGATGGAGGTGTCGCCGTAGAGGTAGCCGTTCATCCAGTCGCCGCCGGTGCGGGTGTCGGGGCTGAGGTTGACCATGCCGAACGGCCGGCAGGCGGAGTTGAAGAAGAACCACCGCGACGCGACGGTCCCGCTGCGGGGCTCGACCCAGTCCGCCGGAGTCTTCGCCGCCGCCCCCGCCGCCGTCTGCGCCGCCACGATCGCCACCAGAACCGCCCGCCATGCCTTCATCGATCGCCTCCGCCGTCCCGTCCGTCACGAACGAGTCGGGAGAGCGTAGCGGGATCGGAGGCCGGAATCGATCCCGATGCCCGCGGCGGGGCAGACGCATCTTCCTCGATGTCGTGGCGCCTTTCGGCCGGCGGGGCGCGGGGTCGCTGGCGGACGCAGGAGCCCTTGCGGTTGCGGGGGTGCGACGCGCACCAGGCTGGCCGGATCGCGCGGGATCCCGCCCCGCCTACGGCGTTGCCGAAGGGGGCGCGGACACGAGTCCCGCGCCCTCTTCGTCGCCTTGCATCCGGGGCGGTCTGCCGCGTTCCCGGCCGGGCCCCTCGCGGGCTCGGGGCCACCCGGTGCGCGCCGCGGCATCGCCTTGGCCTTGATTCAAGGATCGTTCGGCTGGGATCTCCCTTTTCCGGCGATGGAAGGGGAATCCTGAGGATCCCGCGCATACGGCCCGGTTTCGACAGGAACGAGACGCGTCTGCCCCGGTGCCCGCGGCGGGGCGGGCCGGCGCGCGGCTAGGCCCGGCCGAACTTGCGGTAGAGTTCCTGGAAGCCGAAGTGGATCAGGGTCGGGCGGCCGTGCGGGCAGGTGTAGGGCATGTCGGTGCCGGCGAGTTCGACGACGAGCCTCTCGATCTCCTCGAGCTTGAGCGTGTCGCGCGCCTTCACCGCGGCCTTGCACGCGGCCGTTGCGATCCGTTCCTTGAGCCAGCGCTCGGTGCCGCCTCGGGCCCCGCCGCCCTCGATCGTCGCCGCGATCTCGGCGAGCGTGCCCGGCGCGAAGGCCGGGCCCAGCACCGCGGGCACCGCGTCGACCACGAAGGCGTCGCCGCCGAACTCCGCGATGCCGAATCCCATCGACTGGAGCGCGGGGAGGTTCCGCCGGACGACCTCGGCGTCGTGGCCGCCGGCCTGCACCGTGACGGGCATCAGCAGGCCCTGGCCCTTCACCGCCCCGGCGAGCGCCTCGCGCATGAACCGGTCGAAGAGGACGCGCTCGTGCGCGGCGTGCGGATCCATCAGCACGAGCCCGTCCTCGGTCTCGAGCACGACGAAGAGCCCGCCGACCTGCCCCACCACGCGGCACCAGGCCCACGGCGAGCCGCCGGACAGTCCGGCGGGCGAGTCGGCGGCGGCCGGCGACGATGCCGCGGGCGTCACGGCCGCGGCGGACGAGGATCCCGGCTCCGCCGCGGGCGGCGGGGTCATCGGCATCCGCGGGTACGCGAAGACCCGGGCGGGCGGAAGGTCGGGGATCGACAGCGGCGGATGGCTCCACGGCTCCGGCGGGGGCGCGACGGGGCCGGGCGCCGTCTCCGCGGACGCGGACGGCGTCCCGAGCGCGCGGCGGACGGCCTCGATCAGGGCGTCGCGCACGTCTCCCGGGCGACGGAAACGGACCTCCTTCTTCGTCGGGTGCACGTTGACGTCCACATCGCCCGCGTCGAGCCGCAGGAAGAGGAAGACGACCGGGTAGCGCCCGCGCGGCAGCAACGACTGGTAGGCCTCGTTCAGCGCGTGCTGCAGCACCGGCGCGCCGGCCGGACGGCGGTTGATGAAAACGTACTGCTCGGCGCGGTCCGCGCGGCTCGCCTGCGGGAGGCCGACGAAGCCCTGGACGCGGACGCCGTCCTGCTCGTGCTCCACGGGCCGGAGCGCGTCCGTCACCGGACGGCCGTAGAGCGCGGACAGCCGCTCGATCAGCCCCGCGCCGGGCGGCAGGTTGAAGACCTCGCGCCCGTCCGAGACCAGCCGGAAGCCGATCTCCGGCCACGCGAGGGCGTAGGGCATCAGGAGCTGGCGGACCTGCGCGAACTCGGTCGGCTCGGTGCGGAGGAACTTGCGGCGCGCCGGCACGTTGAAGAAGAGGGTGCGGACGACGATGCGCGTGCCGGCCGGGCAGCCCGCGTCCTTCACGTCGAGGATCCGCCCGCCGTGGATGGCGATCTCGGTGCCGCCGGTCTCCCCGGCCGCCGCGGTCTGCAGCGTCATGCGCGAGACCGACGCGATCGCGGCGAGCGCCTCGCCGCGGAAGCCGAGGGTTGCGATGTGCTCGATGTCGTCGACATCCCGGATCTTGCTCGTCGCGTGGCGCTCGAGGCACAGGAGGGCGTCGTCGCGCGACATCCCCTTCCCGTTGTCCGTCACCGCGACAAGCGTCTTGCCGCCGGCGACGACCTCGACCTCGATCCGCGTGGATCCGGCGTCCAGCGCGTTCTCGACGAGTTCCTTCACCACCGAGGCCGGGCGGTCGACGACCTCGCCGGCGGCGATCTTGTTGATCACCGCGTCGCCCAGCACCCGGATGCGCGTCTCCCCCGCCATGGCGCCCACTCTACACCATCGGCGCGCGGCGTCACAGCGACCGGAGGAACTCGAGCAGATCGTCGAGGTCCCCCGGCGCGAGGTCCGCGGTGCGCCCGCGAACCTGCAGCGGGTTGAAGTCGGTGATCGTCTCGCGGAGCGTGAGGGCATCGCCGCCGTGCAGGTAGGGCGCGGTCCGCCAGGCCTCGATCAGCGAGGGCACGTCGTAGGCCACGCCGGAGCCGAGGCCGGGATCGACGGTCTTCCGGTTCGTGTAGAGCGGCGGCGGGTGGCACGCGACGCAGCCGGCACGACCCATGAACAGGGCCTTCCCGCGCCGTGCGGTGTCCGTCAGCCCGCCGACGGCGGCCCCGGGTTCGTGGCAGCGGACGCACGAGGCGTCGTTCGTCGCCAGCCGCCCCGCCCGGGAGGCGTCGAGCGCCGGCGACGGCACGGGGCGCATCGCCCGGAGGTAGGCCTCGATCGCCGCCACTTGGCCGGGGTCGGGTTCGACGAACTGGATGTGGCGGATCCCGGCGCGGACGGCCATCCCGGCATCGTCCCGCACCCCGCGCCACATGACCGGCGGCGTGTCGGCGGAGAGCAGGAGGCTCTTCGTGTTCTTCGTGTTTCCGACGCCGTCGTTGAGCAGGTCCCAGTAGAGCGCATCGCTCCGGCCGTCGGGATGGCAGCTCGCGCAGCTCTGCCACCGCCCGCGGCAGAGGGTCGCATCGTGGAAGCACTGTTCGCCCGCCCACGCCGGGGAGGGCGCCGGCGCGGCAGAGCCGGGCAGCACGGCCACCGACGGCCCGCGGCCGCGCAGGTCGACGCGGACGAGCGAGCCGGAGAAGAAGCCCGCGACGTGGACGACGCCGTCGCGCTCCGCCAGCGCGCGCGGTCCGTTCAACGGGAGCGGGACGCGCGTGCGGATGCCCTCGAGCAGCGCCGGGGCCCAGTCGTCCGGAAGGCCGGTCCGCCGCGGTCCGGCGGCAAGGCGCGCGAGCAGCGCGGGGACATCGACGATGCTCAGCTCGTGCGTGCCGGCGTGGGTGACGAGGAGACGGCGGCCGTCGCCGTCGAACGCGACGGCCCACGGGTTCGCCGCGCCGCGGTCCGGGTCGTCGAGGATCACCGTCGCCGCCCAGCGGCCGGCGGCCGCGTCGAGCAGCGACACGGCGTTCCGGTTCATCGCGCCGCGGTCGATGCGCCAGGCGGGCACCGTGTAGAGGCTGAGCACGTGCGTCACGGCGACGTGGCGGCCGTCGGGCGAGACGGCGAGGCCGCGGAGCCCCTGGCTGCCGTTGGGCAGCTCGACGGACGCCGTCACGCGGCCCGCGCGCAGGTCCACGACCGAAACCTCGGCCGCGATCTCCGGGAACTCGTCGTCGAGGAACGGGCCCACCTCGGGCAGGTGGTTGGCGACGAAGAGGCGGACACCGTCGGGCGAAACCGCCAGCGCGACCGGCTCGCGGACGACATCGACGAGGCGCTGGGCCCCCGACGCGAGGTCGACGATCCGCACGCGGTTCTCGAAGCGGTTCGCCACGCACAGGGTACTGCCGTCCGGCGACACCGCCATCGCCCCGGGCATATGCCCGGCCGCGACCCCCTCCCGCACGGCGCCGGAATCGAGGTCCACGGCCAGGACGCGGCCCGCCGGTTCCGCGGCGGACACGTAGGCCGTCGCGCCGCGCACCGCCAGGCCGCCGGGCGGGGCGGGCAGCGCGACCGACCGGACGACCGTTCCGCGGGCCGCGTCGATCACCTGCACGCGGCGGCTGCGCTCGCAGGCCACGACGAGGCGGCCGCCGTCGGCCGCCGCGACGGCGCAGGGACCGTCCGGATGCGGACCGGGCGCCGGCGCCGCGGCGGCGAGCAGGGCCGGGCCGGCGCACGCCGCCAGGAGATGGACCGCGCGTTTCATGCGGAGCGCCAGCATAGACGCACCCGTCATCCCCGTCGAATCCGTGCCATCCGCGGGATCCGCGGCCGTCCGGGCCGGAGGCGGGAGGCCGGCGCCCCCGCCCCGATCCGGCTCGCGTCGCGTCGCGGCTGCGGTACACTGCCCGGCGCGATGCCGACCGACCGCCATCCGGCGACGAAGCCGCCGTGGCCCCCGCGGGGGCTGACGGGGCTCCTCGCCCGCCGCATCGTGCCGGCGGGCGCCGACCCCTCCGCGACCGACGCCCGCCAGGCGCTCGGGGAGTTCGAGGGCTACCTGAGCACGGGGATCAGCATCGTCCTCAGCGCGTCGAAGGCCGCGCTCGGGATCTTCTCCGGAAGCGTCTCGCTGATCGCCGACGCGGTGAACAATGCGGCGGACATCGCCAGCAGCCTCGTGATCGCGCTCAGCTGCCGCTTCTCGCGCAAGCCGGGCGACCGCAAGCACCCGTTCGGACACGGCCGCCTGGAGACCGTCGCGGCGCTGGTCCTCGCCATCCTGCTGATCGGCGTCAGCCTCGAGGTGGCGGGCTCGGGCATCCGCCGGCTGCTCCATCCGGAGGCCTGCACCGCCCCGCCGTGGCTGCTGGCCGTGCTGGGGGCGACGGTCGTCGTCAAGGCGTGGCTCGCCCTCTTCGCCCGCGTCCTGGCGCGCGCGACGCGGTCGCAGGTGCTCGACGCCGACGCCTGGAACCACACGTTCGACATCGCGTCGACGGCGCTCGTCCTGCTCGCGCTGCTCGGCACGCGGATCGGCTGGCTGCAGCTCGACGGATGGGCGGCGCTCGGGGTCTCCGCCTTCATCGCGTGGACCGGGATCCGCTACACGAGGACGGCGCTCAGCACGCTCATCGGCGAGGCGCCGACGGCGGCGGACCTCGCCCGCATCCGCGCGCTGGCCGCCGCCGTGCCCGGCGTGCGCGGCGTGCACGATGTGATCGTCCACACCTACGGCGACGTCCGCCTGATCTCGCTGCACATCGAGGTCGACGCCGACCTCACGGTGACCGCCGCCCACACGCTGGCCGAGCAGGCCGAATCGCGCGTGGCGCAGGCGACGGGCGCCAAGGTGATCGCCCACGCCGACCCGGTCGACCGCAGCCATCCGGACTATGCCGAGGCGGAGCGCGTGCTGCAGCGGATGGTCGACGCCCGCGAGGACATCTCCGGGTTCCACGACCTCCGGCTGACCGGCCCCTCCGGCGCCTACGACCTCGCCGTGGACGTCGTGATGCATCCCGAGGTGCCCTCGGTGGGCTTCCACGACGAGTTCGACCGGCTGCTCAGCCGCCTGCGCGCCGCGCTGCCCGCGTCCCGGAGGATCGACATCGGGATCGAAACCGAGAGCGGCAGCGAGCACGAGCGCCGGCGGGTGTACGGGCCATGACCTGCGCCCCCGCCGCCCCGCCGCGCGACCGCACGGTCGCCGCCGATCCCGAGGTGCGCCGCTTCGTCGACTACCTCGAGGCCGAGCGCAACGCGTCGGCGCACACGCTCGACGCCTACCTCGGCGACCTGCAGCAGTTCGCGGACCTGACCTGGGGCCCCGCCGCCGCGCCGCCGCTGGCGTGGGCCGCGTGCGACCGCTTTTCGGCGCGCCGCTTCCTCGTCGGATTCCAGAAACAGGGCCTGTCCCCCACGACGACCGCGCGCAAGGCCTCCAGCCTCCGCGCGTTCTTCCGCTTCCTGCTGCGCGAGGAGGTCGTCGGCGCGAACCCCTTCGCCGCCGTCCACCTCCCCCGCCGCGAGCGCCTCCTGCCCAAGGTGCTGACGGTGGCCGACGCCGGCCGGCTCCTCGACGCGCCCGCGCGCCTGGCCGCCGCGGCGTTGAAGGACGAGACGCTGCCCGAACGGCGGCGCTGGATCGAGTACGCGGCCGCGCGGGACGCGGCGATCCTGGAACTCCTCTACAGCACCGGCATGCGCATCGCGGAATGCGCGGCGCTTCGCGAGGCCTCGCTCGACATCCTGTCCGGCGTCGCGCGCGTGCTGGGCAAGGGGAAGAAGGAGCGGCTCTGCCCGCTGGGCAACCCGGCGATCCGCGCGCTGCGGCGGGCCCTCGAGCTTCGCGACCTCGCCTTCCCGGACCTGCCGCGCCGCGACAAGCCGATGTTCGTCGGCCACACGGGCGGACGGCTGACGCCGCGGTCGGTCCAGCGCCTGCTGAAGCCCTTCCTGATCGCGGCCGGTCTGCCGGCGGACGTCACCCCGCACACGCTGCGGCACAGCTTCGCGACGCACCTGCTCGACGCGGGCGCCGACCTGCGCAGCGTGCAGGAGTTGCTCGGCCACGCGAGCCTGTCGACGACGCAGCTCTACACCCACGTGTCGATCGAGCGGATGCGCGAGGTCTACGAGAAGGCCCACCCCCGCGCGTAGCGGAGCGCGGGTTCAGGGCGTCAGCGTGTAGCTACCCCTGTACGCCAGCTTCCACACCTGCTCGTTCTGGTCGAACGTGTAGCCGAGGAACGCCCCGCCGTTCTCCGTCACCGGCGTCAGCAGAAGGTCCAGGCGCCACGAGTTGTCGAACACGATCGGCGAGAGGTAGCCGCGGTAGATGCCCGGGTTCCAGGTGTAGAAGCTCACCACCCCGGACCCGTAGCCGACGTACGTGTAGGCCCCGCCGCCGGAGCCGTTGTAGAAGATGATGATCGTGTCGCCGCCGCTGAACGAAAGCGTCATCGTCCGGTTCAGCATGCTGGCATGGGCGAGCGGGTACTGCACCTGCGCCAGCGAGAAGAACATCCGGTTGACGCCGGCAAGGCTGACCGACTGGCCGCCGGCGCCGGGCGTCGCCCCTTCGGTACCCAGGTCGAAGGTGCTCCAGGCGGCGGCCGAGAGGTCCTCGGTCGCGTACAGGCGGGTCTGCGTGTAGGCCCGGCGCTGGAAGGCGAGATCCACGGATTCGCCGGCGCCGCCGGAGATCCCGAGCCGGACGTTGCTGACGACCGGCAGCTTGTGCGCGGGGGCATTGAACGCCGTCGCCGCCGCGCCCACCCGCCGGATCGTGACGTTCGAGACGACCACCGGCGTCGTCGGAACATCGTTCCCGTCCCGGTCCACCACGCTGATCGCGTTCACGACGTCCATCCCGGCCTCCACGCGGCCGAAGACCGAGTGGGCGTCGTCGAGCCACGGCGTCGCTGCGACCGTGATGAAGAACTGCGAGCCGTTCGAGTCCGCCCCCGAGTTCGCCATGGAGAGAACGCCCGCCGCGTCGTGCCGGAGCAGGGCGCTGAATTCGTCCGGGAACGTGTAGCCCGGCCCGTCGGTGCCCTGGCCGTTCGGCGACCCGCCCTGGATCATGAAGCCGGGGATCACCCGGTGGAAGGTGAGCCCGTTGTAGAAGCCGTTGCTGCGCGCGGCGCCGGTGGCGAGGTCGAGCCAGGTCCGGGCGCCCGTGGCCAGGCCGATGAAGTTCGCGACGGTCCGCGGGGCGTTGACGTAGTCGAGCCGGCACGTGAACGAGCCCAGGCTCGTGACGAAGTCGGCGTAGAGGCCGTCGGACTGCGCGCGCGCCGCCCCGGCGACGACGAACCCCATCGCCATGCATCCGGCGAACACACCCCTGCGGGTCAGGAGTTTCATGATCCCATCCTAGCCTGCCCGGCGCGCGGCGGCAATCCTCCGGGGCGCATCTGCGGTTCATGGACCTGATCCTGCGGGCGCCGCCCGGAGTCCGCAGGGCGACCGGGATCCAGCGTTCGGCCCGCCCGGACTTCGGCGAGCTCAGTCGAGCCGCGGTCGGGCCCTACCCCGGACTCCACGGGAACGGATGAGCCGAGACGCGGCCCGGCCGAACGGGAAGCCCGTGCGAGCGTCTCCGTCATCGCCGCGCCGGACCGGAGATGCGCCCATTCTCCGGTTCCCCCGCGATTCTCGCTGGCCAACCGGCCCGCGACCCGCCATACTGCGCGGCTCACGTGGGGAGCAGGCGCATGAAGAAGGAAAAGATCCAGATGATGCACCGGGACTCGTGGGTCACCTACCGGCCCTCGATCAAGGTGCTCGATTGCACCGTCCGCGACGGCGGGCTGATGAACGACCACAAGTTCGAACTGGAGTTCGTCCGGGCCTGCTACGAGACGTGCTGCGCCGCCGGCGTCGACTACATGGAGATGGGCTACAAGGCGGACCGGTCCCTCTACGCTGCCGACGAGAACGGCCCCTGGCGCTTCTGCGGCGAGGACGACCTGCGCCGCGTGATCGGCGATGCCCCGCCGGGCGTGAAGCTCTCGGCGATGGCCGACGTCGGCCGCACGAACTACCGCGAGGACATCCTGCCCAAGGAGCAGAGCGCCCTCGACTGCATCCGCGTCGCCTGCTACATCCACCAGATCCCCGGCGCGATCGACATGATCAAGGACGCGCACGACAAGGGCTACGAGACCACGCTCAACCTGATGGCCCTCTCCGCCGTGCCCGAGCACGAGCTGCGCATCGCCCTCGAGGAGGTCGTCGAGAAGAGCCCGGTCAACGTGCTCTACGTCGTCGACAGCTTCGGCGCGCTCTACTCCGAGCAGATCCGCGACTACGTGAAGCTGTTCGTGCGCATCGCCGGCGCGGGCCGGCAGGTCGGCATCCACACGCACAACAACATGCAGCTCGCCTACGCGAACACGATCGAGGCGCTGATCGCCGGCGCGAACCGGCTCGACGTGACGATCAACGGCCTCGGCCGCGGCGCGGGCAACTGCCCGATGGAACTGCTTCTCAGCTTCCTCAAGAACCCGAAGTTCAACATCCGCCCGGTGCTCGAGTGCATCGAGAAGCACTTCTTCCCGCTGCGCAAGACCATCCCGTGGGGCTACAGCATCCCGCACATGATCTCCGGCATGCTCAACCAGCATCCGCGCGAGTCGATCGCGTGGATGGAGAGCGGCCACCCGGATGCGATCGTCGACTTCTACGACAAGATGATCGAGTGACCCGGCCCCCTGCCTTCGCGCCGCGGGACCGCCGCAACCCGATAGGAGCCCGCCCATGCATCCCCGCGTGAACCGACGCACGTTCCTCGCCCGCGCCGCCGCCGCGCCGCTCCTCGCCGCGCCGGGTTTCGTCCGCCGCGCCGCCGCCGCCGGTCCCGAGGAGATCGCCGCGCCCGTCCGGACGATCACGAAGGGGCCGAAAGGCCACTGGTTCGGCTACTACGACAAGGACCAGTTCTGTCCGACCGGCCGGTTCGCCCTCTCGAACGAGGTCGACTTCGAACACCGCTCGCCGACGGGCGACGACGTCATCCGCGTCGGCATGGTCGACCTGCAGGACAAGGACCGCTGGATCGAACTCGGCTCCAGCCGCGCGTGGAACTGGCAGCAGGGCTGCATGCTCCAGTGGGTGCCCGGCTCGGCGGACGAGGTGCTCTGGAACGACCGCGACGGCGACCGCTTCGTCTGCCACATCAAGGCCGTCCGCTCCGGGAAGACCCGCACGGTCCCCCACCCCGTCTACGCCCTCAGCCCCTGCGGCGCCTGGGGTGTCGCACCCGACTTCCGCCGCCTCAACGACACGCGCCCCGGCTACGGCTACTCCGGCCTGCCCGACCCGAACCGCGACGTCCTCGCCCCGGAGGACGCCGGCATCTGGAAGGTCGACCTGAAGTCGGGCACGCAGTCGCTGCTCTTCTCCTTCGCCGACATCGCGAAGATCGAGCCGCCGGGCGGCTACTCGAAGGGCGCCAAGCACTGGTTCAACCACCTGCTCGTCGCGCCGGACGGCCAACGCTTCGTCTTCCTGCACCGCTGGGCCGGGGAGGCCGAGGGCAAGTCGTGGAAGACGCGGATGCTCTCGGTCGACGCCGACGGAAAGAACCCGTACGTGCTGATCCCCAGCGGCAAGGTGTCGCACTTCGTCTGGCGCGACCCGCAGCACATCCTCGCCTACGCCGGCTTCGGACCCGACGCGAAGGAATGGCGCTTCCAGGTCTTCAAGGACCTCACGCAGGAGGCCACGGTCGTCGACGGGATGCTGCCGGTCGACGGCCACTGCACCTACGTCCCGAAGCGGAAGGACCGCTGGATCCTCTGCGACACCTATCCCGACAAGCCGAACCGCAACCAGGCCCTCTACCTGCGCGACCTTCAGTCCGACCGCACGGTGACCGTCGGCCGCTTCCACCTCCCGCCCGAGTACAAGGGCGAGTGGCGCTGCGACCTTCACCCGCGCTGCAACCGCGACGGCACCCTCGCCTGCATCGACTCGCCCCACTCCGGCGCCGGCCGCCAGGTGCACGTGATCGATCTCCGCCCCGTCATCGACTGACCGCCGGATCGCGAAACGGCGCGTGTCGGCGCCGAAGGGTCACGGGCGCCGATTCCGGGCACGACGGAGCGTGCCCCTCCAGGCTCCGGTGCAACGGAATCATGACCTGCTCACCGGATAATGGAGGGCGCCGCTCCGTCGGCCACCCGACGCGAAGCGGCGCGTGGTCGGCGCCGTGCGAAGGCGCGGTCGGCCGGATCCCGTTCCATGGGAATCCGCAAGGACGGCCCCGGAGCTTCTCCTCCGCGGGTTCGAGGCGCGCGGCGAGACGCCGCCGGGTTGCCCGCCCTACTCCGGCATGTAGCGGTAGCCGACGCCGTGCACGGTGAGGATCGTCCGCGGCTCGGCGGGCGAGGCCTCGATCTTCTTCCGCAACTGCGCGATGTGCTGGTCGAGCGTGCGCGTCGTGCCGAAGTAGTCGACGCCCCAGACCTCGTTGAGGAGGACGTCGCGCGAGAGCACCTCGTCCGGCCGGGCGTGGAACGCCTCGATCAGCTTCAGCTCCCGCGCGGTAACCTCGAACGTGCGGCGGCCGAGCCGGCCGCGGAAGGTGCGGCGGTCGATCTCCGCCGCTCCGAACCGGAGCGTGCGCGGCGAATCCGTCGGCGGCGGCGCGGCGGTCGCGGGCGCCACGGCGCGCGAGCGGCGCAGCACGGCGGCGATCCGCGCAAGCAGTTCGCGGACGCCGAAGGGCTTGGTGATGTAGTCATCCGCGCCGAGTTCGAGGCCGACGACCTTGTCGATCTCCTCGCCCTTCGCGGTCAGCAGGATGATCGGCGTGGCGGTGTCGGTCGCGCGCACGGCGCGGCAGACGTCGTAGCCGCTCCGTTCCGGCATCATGATGTCCAGCAGCAGCAGCGCGAACCGGCCCGGCGCGAACGCCCGAAGCGCCGCGCCGCCGTCCGCGACGGCCTCGACCTCGTAGCCCTCGCCCCCCAGCGCATCGACCAGCCCCCGCCGGATGGGGGGGTCGTCCTCCGCGACCAGGATGCGCACGCGGCTCATGCGGCCGGCTCCGCGCCCGGGTGGGGCCGCGCCCCGTGCCGCCGGGGCTCGATGTCCGCCGCGGCCAGCGTCCACTCGAAACAGGCCCCGCCGCCGGAGCGCGGGCCGCAGGTGAGGTCGCCGCCCATGTCCCGCGCCAGACGCCGGGCGATGCTCAGACCCAGCCCCGTGCCGGGCACCGCGGACGTCAGCGAGCGGTCGACGCGGAAGAACTTCTCGAAGATCCGCTCGCGGAGGGCCGGCGGCACGCCGGGACCGCGGTCGAGCACGCGGAGCGAGGCGCGGTCGGCCTCGATCTCGACGACTCCGCCGCCGCCGGCGTACTTGAGCGCGTTGTCCAGCAGGTTCAGCACGATCTGCTCGGCCGCGTCACGGTCGGCGCGGATGCCCACCCCGTCCTCCGGCAGGCGCACCTCGAGGCCCACCCCGGCCTCGACGCAGCGGGGCCGGTGCGCCTCGACCAGCGCGCCGAGCCAGTCGGCCAGCACGAGGCGCTCCGGGCTGTAGCTGCGCCGGTGCTGCTCGAGCCGGCTGAAATCGAGCACGTTGTTGACGAGCCGCGTGAGCCGGTGGCTCTCCCCGACGATGGTGTCGAGATAGGCCTGCCGCTTCTCGGGACCCGCCACGCGCCCCTCGCCGAGCATCTCGGCATACATGCGGATCGTCGTCAGCGGCGTCTTGAGCTCGTGCGAGACGTTCGAGACGAACGACGTCTTCTGCGCCGCATCGAGCGCCTGCCTCCGCGCCTCCCGCAACAGCAGCGCGCCGCCGCCGAGGATGGCGAGCACGAACGCGAGGACCGTCAGGCCGGCGAGAAGCCGGTAGGAGGCCGCCGCCGCCGGCGCCGCGGATTCGGAGCCCGTGAAGAAGGCGACGCGCCAGTGCGGGAGGAGCGGCGCCAGCGGCACCGCGGCCGCCGGGGCGGCGGGGTCGGCGATCTCGCGGTCGCCGGACTGGTGCAGCACCCGGCCGTCGCCGTCGAGCAGCGCGAACGCCGTGCCCGGCGAGGCGGCCGGCAGCGCGGGCGTGACCCGCGAAAGCAGCGTCATCGTCTCCAGTTCGACCCCGCACACCGCCCCGTCGTCCGGCGATTCGACCCATCCGAGCAGGTGCAGCGTCTGGCCGGAATGCCAGGGGATCCACCCGCCGCGCACCGGCGGGCCGCCCGGCCGCGACAGGCCGCGAAGCTCCATCTGCAGCGCCGCCGCCTGGCCGGGCCCGCCCTGCGACGGAATGCCGGACCGCCACACCGGGGAAATCGCGTCCGCCGATTCCAGCGGCGTGCCGGACGCGGTCCACGGCATCGCGCCGCTCCACAGCGGCTCGTAGCGGCGGACGAACTCGCGTTCCTCGGCCGTCTGCGCCCCCTCCGCCGCCGGCCACTCCAGGCCGCGCTGCGGCCGCCAGATGAAGACGTTTCGGACGAGCGGGTTGTCGCGCTCCCATGCGCGGAGCTTCTCCAGCCGCTCCTCCGGCGTCAGCCTGCGCAGGGCGTCGGCGAGACCGTCCTCCACCTCCCGCACGGCCCCGAGGATCGCCGCGGCCGCCAGGCCCACCCGCTCCTCCGCGGCCGCCCGGGCCTCGAGGCGCAACCGCCCCTCCTCGCGACCGAGCATCCGCAGTGCCAGCCCCCCGGCCACCAGGGCGGGCACCGCGAGCAGCACGATGTAGAGGATCGTCGAAATGCGCCGTTGCATGGCCGGCATCATACGGGAGCCGCGGCAATCGCCAATCACAAAGCACAGGGACCGGGCGGCGGGGAGAACACCACGGATTTCACGGATGAAGCGGATCAGGCTGTGCCTCAGCCCATCCGCGATATCCGTGACATCCGTGGTTTCCCGCCGTGGTGCGGCGCCGGGACGCTCACTTCATCTGCTGGTTGTAAACCCGGAAGTTGTCGGCCCGCGAGGCCTTGCGGTCGACGTTGTCGAAGCCCCCCTGCTCCATCTTCTCGGCGGCGGCGCCGACGGCGTCCATGTCCTTCTGCACTTCTCCCTCGACGCGGAACTCCTCGGCCAGCTTCTGGACGCGGCTCTGCGCCGCGCGCAGCTTCGTCGCCGCCTCGCGGTTCCGTCCCTGGTCGTTCAACTCGATGGCCTCGTCGGACTGGATGGCGACCTCGTTGCGGAGGAACTCGACGACGACCGCGCCGTTGCCGCTGCGCGTGACCTCGGCGGCATCCTCGCTGAACCGCGCCTCGACGCGGCCGGAGGCGTCCTCGTTCCGCTGGGTGTACGCGTTCTCGTAGCGGCAGCGGGCGAGCGCGATCTCGCGCACGTCGCTCGCGCGGGCGGCGGGCACCTCGACCTCGACCAGCGCGTACTTCGACTGGCCGCCGTAGAGCTGGTTCAGGGCGATCTCGACGCGCCGGTCGTCGAGCCGGCCCTCGCGGCCGACGATCCGCAGCGGGCGCACGCCGGCCGGGAACTCGATCTCGATCCGCACCTCGCGCGCCGCGACGCTGAGCACGTCGCCGAGCTCCGCCGCGAAGATCCGCGGCAGGTCGCGGCTGTGCTCGACGAAGTAGGAGTTGCCGTCGCTCGCCTGCGCGAGGCGCGTCATCAGGTCCTCGTTGTAGTCCGTGCCCAGCCCGATCGTCGTCACCGAGATCCGCTCCTTCATCAGCGCCCGCCCGAGCCGCTCGAGATCCGCCGGCTGCGCGGGCCCCGTGTTCGCAAGGCCGTCGGACAGCAGCAGGATCCGGTGCGTGAAGCGCCGGTCGTCGTGCCTGCGCACCTCGGCGGCGCCCTGGCTGACGCCCGCGAAGAGCGCGGTGTTGCCGCGGGAGCGGATCGAGCGGATGCGCCCCTCGATCCACTCCGCGTTCGCGGCGCGCTGGGCGGGGACGATCGTGTCGACCTCGTGGTCGTAGACGACGACCGAGACGAGGTCGTCCGGGCCGAGCCGGCGGACCGCCTCGATCGCCGCCTCCTTCGCCCGCTCGATCTTGTCGCCGCTCATCGAGCCCGAGCGGTCCAGCACGAGCGCCAGGTTGACCGGCGGCCGGCGCTCGGTCTCCGGCGGGCGCGGCGCGTCGAGCGTCACCTTCACGACCGCCCGCTGCGGCCCGCCCGCGGGCAGCACGGCCCGGTCGAGCTCCACGCGGCACTGCACGCCGTCCGTCGTCTTCGCCGGCGCCATCGGCGCCAGCCCGGCCGCGATCGCCGCGGCCGCCATCCATGCCATCGCGTTCGTCTTCATGGTCCCGCTCCCTTCGTGCGGGGCGCGGCCCCGGTCCGCCCGGGATCCACCGCCCCTGTCCACGCGTACTAGACGCGATCCGCGCCCGCCGCGGGTCATGGGGCCGCAACGGAGATGTAAAACGTTTGTCATGCGCCCGGGGCACGCTCCGGCTCAGGGGCCCGGGGCGCCTTCGGGCTCGAGGACGAGGTCGACGTGGTGCCGGTGCGCGTCGAACCCCGCGACGAAGCCGTCGACGTCCCGGCCCACCGGCCGCAGCCCGCCCGCGTCGTCGGCGACCGCGATCGAGTAGCCGCGGTCGAGGATCCCGCGGAGCATCGCCGCCGGGTCGGCGCCGGAAATGTGGCGG
>VGWF01000073.1 GCA_016873715.1 Lentisphaerota bacterium | reverse complement strand
GGGGACGCCGACGGAGCTGCGCCCTCCAGGCTCCTCAAGGAATGGACATGGAGGGCCGCGCTCTGTCGCGGCCGTATCGCCAGGCCCGTCCTCTCGCATCTCCATGGAATTGACCCGGATCACGGCTCGACGGAGCGGCGCCCTCCAGGCTCCTCCATGAAACGGATCTGGAGGGCCGCGCTCTGTCGCGGCCGTATCGCCAGACCCGTCCTCCCGTATCTCCATGGAACGGACCTGGATCACGGCGCCGACGGAGCGGCGCCCTCCAGGCTCCTCCATGGAACGGATCTGGAGGGCCGCGCTCTGTCGCAGCCGTATCGCCAGGCCCGTCCTCTCGCGTCTCCATGGAACGGATCTGGATCACGGCGCCAACGGAGCGGCGCCCTCCAGGCTCCTCCAGGAACGAACCTGAAGGGCCGCGCTCTGTCGCGGCCGTATCGCCAGGCCCGTCCTCTCGCATCTCCTTGGAACGGATCTGGATCACGGCGCCGACGGAGCGGCGCCCTCCAAGCTCCTCCAGGATCGGACCTGGAGGGCCGCGCTCTGTCGCGGCCGTATCGCCAGGCCCGTCCTCTCGCATCTCCATGGAATGGACCTGGATCACGGCGCCGACGGAGCGGCGCCCTCCAGGCTCCTCCATGGAACGGATCTGGAGGGCCGCGCTCTGTCGCGGCCGTATCGCCAGACCCGTCCTCTCGCATCTCCTTGGAACGGATCTGGATCACGGCGCCGACGAAGCGGCGCCCTCCAGGCTCCTCCAGGAACGAACCTGGAGGGCCGCGCTCTGTCGCGGCCGTATCGCCAGGCCCGTCCTCGCGTCCCCCCGTGGAACAGGTTCTGGAGGACCGCGCCGGCTTGCCCGCCGGCCACCCTGCGGTTATCGTGCGGCGCACCCTGCGGGAGTGCCCGACCGGTGCGAACATGACGCTGTTGCTGACCAGCCTGATTCTGGCCCTGGGCGTGTCGTTCTGCTGCTCCCTCATGGAGGCGACGCTCCTCAGCCTGACGCCCGGCCAGGTGGCCGAACTTGACAGGACGCGCCCGCGCGCCGGGGCGATCTGGAATGCGTTCAAGGCGGACATCGACCGTCCCATCACCGTCATCCTGCTCCTGAACACCACGGCACACACCATCGGCGCCACGATCGCGGGGGCCGAGTTCGCGGTGGTCTTCGGGGACGACTGGATCGGCGTCTTCTCCGCCGTCTTCACGTTCCTGATGCTCCAGTACACCGAGATCCTGCCGAAGACGCTCGGCGTCCGGTTCAACCGGCAGCTGGCGGGCGTGCTGGCGGTCCCGCTGGAGTTCCTCTGCCGCACCCTGCGCCCCCTCGTCCGGGCCCTGCGCTGGCTCAACCGGCCGTTCGAGGGTCGCCGCGCCGCCGGCGATCCGTCGATCGGGCTGGAGGAGATCCCCGCCCTCGCCGCCTACGCGCGCCTCGCGCGGATCATCTCGCCGCACCAGGAGAAGATCATCGCCCGCGCGGCACTGCTGTCGCGCACGACGCTCGCGGACGTCATGGTCCCGGCCTCCGAGGTGACCTTCCTCTCGAGCGGCCAGACCCTTCACGACGCCGTCGTTGTCGCGCACATGGATCCCCACACCCGCTTCCCCGTGACGGACGCCGGCGATCGCAACCTCATCGTCGGCTACGTGAACTTCAAGGAGCTCGTCTACCGGGTGCGCACCAACCCGGCCAACCCGACCCTGCGCGGGATCATCCGGCCCGTCCGCTTCCTCCCGTCGAGCGCCACCTGCGACGAGGCCCTCCGCCTCTTCCTCGAGGAACGCGCCCACATCGCCATCGTGAGGGACCCCGACGGCCTTACCGCGGGGCTGGTCACCCTGGAGGATGTCGTGGAGGAACTGCTCGGGCCACGCGAGACCGACTACGAGCGCCTGCCCCGCACCGTGCACCCGATGGCCGGCGGCGTCTGGCTGGCCGGCGGCGGCGCCCCGCTGGCCGACGTGGCGACGGCGACCGGCGATGCCGGGCTGTCGGGCGCGACCACGGTGGACGAGTGGATCCGCGCCCGTCTCGGACGGGCTCCGACGCCGGATGCGCGGGTCCGCACGGACCTGCACGAGGTCTGGGTTCGCCGCGTCCGCCGCGGCCGGGTCTTCGAGGCGCTCGTCGCCCCGCTGCGGCCGGCCCGTCCGGCCTGACGGCTCCGCCGCGACCTACCGTCCCCACTGCTGCCGGCGATAGCCGACGAACATCGCGATCAGCACGATCGCCGCGCCGCCGCCGATCCACAGGGCCTTGCCGCCCGACCGTCGCTTCGCCGGTTCGGGGGACGGAGGCGGCGGGACGTTGGTGACCGCCGCCGGCGCGGGAGCCGGAGCGCCCGGCGCCGCCGCGACCGGAACGCGCGCGATCTGCGACAAGCCCAGCGAGAGGAGCTCGCGGGTCTTGAGATCCCGGATGTCCTTCGTCGCGCTGCCCAGGACGACCGCGATGGCACGCGCGCCGTCCCGCTGGGCCGTCGCCGCGA
This sequence comes from Lentisphaerota bacterium, assembly GCA_016873715.1. Taxonomy (GTDB): domain Bacteria; phylum Verrucomicrobiota; class Kiritimatiellia; order PWTM01; family PWTM01; genus VGWF01. The sequence goes on along the minus strand of VGWF01000073.1, from coordinate 25,247 downwards.
TCGAGTAGCCCGCCGCCTTGTAGTAACCGGTCTTGAACCCGTCGCACCCCGGGAAGGACCCCAGCAGGCCGTTGTGCGTCCGCATCATGAAAGCGCCGTTCCGGAATCCCCGCTCGGACACCGACGTGTACCGGAAGATGTCCCTTCGCTTCGCCAACTCCACGCAGAGCCTCGCGAAGTCGCGCGCGGTGGTGACGTCCGGCTTCTGCCCCGCGGCCGGCGGCAGGCCGTGCACCGAGTTGAAGTCCGTCGCGGTCATGCCGATCTGGCGGGCCCGCGCGTTCATCAATTGCACGAAGCCGTCCTTCGAACCGGCGACGTGAATCGCCAGGGCGGTCGCGGCGTCGTTGGCGGACTGGATCAACAGCGCGTAGAGCATCTCGTCCAGCGGGAACTGCTCCTTCTCCGCCAGGTAGACCTGCGATCCGCCGATGCCCGCCACCTCGGCATTGACCGGGATCGGGTCGGTCAGCCGCAACGCCCCCTTCTCCACGCGCTCGAGGACGATCAGGGCGTCCATCAGCTTCAGGACGCTCGCCGGGTACGCCGGCGCGTCCGCGTTGTCCTCGAACAGCACCGTTCCGTCCGCCGCGTTGACCACGATCGCGCCGGCGTACGGATCCTTCGCCACCACCGCGATCGGCGCGCGCTGGGCGACCGCCACCGCCGCCGCGAGCATCACCGCACCGGCCATCCACCGAATATGCCACCTCATGATCCGCTCTCCCAGAATTCGCGCGCGACCTTCGACCATGAGCCACGCGGTGTCAAGCTCCCCGCCCGTTCCCAAGAACATCGGCCAAGGTTGGTCAATCAGGAACGAACGATGCCGCGCGGGCCTCCCGAACGGCGCCGACGGAGCGGCGCCCTCCGGGTCCGTCCTCTCGAATCCCTAGGGAACAGGTTCTGGAGGGCCGCGCTCTGTCGCGGCCGTATCCATGCGTACGGCTCACGGGTGGTCGCCAGATGCCCGAGGCTGGCCGATGATCCGGGCCCTCGCGGGTCAGAAGTAGAGGTCCCGTTCGCCCCGCGCGGTCCGTTCATAGGAGGCCAGGAACGACGGCCACGCCTTCGGCATCCTCTCGCGGACCTCGTCCATCTCCCTCGCCAGCACGGGCTCCGCCGCGGCGAGCGTCGCCGGGCTCGCGAAATCGTCGAGCCACTCGCGGTAGGTCAGCACGGCGTTGAGCTTGCAGAACTTGCCCTCCGCGCCGCTGCGGAGCAGGTCCATGATGCACTGGCCCGTGCGCCCGCACCGGTAGCCCGCGGTGCAGAAGGAGGTGATGAGCCCCATCGTCGCCAGCTCCCGCACCACCTCGTCGAGGCTGCGCGTGTCGCCGAGCATGAACTGCTGGCGGTCGTCGTGCTGCATGCCGGCGGCCTCGGCGTAGCTGCCGACGCCGATGCGCGACGAGGCGTCGGTCTGCGTCACGCCGAGCGGGATCAGCCGCCGCCGCATCCCGGCGTTCTCGCGCGCGGTCAGGATCATGCCGGTGTAGGGCACGGCGAGGCGGATGAGCACGACGATCTTCGCGATGTCCTCGTCGGACACCGCCCACCGCGACTCCTGCACGTACGGCGCGTTGCCCGCCGGCTCCATCCGAGGGAACGAGATCGTGTGCGGGCCGATGTTGAACGCGCGCTCGAGCTCGATCGCGTGCGCGAGCAGCCCCATCATCTCGAAGCGCCAGTCGGCCAGGCCGAACAGCGCCCCGATGCCGACGTCGTCGATCCCCGCCGCCATCGCACGGTGCATCGCGTAGAGGCGCCATGCGTAGTTCGCCTTGAACCCCGACGGATGGACCGCCGCGTAGACGCCCGGGTGGTAGGTCTCCTGGAAGACCTGGTAGGTGCCGAGCCCGGCGTCGTTCAGCGCCTTCAACTCGTCGATCCGCATCGGCGGGGCGTTGACGTTGACGCGGCGGATCTGCCCCCACCCCACGCGCGCCTTCACCTTGACGGAGTAGATCGTCCGCAGGCACTCGACCATGTAGTCGATGCCGGTGGACGGATGCTCGCCGAACACGATGATGAGCCGCTTGTGCCCGATCGCGCCGGCCAGCACCTCGCACTCGGCACGGAGCTGGTCCATCGTCAGCGCGCTGCGCTGCATGTCCGCGTTGTCGCAGCGCAGGCCGCAGTAGAGGCAGTTGTTGACGCACCGGTTGCCGATGTAGAGCGGCGCGAACGTCACGATGCGGTTGTCGTAGACCTTGCGCTTGATCTCCGCCGCCGCGGCGCCCATCTCGGCCCAGAGGTCCGGATCCGTCACGTGGAGCAGCGCCGCGAGGTCGCCCGGGGCCATGGTCTCCACCGCACGCGCCCTGGCGAGAATGTCGCGCACGCGCGCCGCGTCCGGCGGCGACGCCGCGCCCTCCGCCAGCGCCCGCGCGATCGCGCCGGGATCGATGAAGTCGCGCCCGCCGGAACGCCACGCCTCGATCTCCTCCATGCGGATGCGGTCCCGCGCCCACGAGGAGGCGGGGGCGGGCGGGGATTCGGGGAGGACGGAAGCGGATGGCATGGGTTCGGATCTCCTGTCTAGCGAACGGATGAACCGGAGGATGCGGATGGATGGATGGACGGACCGTTTCGGCGGGCGGACACCGCAGAGCGAGTCGGTCGCGGGGAACGGGCCCGGCGGGACGGCGCCACGGGCGTCCCGCGGGCTGCGCTGCTCGCCCGCACCCTGCAGGAGTCGCTCCCGCCCCCGTCAGTCCGCAGCTTCTTGAGACTCTCCACGAGACGCCTGAGGCCGTCCTCCGTGCGATTTCCGCCGTTCGGTTTCCGATGTCCGGTCATCCCGCACCTCCAGCATCCGTTGAAATCCCGCGCCGATTCATCTGCGCTCCATGCCCGCATCCCCTCATCCGTGCATCCTCCCGCCCATCCGCTCCCACGCCTCGGCCGCGGCGGGGAAAGGGGCGAGGACGCGGCCGATCACGCCCTGCGTCACCGAGATCGCGAGGCCGTAGTTGGTGATCGGCGCGCCGGCCTCCCGGGCGCGCGCGATGCGGCCGAGCATCTCGCGCCGCGTCAGCATGCAGGAGCCGCAGTGGATCACCAGGTCGTAGCCGGCGAGGTTGGCCGGGTAGTCGCGTCCCTGCGCGTGGTCGATCGCGAGATCCGCGCCCGCGAACTGCCGCAGCCAGCGGGGGATCTTCACGCGGCCGATGTCGTCCTCGAGCGCATGGTGCGTGCAGGCCTCGGCGACCAGCACCCGGCTCCCCGGCCCCAGCGACCGGATCGCGCCGGCCCCGCGAGCCAGTTCCACCAGGTCCCCCTTCGCCCGCGCCATCAGGACCGAGAACGTCGTGAACGGGACCGACGGCGGGGTGTCGGCGGAGGCCTTCAGCACGGCCTGCGAGTCGCAGACGACGAGGTCCGGCGGACGCACCAGCCGGCCGAGGTACTCCGACAGCTCGCGCTCCTTGACCACCAGCGCCGCCGCGTCGCCGTCGAGCGCATCGCGGATCGTCTGCACCTGCGGGAGGATCAAGCGGCCCTTCGGCGCCTGCAGGTCGATCGGCACCACGAGCACCGCGAGGCCTCCCGGAGGGAGGAGGTCCGAGACCAGCGGCGGCGTCCGCACCGCCTCCTCCGGCAGCAACCGAAGGAGGCGTTCCTTGAACGCGACGACGATCCGCTCCCGGGCCGCGGGGTCCGTGCAGGACGCCGCCATCCATGCGTCCGACGCGGCCGCAATGCGCTGGACCTGACCCGCGTCCGGCGAGCCGAGGTCCGTCTTGTTCACCACGACCAGCACCGGCGCCTTCCGCGCCCGGGCCGACGCGACGACCTCGTCCTCGAAGGCGCCCCACAGGCCGGGCTCGGCAACCAGCACGACGACATCCGCCCGCTCCATCGCGGCCGAGGTCCGCGCGCGGCGCCGTCCGCCGAGTTCGGAGGCGTCGTCCAGCCCCGCCGTGTCGAGGAGGACCACCGGGCCGATCGGGAGCAGTTCCATCGCCTTCTCGACCACGTCCGTCGTCGTCCCCGGCACCGGCGAGGTGATGGCGACATCCTGCCCCGCCACCAGGTTCAGGAGGCTCGACTTGCCCACGTTCGTCCGGCCGAAGAAGCCGATGTGCGGGCGGAGGGATCGGGGGGAGGCGTTCAAGGGCGCAGGGATTCCGGGTTCCGCGTTCCGGGTTCGGAACTGGGTGTTGGATGCTGGCTGTTGGCTGTCGGCTGTTGCGTCCGACGTTCGGTGTTCGATGTTGGATGTTCGATGTTCGGCGTTCGATGTTCGAATCCGAGCGCCGTCAGCGCGGCGGGGGCGAGCCGGGTTTCGACGGCCTCCGCGCCGAGACGTTCGACCAGGAACGCGCGGACGTCCGTCCGGCCCGATGCGGCCAGGTCCTTCGCGAGATCCTGGGCCCGCTCGTAGCCGACGGCCGGCACCATCGCGGTGAGAAGCGCGGTGCTGCCGTCCGCATGCGCCGCGCAGGCCTCCCGGCCCGGCTGCAGGGCGTCGACCGCCCCGGCCAGCGCCCCGGCGCAGCGGGCGAGGACCTCGATCGACTCCAGCAGCAGGTCGGCGATCAGCGGCAGGAACTCGTTGAGCTGGAGCGAACCCCGGGAGACCGCCTCGGCGATCGCCGCGTGGTTCGACCGCACGCGCAGCGCGCCCTGCATCACCGCCTCCTGGATCACGGGGTTCACCTTGCCCGGCATGACCGACGACCCGGCCTGGAGGGCGGCCAGCCGCACCTCGCCGAGCAGGTGGAGGAGCCGCAGGTCCGCGGCGACCTTGAGCAGGTTGCAGGCGCATGCGTCGAGAACGCCGGACACCTCCGCAAAGGCGTCGGCGTTGGCGGTGCCGTCGACCAGGTTCTCCGCCCGCGCCAGGCCCAGTCCCGTGATCTCGCGCAGGCGCTCGGTCGCCAGGAAGATGTACTGGCGCGGCGCCGTGAGGCCCGTTCCGACCGCGGTGCCGCCGAGGTTCACGACGCGCAGGCGTTCCTCGCACTTGAAGGTCCGCCAGCGGTCGCGCCCGAAGGCCTCGGCCATGGCCGAGAACTCCGCGCCGAGCGTCATCGGGACCGCCTCCTGCAGTTCGGTGCGACCGACCTTGACGATGCCCGCGAAGTCGCGCTCCCGCCGCTGGCAGGCGCCCTGGAGGCCCGCCGCCGCGGCGCTGAGATCCCGGAGGCCGAGGATCGCCGCCACGCGCGCGGCGGTGGGCACGGTGTCGTTCGTCGACTGGTGCAGGTTGACGGTCCCGATCGGGTGGACCGTCGCATGGTCGCCGCGCGGCCGGCCCAGCCGCTCCAGCGCGCGGTTGGCGACGACCTCGTTGACGTTCATGTTGAGCGAGGTGCCCGCCCCGCCCTGCCAGGCGTCGACCGGAAACTGGTCCGCCAGCCCGCCCGCGGCCACCTCGGCGCAGGCCGCCTCGACCGCCTCCGCAACCGCGGCCGGGATCGCGCCGATCTCGGCGTTGGCCCGGACGCAGGCGCGTTTCACCATCGCGAGCGCGCGGACCAGGGAGGACCGGACGGGCCGGCCGGCGAGGCGGAAGTTCTCCGTCGCACGCAGCGTATGGACGCCCCAGTACGCGTCTGCGGGCACGTCGCGGGAGCCCAGGAGGTCGGTTTCGGTGCGGTGCATCGGAGGTTTCCGGTGTCAGGTTCCAGGTGTCAGGAAGGGGGCTTCACGTTCCAAGGGTTGGAAAGGCCGTGGCGCAGGGCTTCCAAGGGTTGGACATCCTCAGGGCGTGCCGCTGCGCGGGGCGGCGGAGGGCTTGGAAAGGGCGGACTTGACGGTGATTCCGGGTATCTGGCCAAGGCGGCCGGTGAGCCCGCCCAGTTCGTCCGTCGTCGCATCGACGATGAGCGCGATGATGCTGACGCCGCGTTTCTCGTAGGGCAGGCCGGTCCGCGCGACGATCAGCGGAGCATGCTCCGAGAGCACCGCGTTGACCTGCGGGGCCGCGTGCGCGCGGTCCTCGACGATGATTCCGACGAATCCGAGACGCTTGTCCATGCATCACCAGGGCCGTCGGGAGGGACCGGGGGAAGAGGCATCGGCCGGGCCGCGCACCGTGCGCTGCGGCCGTTCTTCCCTTGGGGTCAGACGTTCGTCCTCGCCTCAGGCGGCATCACACTACCAGACCCGCCCCGCCCCCGCCAAGCCCCGCGCCGGGCCCGCGATCCATCGTCTGTTGCAACAATTTGCCTTGCACTGCTCTATGCCAAACACGGCGCCGGCGGATCCGGCGGGACTGCCACCCGGGCCGGGAATCGCCTTGATTCGCGCAGGCCGGGTGCGGTAAGAGTGGTTTTTCTCCGTGCCCATCGCACGGACCACGGGAGACCCAGTACGCATATGGACAAGAAGAAGACCGCGATCATCGATGGCAACGAGGCTGCCGCCTACATCGCGCACAAGACGAACGAGGTCTGCGCGATCTACCCGATCACCCCCTCTTCGAACATGGGCGAATGGGCCGACGAGTGGTCGGCGCAGGGCCGGAAGAACCTCTGGGGCACCGTTCCGACCGTGGTGGAGATGCAGAGCGAGGGCGGCGCGGCGGGCGCGGTCCACGGCGCGCTGCAGACCGGCGCCCTGACGACGACCTTCACGGCGTCGCAGGGGCTCCTGCTGATGATCCCGAACATGTACAAGATCGCCGGCGAACTGACCTCGACGGTCTTCCACGTCTCCGCGCGCTCCCTGGCCTGCCAGGGCCTTTCGATCTTCGGCGACCACTCGGACATCATGTCCATCCGCCAGACCGGCTTCGCGATGCTCGGCGCCTCCTCCGTCCAGGAAGTCATGGACATGGCCCTCATCGCCCAGGCCGCGACGCTCGAATCCCGCGTTCCGTTCCTTCACTTCTTCGACGGCTTCCGCACCTCGCACGAGGTGCAGAAGATGGAGATTCTCAGCGACGATCAGATCCGCGCGATGCTGCCCGACGACCTCATCGTCGCCCACCGCAACCGCGGCATGACCCCCGACCGCCCGATCATGCGCGGCACCGCGCAGAACCCGGACGTGTACTTCCAGGGCCGCGAGACGGTGAACCCCTTCTACAACAAGTGCCCGGGGATCGTGCAGTCGATCATGGACCGCTTCGCGAAGGTCGCCGGCCGCTCCTACCACCTCTTCGACTACCACGGCGCGCCGGACGCCGACCGCGTGATCGTCCTGATGGGCTCGGGCGCCGAGACGGTGTTCGAGACGGTCAACGCCCTCAACAAGGCCGGCGCGAAGGTCGGCGTGGTGCGCGTCCGCCTCTACCGCCCCTTCTGCGGAAAGTGCTTCCTCGCCTCGCTGCCGAAGTCGGTGAAGTCGATCGCCGTCCTCGACCGCACGAAGGAGCCGGGCAGCGCGGGCGAGCCGCTCTACCAGGACGTCCTCACGGTCCTCGGCGAGGGCCTCGTCGAGGGGACCCTGCCCTTCCCGATGCCGAAGATCATCGGCGGCCGCTACGGCCTCTCGTCGAAGGAGTTCACGCCGGCGATGGTCAAGGCGGTCTTTGACGAGCTCGGCAAGGCGAAGTCGAAGAACCACTTCACCGTCGGCATCAACGACGACGTGTCGCACACGAGCCTGGACTTGGACCCCTCGTTCATCATCGAGCCCGACAGCGTGGTCCGCGCGATGTTCTTCGGTCTCGGCGCCGACGGCACGGTGGGCGCGAACAAGAACTCGATCAAGATCATCGGCGAAGAGACCGACATGTACGCCCAGGGCTACTTCGTGTACGACTCGAAGAAGGCCGGGTCGCGCACGGTTTCGCACCTGCGCTTCGGGCCCGACCCGATCCACTCGCCCTACCTGATCCAGTCCTCCAACTTCATCGGCTGCCACCAGTTCGTCTTCCTCGACCAGGTCGACGTGCTGAAGTACGCGAAGCCCGGGGCGACCTTCCTGCTCAACTCGAGCCCGTTCAAGCCCGAGGAGGCGTGGGACCGGCTGCCGCGCAAGGTGCAGCAGGACATCATCGCGAAGAAGCTGAAGTGCTACGCGATCGACGGCTCCCGCGTCGCGCTCGACGCCGGCATGGGCAGCCGCGTCAACACGATCATGCAGACCTGCTTCTTCGCGATCTCCGGCGTGCTGCCGCGCGAGGAGGCGATCGACAAGATCAAGATCGCGATCAAGAAGACCTACGGCCGCAAGGGCGAGGAGATCGTCAAGAAGAACTACAAGGCCGTGGACATGACCCTGGAGAACCTCCGGGAGATCGCCGTCCCGGCCGCCGCGACGAGCACCCGCGAGCTGCCGCCGGTCGTTCCGACCCGGGCCCCGGCCTTCGTGAAGGACGTCACGGCGACGATCATGGCCGGCCTCGGCGACGATCTGCCGGTCAGCAGGATGCCGGTCGACGGCACCTTCCCCACCGCCACCACGCAGTGGGAGAAGCGCAACATCTCGCTGTTCGTCCCGGTGTGGGATGCCGAGCTGTGCATCCAGTGCGGCAACTGCGCGCTGGTCTGCCCGCACTCCTGCGTCCGCGCCAAGATCGTCGAACCCGCGGCCGTCGCGTCCGCCCCGGCCGGCTTCCCGTCGGTCGAGTGGAAGGACAAGCAGAACCCGGGCAAGAAGTACGTGCTCTCCGTCTCGATCGAGGACTGCACCGGCTGCGCGCTGTGCGTCGAGGTCTGCCCCAGGAAGAGCAAGGAGCAGGTCGGCCGCAAGGCGATCAACATGTCGGAGAAGGAGCCGATCTGGGACGCCGGCAAGGCGCACTGGGACTTCTTCCTGTCGCTGCCCGAGGCCGACCGCGGCACGCTGGACTTCGGCTCGATCCGCGACGTCCAGTTCGCGCAGCCGCTGTTCGAGTTCTCCGGCGCCTGCACCGGCTGCGGCGAGACGCCCTACGTCAAGATCCTCAGCCAGCTGTTCGGCGACCGCGCGGTGATCTCCAACGCCACCGGATGCTCGTCGATCTACGGCGGCAACCTGCCGACGACCCCGTGGGCGCAGAACGCCGACGGCCGCGGCCCGACGTGGTCGAACTCGCTGTTCGAGGACAACGCCGAGTTCGGCATGGGCTACCGCCTGACCTTCGACAAGCACCGCGAGTTCGCCTGCGAGCTGCTCGCGCAGCTCCGCGACGAGGTCGGCGGCGAGCTGGCGGACGCGCTGATCGCGGCCCCGCAGGCCACCGAGCAGCAGATCGCCGCGCAGCGCGCCCGCGTCGCGCAGCTCAAGGCGAAGCTCGCCGGCAAGACCGACTGGCGCGCGACGCACCTCGCGTCGATCGCCGACAACCTCGTCAAGCGGTCGGTCTGGATCCTCGGCGGCGACGGCTGGGCCTACGACATCGGCTACGGCGGCCTCGACCACGTGCTCGCCAGCGGGCGCAACGTCAACGCGCTCGTCCTCGACACCGAGGTCTACTCGAACACCGGCGGCCAGGCCTCCAAGTCGACCCCGCGCGGCGCCGTCGCGAAGTTCGCGGCGGGCGGCAAGCCGGCCGGGAAGAAGGACCTCGGCATGATGGCGATGTGCTACGGCAACATCTACATCGCGCGCATCTCCCTCGGCGCCAACCCGCGGCACGCGCTGCAGGCGTTCCTCGAGGCCGAGGCGTACGAGGGGCCGTCGCTGATCCTCGCCTACTCGCACTGCATCGCCCACGGCATCAACATGCAGAAGGGCTTCGACCAGCAGAAGCTGGCCGTGCAGAGCGGACACTGGATGCTCTACCGGTACAACCCGGACCTGGCGGCGAAGGGACAGAACCCGCTGTCCATCGACTCCAAGCCGCCGTCGATCCCGGTGAAGACCTACGCCTACAGCGAGACCCGCTACAAGATGCTGACCCTGAGCAAGCCCGAGGAGGCCGACCGCCTCATCCGGCTCGCCCAGGCCGACGTCGACCATCGGTGGAGGCTGTACCAGCAGTGGGCGACCCCCGCCCCGGCGCCCGCCCCGCAGGCGGCCGACGCGGCCCCGCAGGCCTGAGCGACAACAGCAAACCACGGAACCAAGAGAAGGAACACACCATGGACCTCAGCACCACCTACCTGGGCCTGAAGCTGAAGAACCCGATCGTGCCCTCCGCCTCGCCGCTCTCGCAGCGCGTGGAGGACCTCCGGAAGATCGAGGACGCCGGCGCCGCCGCCGTCGTCATGTTCTCGATCTTCGAGGAGCAGTTGCACCACGACGCCGAGGCGCTGGACCACCTGATGACGGCCGGCAACGACAGCTTCGCGGAGGCGCTCTCGTACTTCCCGGAGACCGGGTCCTACCAGGTCGGGCCGGACCAGTACCTCGACCTCATCCACAAGGCCGCCGCGGCGGTGAAGATCCCCGTCATCGGCAGCCTCAACGGCATGTCCAACGAGGGCTGGATCGACTACGCGAAGAAGATCGAAGAGGCCGGCGCCCACGCCCTGGAGCTGAACACTTACTACATCGCGACCGATCCGAACCTGACCGGCAGCGACGTGGAGACCCTCTACCTCGACGTCGTCCGCGCGGTGAAGGCCGCCGTGAAGATCCCGGTCGCCGTGAAGCTGAGCCCGTTCTTCAGCTCGATGGCGAACATGGCGCGCCGCCTCGACCAGGCCGGGGCCGACGGCCTCGTCCTGTTCAACCGGTTCTACCAGCCGGACTTCGACCTGAACGAGATGGAGGTTCTCTCAGACCTCAAGCTCAGCACCCCGTACGAGATGCGCCTGCCGCTGCGCTGGATCGCCATCCTGCACGGGCACCTCGAGGCCTCCCTCGCCGCGACGACCGGCGTGCACGGCGGCATCGACGCCGCCAAGTGCATCCTCGCGGGCGCCGACGCGGTCCAGGTCTGCTCCGCCCTGCTCAAGGGCGGCGTGGGACAGCTCCGCACGATCCTCAAGGAACTCGAGACGTGGATGGCCGAGAAGGAGTACGAGTCCGTGGCCCAGATGAAGGGCGCGATGAGCCAGAAGTCCGTGGCCAACCCGGCCGCCTTCGAGCGCGCGAACTACATCCGGATCCTCGAGGACTACAAGACCAAGTACGTGGTTTCCTAGCCCGAGGCGGAAACCCGTCCAACCGAAACCAGGAAAGGAAGACTGCCATGAAAGTCACAGTGGATGCCGACACCTGCACGGGCTGCGAGCTTTGCACCGACGCCGTTCCGGACGTCTTCGCCATGGAAGGCAGCGTCGCCAAGGCCAAGGCCGACGTCGTCCCGGCGGGCCAGGAAGACGCCGTGAAGGACGCCGCAGGCAACTGCCCCGTCGAGGCGATCAAGACCGAGGAATGAGGATGCGCGACCGCGCGTCCTGAGCAACGCCGCGGGCCCCCGGGCCCGCGGCGTTTCCTTTCCCGCCGCCCCGCCGCGAACCATGGGCCACCGTCCCAAGCACGTCGTCGAGTACGCCGCGATGCGCGCGATCCACGCGCTCGTCAACGTCCTGCCCTACCGGGCTGCGCTGGCGTTCGGCGACGGCCTCGCATGGTTCGCGTTCCACATCGTCCGCTGGCGCGTCGCCGAGGCGGAACGCCGCATTCGCGACGTCTTCGGCGACGGCATGCCCGCCCCCGAGGTCCGCCGCATCGCGCGGCGCGCCATGCGGAGCTTCTTCGGCTGCGTCATCGACACCCTCCGCGTGCCCCGCCTGACGCGCGAGTGGATCGACCGTCACATCGACGCCCGCGAGATCGTCCGCGTCCAGGACGTCGTCCGGTCCGGCAGCGGCGCCATCATCGTCACGCCGCACCTCGGCAGCTGGGAACTGGGCGGCGTCGCCGCGCAGATGCTCGGCCTGCCGCTCTTCTACATCGTCGGCAAGCAGAAGAACCCCCTCACCGACGCCCACGCCAACCGCATGCGCGGCCTCACAGGCATCGAGACCATCCCGCGCGGCGGACCCGCGCTGCGGAAGACCGTGAAGTATCTCAAGGACGGGCGCGTCCTCGCCTTCATGACCGACCTGCGCAACCGCACGCCGGGCGTCAAGGCGCGGTTCCTCGGCCACGAGGCCAACCTCGTCCCCGGCATGGGCATGTTCGCCAAGATGGCCGGCGTGCCGATCATCCCCAGCGTCGCCACGCGCACCGGACCGACCACCCACCTCATCCGCTTCTACCCGCCGATCCACCCCGACCCCGCGCTCGACCGCGACGCCGACGTCATCCGCATGACCGAGGAGGTCATGCGGATCTTCGACCGGGTCATCCTCGACGCGCCGGACCAGTATTTCTGGTTCAACAAGCGCTGGGTCCTCGACCCCCTCGAGCCGGACGTCGCCGCCGATCACCCCGCCCCGGCCCCCGGCGCCTGACGCGCTGAGCGCGTCCCGAGGGACGGGGGTCGAGGGTCGAGGGACGAGGGGCGGGGGGCGACTCAGGATTCAGCGCCGTGGGGCATGGCACTCCTGTCTGCCCCCCACGCTTCCGCGGCGCTCCCTGCCGTCCGCCTCGTGTCGATGGCGGAACAAGGAACGCGGCCGGCGCAGACCGCCACCGGAACCCCGGCGATCCCGCGTGACATCGATAGCGGCACCTTCGGAGACACGCGCCGAAGCGCCGGTCGACGGGCGGCAGGAGGACGGAGGAGGTCCTCCGGGACTACACGCGGGGCAGGTCGCCGGGCCCCTTGGTCGGCAGTTCGGTCGAGCCCATCAGGTCGAGGTCGATGCATCGGGCGCACTCGCGGCCCTCGGAGATCGACCAGACGACGAGCGACTGGCCGCGGCGCATGTCGCCGGCGGCGTAGACCGCGGGCACGCTGGTGCGGTACTGGGCGTCCGCCCGGACGTTGCCGCGCTCGTCGAGCGCGACACCGAGTTTCGCGACGATGCCGTCCGGTTCGGGGCCGGTGAATCCGAGGGCGAGCAGCACGAGATCCGCGCGCCACTCGTACTCCGTGCCGGGCAGTTCCACCATCTGCATGCGGCCGCCGGGGCCGACGGGCTGGAAGTCGACGTTGACGGTCTTCAGCCGCTTCACCTTGCCGCCGGCGCCGATGAACTCCTTCGTCACGATGCGCCAGTAGCGCTCGCCGCCCTCGTGGTGCGACGAACTGGTCCGCAGCCGCATCGGCCAGAACGGCCACGGCTGGCCCGACGGACGCTCCTCGCCGGGCTGCGGCAGGAGTTCGAAGTTCGTGAGCGCCTTGGCGCCCTGGCGGACGGACGTCCCGACGCAGTCGCTGCCGGTGTCGCCGCCGCCGATGACGACGACGTGCCGGTCCTTCGCCGAGATCACATGCGAGAGGCTCTCGCCCATGACCATGCGGTTCTGCTGCGGGAGGAACTGCATCGCGAAATGGATGCCCTCCAGATCGCGGCCGGGGATCGGAAGGTCGCGCGGCTTGGTCGCGCCGCCGCAGAGCGCGATCGCGTCGTACCTCCGCAGTTCCTCCGCGGACGGATCGACGCCGGCGTGGCAGTTCGTCCGGAACGTGATGCCCTCGGCCTCCAGCACGCGGACGCGGCGGTCGATGATCCCCTTCTCGAGCTTGAAGTCCGGGATGCCGTAGCGCAGCAGTCCGCCGACGCGGTCGGCGCGCTCGAAGACGGCCACCTCGTGGCCGGCGCGGTTGAGCTGCTGCGCGCAGGCGAGGCCGGCGGGGCCCGAGCCGATGACGGCGACGCGCCGGCCCGTCCGCTTCGACGGCGGCTCGGGCACGACCCAGCCCTGCTCGAACGCGTACTCGACGATCGACTTCTCGATCAGCTCGATCGTGACGGCCGGGCGGTTGATGCCCAGCACGCACGACTCCTCGCACGGTGCGGGGCAGATGCGGCCGGTGAACTCGGGGAAGTTGTTCGTCGCGGACAGGCTCCGCCACGCCTCGCGCCATTTCCGCCGGTAGACGAGGTCGTTCCACTCGGGGATCACGTTGCCCAGGGGGCAGCCCGAGTGGCAGAACGGAACGCCGCAGTCCATGCAGCGCGCCGCCTGGCGGACGACCTTGTCCTCCGGGAACGGCTGGTACAGTTCGCGGAAGTCGCCGACGCGCTCGGTGACCGGGCGCTCCTCCGGGAGCTCCCTCGCGTATTCCATGAATCCGGTTGTCTTGCCCATAAGAGGTGTCCGGTGTCAGGTTGGAGGAGTCGGGGTGTCGGAGGATGCGGCCCGGTGGAGGATGGAGGGTCCGGCCCTCCGGTGCGCGCGGGAGCGCTGCGACGACGCGGCCGCCCGCCGTCCCCCGGTGCGCCCTTCCGCCTGACACCTGACACCCGACACCTGAAACCCTCCTAGTCCGCGCTCTGCTGCGCCATCATCTGGAGCGCCCGCTCGTAATCGACGGGCATCACGCGCACGAACTTCGGCAGCGAGGCCTCCCACCGCTGCAGCACGCGCGCGGCCACCGGGCTGCCGGTGAGGTCGCGGTGGCGCTCGATCATCGCCCGCACCGCCGCGATCTCCTCCGCCTGGGCCAGGGGGCCGAGCTTGACCATCTCGCGGTTGCACCGCCGCTCCGCGAAGTCCCCCTCCCCGTCGTACACGTAGGCGATGCCGCCGCTCATGCCGGCGGCGAAGTTGCGCCCGGTGCCGCCGAGCACGACGACGCGCCCGCCGGTCATGTACTCGCACCCGTGGTCGCCGACGCCCTCGACGACGGCCTTCACGCCGCTGTTGCGGACGCCGAAGCGCTCGCCGGCCCGGCCGCGGATGTACGCCTCGCCGGACGTCGCGCCGTAGAAGGCGACGTTGCCGATCAGCACGTGGTCCTCCGCGACGATCGTCGCCTTCCGCGGCGGGAAGATCACGAGCCTCGCGCCGGAGAGCCCCTTGCCGAAGTAGTCGTTCGCCTCGCCCTCGACCTCGACGGTCAGGCCGCGGGCGCCGAACGCGCAGAACGACTGGCCCGCGGACCCCTTCGCGTGGATCACGATGGTGTCCGGCGGCAGGCCGTCCTCGCCGTAGTACTTGGAGATGCGGCTGGACAGCATCGTGCCGAAGGTGCGCTGCGTGTTGCGGATCGGGAACTCGAACTCGACCTTCTGTCCGTCGTCGAGCGCCGGCCGGCACCGCTCGATCAGTTCGTGGTCCGGGGAGGAGCGGACGCCCGTGTCGCCGCGCGACAGGAACCGCGTGCCGACGTGCGGGGGCGCCTTCGGCCGCTGGAGGACCTTCGACAGGTCGAGGCCCTTCGCCTTCCAGTGGTCGCTCGCCTCGCGGGCGTCGAGCTTGTCGGAGCGGCCGATCATCTCGTCCACCGTCCGGAACCCGAGGCTCGCCATGATGCGGCGCAGCTCCTCCGCGACGAAGCGGAAGTAGTTGATGATGTGCTCGGGCTTGCCGGTGAACCGCGCGCGCAGCTCGGGGTCCTGCGTCGCGATGCCGACCGGGCAGGTGTTCAGGTGGCAGACGCGCATCACGATGCAGCCGATGCTCACCAGCGGGCCCATCGAGAAGCCGAACTCCTCGGCGCCCAGCAGCGTGGCGATGGCGACGTCGCGGCCGGTCAGCAGCTTGCCGTCGGTCTCGACGCGGATGCACGAGCGGAGGTTGTTCAGCACGAGCGTCTGGTGGGTCTCGGCGAGGCCGATCTCCCACGGCAGGCCGGCGTGCTTGATCGACGAGATCGGCGAGGCACCGGTGCCGCCGTCGTAGCCGCTGATCAGCACGAGGTCCGCCTTGCCCTTCGCCACGCCGGCGGCGACGGTGCCGACCCCGGTGCACGAGACGAGCTTCACGTCGATCAGGGCATCGGGGTTCGCGCAGCGCAGGTCGAAGATGAGCTGCGCGAGGTCCTCGATCGAGTAGATGTCGTGGTGCGGCGGCGGCGAGATCAGCGTCACGTACGGCGTCGAGTGGCGCGTCTTGGCGATCCACGGGTAGACCTTGAAGCCCGGGAGCTGGCCGCCCTCGCCCGGCTTGGCGCCCTGGGCGATCTTGATCTGGAGCTCCGTCGCATTGACGAGGTAGTTGCTCGTGACGCCGAAGCGGCCCGAGGCGACCTGCTTGATCGCGCTACGCCGCCATCCTCCCTGCGGGTCCGGGTGGTAGCGCTCGGGGTCCTCGCCGCCCTCGCCGCTGTTGCTTCGGGCGCCGAGGGCGTTCATCGCCTGCGCGAGCGTCTCGTGGGCCTCGCGGCTGATGGAGCCGTAGGACATCGCCCCGGTCTTGAAGCGGCGGACGATCGCCTGCCAGGGCTCGACCTCCTCGATCGGGACGCCGAGGCCGTCGGTCTTGAACTCCATCAGGCCGCGCAGCGTGCAGAGCTTGCGCGACCGCGCGGACACCAGCTCGCAGAACTGTCCGTAGAGGCGGCCGTCGTTCTGTCGCACCGCCTGCTGGAGCTTGGCGATCGCCAGCGGGTCGAGCAGGTGGGCCTCGCCGCCGCGCCGCCACTGGTACTGGCCGCCGACGTCGAGGTCCGGCGACGCCGGAACCTCGCGGGCGGGGAACGCCTGCGCGTGGCGGAGGAGCGCCTCGCGCGCGATCTCGTCGAGCCCGATGCCCTCGACGCGCGACGGCGTCGCGGTGAAGTAGCGCTCGATCACCGACGAGTGGATGCCGACCGCCTCGAAGATCTGGGCGCCGCGGTAGCTGCGCAGGGTCGAGATGCCCATCTTGGACATGACCTTGCGGATGCCCTTGACGACCGCCTTCTCGTAGCGGTGGACGGCGTCATCCTCCGACACCGCGCCCAGCTCGCCCGCGCGGGCGAGGCCGCGGACGGTCTCCAGCGCGAGGTACGGGTTCACCGCGCCCGCGCCGTAGCCGAAGAGCACGGCGAAGTGGTGGACCTCGCGCGGCTCGGCGCTCTCGACGACGAGTCCGGCCTGCGTGCGGGCGGCGTTGCGGATCAGGTGGTGGCCGACGCCCGCCATCGCCAGCAGCATCGGGATCGGCGCGCGGTCGCGGTCCGCGGCGCGGTCGGAGAGGATCAGCATCCGCGCCCCCTGCCCGATCGCCTCCATCGCGCGATCGCACAGGCGGTCGAGGGCGGCCTTCATCCCGGCGGGCCCCTCGGCGACCGGGAAGACGCACTCCAGCGTGATCGCGCGGAACGCGGGATCCGGGTTGGCGCGGATCTTCTCGACGTCCTCGTTGGTCAGGATCGGGTTGTTGATCCGGAGCTGGCGCGCATCGCCGGGCTCCTCGTCGAGCAGGTTCCCCTCCGGGCCGAGGTAGGAGACCATCGACGTGACGAGTTCCTCGCGGATCGCGTCCAGCGGCGGGTTGGTGACCTGGGCGAAGAGCTGCTTGAAGTAGTTGTAGAGGAGCTGGGGCCGCTCGGAGAGCACGGCAAGCGGCGTGTCGGTGCCCATGGAACCGGTGGGCTCCTCGCCCTTCTCGGCCATCGGCTTCAGGATGACGTTCACGTCCTCGCGCGAGTAGCCGAAGATCTGCTGGCGGAGCGTGAGGTCCTCCGCGGGCAGGACCGCCGGCGCGGCGCCCGCCGGGAGGTTCTGGAGGCGGACGAGGGAGGCGTCGAGCCACGCGCGGTACGGGCGGCGCGAGGCAAGGTCGTGCTTGATCTCGTCGTCCTCGACCATGCGCTTCTGCTCAAGGTCGACGAGCAGCATGCGGCCGGGCTCGAGGCGCCCGCGGCGCTCGATGTTCTCGGGGGCGATCTCGAGGACGCCGGCCTCGGACGAGAGGATGACGCGGCCGTCCTTGGTGACGGTGTAGCGCGACGGACGAAGGCCGTTCCGGTCCAGCACGGCGCCGAGGTGGCGCCCGTCGGTGAACGCGACCGCGGCGGGGCCGTCCCACGGCTCCATCTTGCAGGCGTGGAACTCGTAGAAGGCCTTCTTCTCGTCGCTCATCGTCTCGTGGCTCTCCCACGCCTCCGGGATGAGCATCATGACGGCGTGCGGCAGCGACCGGCCGGCGTGGACGAGCAGCTCGACCGCGTTGTCGAGGATGGCCGAATCGCTCGCGCCGGGCGTCAGGACGGGCCGGATCTTCGGGAGATCCTCCCCGAACGCCTCGCAGCGGAAGAGACCCTCGCGGGCGTTGAGCCAGTTGAAATTGCCGCGGAGCGTGTTGATCTCGCCGTTGTGGCAGAGGTAGCGGAACGGGTGCGCGAGGTCCCACGTCGGGAACGTGTTCGTGCTGTAGCGCTGGTGGACGAGCGCGAAACTCGACACCATCGTCTCGTCCTCGAGGTCGCCGAAGAACCGCGGGATCTGGTCCGCCAGCAGGAGGCCCTTGTAGACCATGATCCTCGAGGAGAGCGACGGGATGTAGAAGTAGATGCGCTCCGGCAGGCCGGACTCGCGCACCCACCGCTCGATCACCTTGCGGACGACGAAGGTCTTCCGCTCGAAGTCGGTGCCGGCGGCGACGGCCGGCGGGCGGCCGATGAACATCTGGCGGATGGCCGGCATCGCGCGGCGCGCGATCTCGCCGAGCACGTCCGGGTTCACGGGCACGGTGCGCCAGCCGAGGAAGTCGAGGCCCTCCGCGCGGACGATCCGCTCGATGGCATCCATGCAGGCCTGCCGCTGGTCGACATCCGGCGGCAGGAACACGAGGCCCGCGCCGTAGTCCCCCGGCTCCGGCAGCCGCAGGCCGCGGACCGCCGTGCGCTCGCGCAGCATCGCGTCGGGCATCTGCACGAGGATGCCCGCTCCGTCGCCGGTGCAGGCGTCGGAGCCCGTCGCGCCGCGGTGCGTCAGATTGATCAGGATCCGGAGACCGTCGCGCACCGTCTGGTGCGACGCACGGTTGCGGATGTCCGCAACCATGCCGACGCCGCACGCGTCATGCTCGAACGAAGGGCAGTACAGGCCCTGGGCCGGCGGAAGGCCCGGCGACAAAGGGTACGGGGAATGGGAGTTGCTGGTCATCGATCGCGTGTCCCGCGCGGAGGGTCAGGCCTTTCCCCGGCCCGACGCCTCCAGCGCCAGTTTGTGATGGGCGCTTCCCGTGTCGCACGGGTAACGGCCCATGAAGCAGCCCGTGCAGTAGGTGTCCGGCTGGCTGATCGACGCCAGCAGCCCCTCGATCGTCAGGTATCCGACGCTGTCCGCCTCGACGAACTTCGCGACCTCCGCCGGCGAGCGGTCGGCGGCGACGAGCTCGTCGCGCGACGGAAAATCGATGCCGAAGAAACAGGGATGGCGGATCGGCGGGCACGAGATCCGCATGTGGACCTCCTTCGCCCCGGCGGTGCGCAGCCCGCGCACGCGGCGGCGGGCGGTCGTGCCCCGCACGATGGAGTCGTCGACCACGATCACGCGCTTCCCGCGGACCACGTTGGGCACGACCGAGAGCTTCATGTCGACGCCGCCGCTGCGCATGACCGAGTCCGGCATGATGAAGGTGCGCCCGACATAGTGGTTGCGGATGTAGCCGTACTCGAGCGGGATGCCGCTCGCCTGCGAGTAGCCGAGCGCGGCGCTCATGCCGCTGTCCGGAACCGGAATCACGATGTCGCCCGGCACGGCCGCCTCCTGGGCAAGACGGCGCCCGAGCTTCATGCGAACCTCGTGGACGCTCTGGCCGAAGACCGTGCTGTCCGGGCGCGCGAAGTAAATCAGCTCGAAGATGCACTGCCCCAGCCCGCCCTGCACCGGTTCGCAGAACGTGCTGCTGCGGATGCCCTGGGCGTCCACGACGACCAGCTCCCCGGGCAGCACGTCGCGGATGTGCTCCGCCCCCGTCTGGTCCAGCGCGCACGTCTCGCTCGCGAAGACGTAGCCGTCGCCCAGCCGGCCGATCGACAGCGGACGGAACCCCAGCGGATCCCGCGCCGCCATCACCTGCTTCGGCGTCAGCAGCAGGTAGGAGAAGGAGCCCTTCATCTCCGCCAGCGCCCGCTCGACCCGGCGCGGCCGCGTCCGGAACATCGGGTCGGCCAGCAGATGCACCAGGATCTCGCTGTCGGTGCTCGTCTGGAAGATCGCCCCGGCCTCCTGGTAGGAAAGCCTCAACCCGCGCGCGTTCGTCAGGTTGCCGTTGTGCGCCACCGCCCACAGCCCGTCCGCGCACTCGACCACCAGCGGCTGGACGTTCTGCGGCTTCGAGGACCCCGTCGTTGAGTACCGCACATGCCCGATGCCGATCGCCCCCGGGAGCTTCACGCCCCGGTGCGCGGCAATCACCTCGTTGAGCAGGCCCACACCCTTGATCGAACGGATGTGCTCGCCGTCGGACACGACGATCCCGGCGCCCTCCTGCCCCCGGTGCTGCAACGCAAAAAGGCCGCGGTGAATCACCGCCGCCGCATCCGGAACGTTGAAGACCCCGAAGATGCCGCAGGATTCCCGCGGCTCATCGCCCCTCGCACCCGCCCCGATCGCCTCGGTCGTCTCAAACCATGACTGCATAGGCACCCATCAAGATTACCGCAAGAGATCCCCCTGCCGCCATCCCGGATCGAGCAGGAAATGACCCGCACGCAAATACAGCAAGAGACGTTCCATCAGCCACCAGACATTAATGTTACATATCTATCATGTTCCAACGATTATATTTACATTTAATGACGACATTCATGATCCTCGTCGAATGGCGACGATAATGTGCCACGAATACAATAAAGTATCTTCGTTCCGTTAGCCGCTTTGATCAGGCGGACGATGGGCCGGGCACGAGAACCCGGAGCGCGGCGGGCATCACCCGGACATCGACCTCGGCGGGGAAGTCCATGGCCTCCCCATCGAGTTGGATGGGAGCGGGTCCCGGTCGGCGGACCAGGAGGGATCGCGCGAACCGACGCGTCTGGACCTCGGGCACGGTCGAGAGGGTGCCGTCGTAGAGGCGTGCGAACTGCGCGGCGGCACGCGCGGCATCGCCCTGCTCGACGACGACCAGTTCCATCCGCCCGTCGTCCGCACAGGCCTCCGGGGCGATTCGTGCGCCGCCGCCGAATTGCGTCAGGTTGGCGACCGTGAAGACCATCGGATCCCTGACGGTCATCGGACCCTCGCCGTCCACCTCGATCTCGAACGGCACCGGCCGGTACTCCAGGAGACCGTAGGCGCCGGCCATCAGGTACGGGAGGATCCCGCGGACGGGAAACCGTTCGAAGATCCGGGCGATGGATGCGTCCCACGCCAGGCTGCAGGTGACGAAGAAAGGGCGCCCGTTCGCGGTGCCGACGTCGATGGCGCGGATGTCGGCGCGGGACAGCGCCTGCACGGCCGACTCCCAGGTCAGCGGAATGCCGAAGTGGCGGGCAAACCCGTTGCCGCTCCCGGCCGGGATCACGCCGAGGGCGACGTCCGTGCCGACCAGTTCGCTCCCGATCGTATTGACCACGCCGTCGCCGCCGACGACCACGATGGTCCCGATGCCGTCCCGCACCGCCCGGCGCGCCTTGGCGCGCCCGTCCTCGATCGAATCGCTGATCTGGTAGGCGATGTCGACGTCCGGCCCGTTCCAGTGTCGCTCGAAGGCCTTGAACAGGGGCAGCCCGACCGTGCGAAGGCCGGACCGCGGGTTGATCAGCACACGGATCCGCCGGGGCGAGGCGGGAAGACTGGCACGCTTCTCGGTCATGCCCGCACCCACCCGGATCAGCCGGACGGCAGCCGGCGGCCGACCTCGTCGAGGATCGCCGGAACATCGGCAGGGGTGACGGCGGAGAACCAGAGGCCGTGCGGATGCGCCATCACGTTCGGGCCGCGCGCGCAGAGGCCCATGCAGCCGGTATGGGACACCCGGACCCGCCCCTTCCATCCGCGCGACTCGACGCCGGACTTGAGGAGGTCCTTCAACTGCATGCCCACGCCGTCGGCGCAGGATGGGGACTCACCCTTGCGGTCGTTGACGCACACACAGAGGTGGGCGGCGAACGGAACCTGCTGGCGCTGCATGGCGTGTCCTCCACGCCGTCCCGTACGGCGGCTGCGGCCCTGCGGCGAGGCGTCCGGTCACTCCCAGAAACGGGCCAGCTTCGCGGCCACGACAACGTTCTCGTCCACGGCGCCCGTCTCGACGCCGCCGTAGAGACCGATCATCCAGAACTCGGCCGGGCGGTAGACCATGCCGCCCATGATGACGCCGATGTCCTCCAACTCCTCGTCGTCGGCGATGTCGTAGATGCCTTCCAGGTGGACGCTGAATTTCTTGCTGAAGCTGTAGACGATCGCGCCGCCCAGCCGGAGGCTGTTGGCCGTCTCCGAACGCCCGACGTATCCGAGGTCGGCGATGAAATCCCAGTCGTCATCCACGGTCGTGCCGATCGAAACGCCGAAGCGAGCCTGGGTCTCCCCGGTCCCGAGGCCCTTGGCGTCGTCGCCGGTCGGGAGCGCGATGCGCGCATAGGGCATCACGTAGGGATAGCCGATCGCATTCTCGTATCCGACGAGATCCGCGCCGAGTTCGAGATCGCCGATTCCGACGTTGTCGCCATTCGCCATCGCGCTTCGCACGAAGGGCACGGCGAGGTTGAGGCTGAAGTCCTTCGTGAGACCGTACCGCGCGTACGGGCCGAACTCGGTGTAGGAGGCTTCCGACAGGTGGGAAGCGTCGTCCGTGATCTCCTGGTACAGGAACAGCCCGCCGAACTCGAGCGCGCCGGGCTCCGGGACCTTGTCTTCCTGCACGAACAGGGTCCGCATCGGCTCGGCCGTCGCCGCCACGGAGCCCGCAACCGCCAGTGCCATCGCACCCATCCAAAGCCTTCTCATCGTCAGGACTCCCTTCCGTGGGGACGCGCCCCCCGTTTCCCTACAACCTATACGGCCGAAGTGACGCCACACAAGCCAAAAAGGGCGCCCCCTGATCAGGGCGATCGGTGCGGTTCCCCGGGCACGGGGTGTCCTCCCTGCGCCAGGAGGGCTTCGATATTGCCCCGCTCCACCGCCTCCATGGCCCGCCGTTTGTCCATGAAGCGCAGGTATTTCGCGCGCTCCTCCCCGCTCCATGCCGCGGATTCCCCGTAATCGCCGCAGAACGGGACATAGAGATCCACCCAGCACGCCAGCCGGCGAATCTCGTCCGCCGGGACACGCGTCCCCCCGTGGCCACCGGCCAGCATCTCGAACAGGCGGCTTCTCGCCGCCCCGGCGAAGTACGGGGGAAGCATCGTTGGAACGGACTGCGACCCGGGCCAGTTCACGACGGCATGCTCGTAGTCCCCGCGGAAGCGGTCCCGTTCCTTCTCCCGGTCCGGCCGGGCATGCGTCAGGGCCAGGTACGCATCGCTCCAGAACCGCCGGGCATGGGGATCCTGCACCGGCGCGCCGAGCAGACTGAACGCGCGGGTCACTCCGCGTTCTCCTGCCCTCCCGGGCCTCCCGACTCCCTCCTCCCGTCCGCCGCCGGCCGAATCCCGCCCCGCCCCTCCCCACCGCGCGGCAAGCGCCGGTCGGTCGTCGTGGCACCGAACGCAATGGCGGTCGAGGATCGGCTGGATCTCCCGGGCGAAGCTGAACGCGCGCGACGGCCCCTGGAAAGGCTCCAGCCCGCGCGGCCCGCCGCGCATCGCGAGCCCCGGACCGTACGACCCCGCCGGCGCGCCGTTCTTGTCCTCGTGACATCCGACGCACGCGCGGTTCTCGCCGGGCTGCAGCGTGACCCAGCTGCGCATGGTCTGCGCGACGAAGCCGCGTTCGTCGACCATCTGGAAGTAGAGCGGCGTGCGCGCGGGCACGGTGAAGAAGGCCGAGCCGTCGGCCTCCACCGGCGTTTCCCCGAGCACGATCTTCACGTCCCACGTGCCGTTGCCGACCGCCACCGGCGTGCTGATGAGCGCCCCGCCCCCCGGCCCGCCGCTCTGGTTGCTGCCGATGCCGGCCGCCCGGAAGTCGAGCGCGACGACGCGGATTCTCCGGATCGACCCGCGGGGAACGCCGGCCAGGCCCGGGCCCTCGTGCACATCGCGCACGTAGACCGTGCCGTCGGCCCGCCGGTGGTCGACGGTCGAGGGAAACGGCCGCGGGGGCGTGCGGGCGACGACCGGGACCGGCTGCTGGCACGGCAACGCCGGGTCGGCGACGAGCAGTTCGCGGCGACCGTCGGCGAAGTCGAACCAGTAGATGCCGAAGTCCGCATCGCCCCGCCTCCGGCTGTCGGAATCCCAGCCGAACGGGGCGAAGGCGACCAGGCACTCGCGGTCGGTCAGCGGGAACGGGTACTGGAAGAGCGCGCCGTTCTGACCGTAGGCGTCGATCCGCTCGGCCCGCGTCTCGCGCAGCGGCCCTGCGAGCCGCGCGCCGCTGGTCTCCTGCCGCCCGAGCGAGGGATCGACGACGCCGAGCTTGCCGGCCTGGGTCGTGTGGTGGCCGCAGAAGATCGCCAGCACCCGCCCGGTCCCGGGGATGCCGCGCGCATGCGCGATGGTCGTCGGAAACCACGAGTTGTTGCCGTAGAACTCGGTCTGGCCGGAGCCGTCGGGGTTCATCTGGAAGAGCCCCTGGGGAAAGACCTGCCCGCGGTCGTTGTAGTCCCAGCGCGTGTACACCACGCGGCCGTCGTCGAGCAGCGTCGGGTAGACCGTGTGCACCTGGTCGAATCCGAGGCGGCGGAGGAACCGGCCGTCGGGATCGCAGGTGTAGAGGTTGCTGACCTCCGTCCAGAAGCAGTCGACGGTCTGCACGCAACGCGTGGACGAGAAGACGAGGTCGCCGTTCGGCAGGCACGCGGGCTCGTAGTCCGCGAACCCGGGGCCGCTGGTGATCGGCCGGATCGCGCCGGAGGCGAGCGTCAGCTCGTAGAGGTGGTAGTCGTCCCCGCGGTGCGACTTCTTCCACGCGAAGAGCACGCGCGTCCCGTCCCAGGTCACCGCCGGATCGCGGATGACCCCGGTCGGATCGGCCAGCAGCGTGCGGACCCGGACCGCCGGCCCGCTCCATTCCAGGAGGCAGAGCTCGGCGCCCGGAAGGAAGTGGCTCTCCGCCTGCGCGTCCGACTGGCCCTCGGTGTAGGCGAAGAACGACGGGCGGACCGTGCGCCGCTTCGTGAAGGCCACGCGGGGCGCCAGGCCCCGCGCCGGCCGCAGCCGGGCTTCGCGCCGCGCGGCGGCCGCGGCGGCATAGGCCTCGAGCCACCGCGGGTCGCCGGGCTCCGCGGAGAAGAGCAGCGCCGACACGTCGGCCCGCGCCCGGGCCGCGAGCCGGAGTTCGAACGCCACGTCGGCGCGGGCATCGAACCATCCCGCGGCCTCCGGACCGGCGTCCTGGAGCAGCCAGTCGGCCTCGACGGGAAACCGGTCGCCGAGATCCGCCATCATCCGCGCCGCCGACGACGGCCCGCGCCCGTGCCAGTTCATCGATTGCCCGACATCCCTCGCGGATGCCATCGCCATCGCCCAGTCCGGGGCGGCGGCCGCGGGGGCGCCGGCCGTCGCAAACCCGATGCACCAGGCGAGGGCACGAAGGGCGCGGCGGTGGCCGGGCATCGCGGCTCGGGGCGGCGGGACGTTCCCCGTCCCCCCGCCCCCC
>VGWF01000072.1 GCA_016873715.1 Lentisphaerota bacterium | reverse complement strand
CGCGTCGGACAACACTTATACGCCTCCCGGGACCGCTCTATTCGGAAAAAGTGGCGAGTGTCGGGTGGCGAGTGGCGAGTGGCGGGTGACGAGTGACGGGTGGCGGGTGGCGAGTGGCGGGTGGGATGGCGGGGAGACGCGGGTTCCAAGGTCTGGACGCGGGGTGTCGCGGGGCGTCCAAGGGTTGGACGACCTGGCTGTCGGTGTCCAATGTTCGGCGTTCGATGTTCGGTGTTCGATGTTCGGCGTTCTCCTAGGTTCTTCTTGCATTGCCGTCCGGCCGCGTCATTCTTGGAAACCAGCGCGGGCATGGAGCGCCCGCGCGCATGGAGGGGTTCGATGAAGGCGATCCGGATCGGGATTCTGGCGGCGGCGGCGATGGCGGCGGTCGGGCTCTGGGGCTGCGGCGGCGGCAAGCCGGTGCTGCACCTCTACAGCTGGGCGGACTACGTGGACCCGGCGCTGATCGAGCGGTTCGAGGCGGAGAACGGGTGCCGCGTCGTCCTCGACACCTTCGACTCGAACGAGAACATGTACGCCAAGCTCAAGGCCGGCGCGACGGGCTACGACATCGCGGTGCCGAGCAGCTACATGATCCAGATCATGCGGCACGAGGCCATGCTCGAGCCGCTGAACCGGGCGCTGCTTCCGAACGTGGCGAACGTCGACCCGGTGGCGCTGAAGGTCACGATGGACGAGGAGATGAAGTCCTGCGTCCCCTACACGATCTCCTACACGGCCGTCGGCTACCGCAAGAGCAAGGTCCCGAACCTGGTCGAGTCGTGGGCGATGTTCGACCGCGAGGATCTCAAGGGCCGCATGACGCTGCTCAACGACATGCGCGAGGCGATCTCCGTCGCGTTGCGGTTCAGCGGGTTCAGCGGGAACAGCACGAAGGACGAGGAACTGCAGAAGGCCAAGGAGGTCCTGCTGCGCTGGAAGAAGAACATCGCGAAGTTCGAGAACGAGCAGTACAAGCCGGGCCTCGCGTCGGGCGAGTTCCTTCTCGTCCAGGGCTACGTCGGCGACCTGCTGCAGATCCAGGCCGAGAACGACGACATCGGCATCTTCTTTCCGAAGGAGGGCTTCGTCACCACCTGCGACTGCGTCGTGATCCCGAAGGGCGCGAAGAACATCGAGCTGGCGCACAAGTACATCAACTTCCTCCACGACCCGAAGGTCGCCGCCCAGAACACCTCGTTCACGAAGTACCTCTGCCCGAACAAGGCCAGCTACGATCACCTGCCGAAGGAAATCCACGACAACCCCGCGATCCTTCTCTCGCCCGAGCGCCAGGCCGTGGCGGAGGTGAACCTCGACCTCGGCGACGCGAACCAGAAGTTCATCAAGCTGTGGGACGAGATCAAGGGCGGGGAGTGAGGCGGGGTCGAACGCCGAACACCGAACATCGAACAGCCAACATCGAAGTCCGGGCTCAACATCCAACAGCCAACAACCAACATCCAACAGCCAACCTTGAAGGTGCCAGGGCCGGCCGGACTGACACCTGACACTCGCCACCCGACATCTCCATGAATGCACTTCCTCGCGACTGGGCCGCGTTGGGGCCTCGGGTGACCGGGTGGACGCCGCCCGCGGGCGCGTTCGAGCCCGCCGGTGCGTGGCTCCAGGAGTTCACCCGCCATTCGCTGATTCCCTCGCCCGACGGCTCGGCCGGCGGCGGGATCGCGGGCGCGCTGTCGGTCCGGCGAAATCCGTCCGGCGGCGCGGTCCGGCTGGAGGTCATCGAGAGCGTTGCCACGGGCAGTGCGACGCTGACGTCGAAGGCCGGCATCGACGGCGGGCCGGCCCCGTGGCTGACGCCGCAGCGCTGGAGCCTGGATATTCGCTGGGACACCCGCGCCCCGGCGAGGGCGGAGCCGGGCGAGATGGACCAGCAGCGCGCGGGGCGCGTTGAGGGCGGCACGATCATTCTGGGGTCGGCCGCTGGAGGGCCGACCTCCGTGTCGGCCGCATCCACGGCCCGGAAGGAGCCGGGCCCTGCCCCGGGACCGGCGGCGGGAACCGGCGCCCGCGAACGCCGCATCCCGGCGCCGGCCCGCTGGACCTCGTCCTGGTCGCTCTTTGCGGCCGTTCCGCTGCTCCCGTTCGAGGCCGGTGCGCCGCTTGAATTCGACCTGCTCGAGGACCTCGAACTGCTCAAGCCCGGCCAGCGGATCGTCTACGCCGGCCGGCACGGGGTGCCGCTGGCCGGGGGCGCGCTGACCCTGCATGTCTTCGAGCAGACCGGCCGCGGCGTGATGCCGTGGCGATGGTGGCTGGACGACGCCCACCGGATCCTGCTCGCGGCGGGCGGACGGCGGGCCTACCTGGCCGGCGCGCCGGCGAGGAAGGGGGCGGCGGCATGACGACGCTTCGAACCAGCCGGCGGACGTTCCTCAAGGCGGGCGGCGCGGGCGCTCTTTCGCTGATGCTCGCGGCGAGGCGGGCCCCGGCGGCGCCGGAGAAGCGGCCGCCGAACCTGCTCTTCATGCACACCGACCAGCAGCACTGGGAGGCGGTCTCGGCCTTCGGCTGCGGGCACGTCCGCACGCCGGCGATGGACCGTCTCGCCGCGGCGGGCACCTCCTTCAGCCTGTCCTACTCGGCCAACCCGGTCTGCTGTCCGGCGCGGACGTGCTGGTACACCGGCCGCGCGTCGTCCGAGAACGGCGTGATCATGAACGACGCCTGGCCGATCGCGCCCGACATGCCGGACATGGGCCAGTGGATGTCCGCCCGCGGCTACGATTCCGTCTACGCCGGCAAATGGCACGTCACGGGGCGGGCGTTCACGCAGAGCTTCCGCGTGCTGACGCCGGGCTCGGGGGTCGGCGAGGTGACGGACATGGCCGTTTCGCGCGCCGCCGAGGGCTTCCTGCGCTCGCGCAAGGCCGGCGGAAAGCCGTTCTTCCTGAACCTCGGCTTCCTGCAGCCGCACGACTGCTGCTACTGGGTTTTCGAGCACCGTGCCGGCACGCCGCTCACGCGTCTCGGCGCCATCCCGGCGGACCTTCCGCCACTTCCGCCGAACCACGGCTACGATCCGAACGAGCCCGAGTTGCTCAAACGCCGCCACGAGGAGAAGAAGGCCCGCGGCGCGTGGTCCGCGGAGCACTGGCGCTGGTACCTGTGGAACTACTACCGCATGGTCGAGATGGCCGACGCCGAGATCGGCCGCGTGCTGGATGCGCTGGAGGACGCGGGGCTCGCGGAGAACACGCTGGTGATCCTGACGGCGGACCACGGCGACGGGCTTGCGCGGCACGGGCTGACCTCGAAGATGTTCCTCTACGACGAGGCCGCGCGCGTGCCCTTCATCGCCGCGTGGCCCGGGCGCCTGCAGGCCGGGCGGCGCGACGAGCGGCACCTGGTCTCGGGCCTCGACGTCGCCCCGACGCTGTGCGACCTCGCCGGGATCGACGGGCTGCCGAAGGCGCGCGGGATGAGCCTGCGGCCGCTGCTCGAGGGTCGCGATACCGCGCCGTGGCGCGAGTTCCTCGTGTCGGAGACGTTCCGCACCGGCCGCATGGTCCGCACGCCGGAGTACAAGTACGTCGCCTACGCGGACGATCCGGTCACGCAACTCTTCGACATGCGCGCCGATCCCGGGGAGATGAGGAACCTCGCGCCGGAGGCGGCGAAGGCGGATGTCGTGCGCGACCTCGCCGGACGCCTCGCCGCGTGGGAGGGATCGCTCGACATCTTCCCGCTCGGGGAGCCGGCGCCGACGGGCCGGCCGGGAAAGCGCCGCGGCGGACGGGCGCCCGCGTAGGCGGCGGACGGGTCAGTGCCCGGTGAGGGCGCGGCGGACGAGATCCTCGACCGAGGCCGCGGCGGCGTCCTCGGCGGAGATCGCGGCGACCATCTTCTGCGCCTCGGACTGCTTGTAGCCCAGCGACACGAGCGCGAGCGCGGCGTCGCGCCGCTTGTGGGCGTCGGGACCCGGTTCGATCGCGCCCGCGATGGCCTCCATCGCCTCGCCGTCGGTGATCTTGTCGCGCAGTTCGAGCACGATGCGCTCCGCCGTCTTCTTCCCGATGCCGGAGATCGACGAGAGCCGCTTCACGTCCCCGCCTACGATCGCGGCGGTCAGGTCGCGCGAGGAAAGGCCGCTCAGGGCGCTGAGCGCCGTCTTCGGGCCGATGCCGCTGACGTCGAGGAGCAGGCGGAACATGCGGCGTTCGCCCTCGGTTGCGAAACCGTAGAGGGCCTGGCCGTCGGCCCAGACGTGGTGATGGGTCAGCACGCGGCATCGCCCGCCGGGCGCGGGGAGCCGGTCGAAGCTGCTGAGCGGGATGTGGACCTCGTAGCCGACGCCGCCGCAGACGACGACCGCGCGGGTCGGGTCCTTGGCCTCCAGGGTGCCGTCGAGAAGCGTGATCATCCGGTCGGCATGCTACCGTCCGTCCGCCCCCTGCGCACGCGGAAAGTCGGCGTGGCGATCGCCTCCCCATCGCGCCTCCGCCCCTGACCCTTCGGGGCGCCCGTCGACCGTCGAAGCACCGGCGGGGTTCGCCGAACGCGCGGCATCGCGCCCGCCGGGAGACCGCAGATTCCATCCCCTCCACGACCTCCTCCCCCTCCGCCCGGTCGACAGGTGTAACATTATCGGATGCGGTCGCATCGACTAATGTTACACTTGGGCCGCGTTCCGGCGATCGCCGGAGAGCGCAATCCGGGCTCTTTCAAGGCCTCGCCGGCCGCAGGTGTAACATTATCTGATGCGGTCGCATCCATTAATGTTACACTTCGAAGCCGAACTCCCGATCGAGCGGGGCGCCGCGGAGGATGCGGCCGGCGCCGATGACGGCCGGGGCGCCGAGGCGGACGAGGTCGCCCCGCTCCCAGGTCCGCACGACGGCCTTCACGTCCGCCTTGTTCATGTGGCGCGTGAGGGTCTCACAGGAAAGCGCGGCGCCGTCGCCGCCGCACAGGGCCGACAGGATGCGGCCGCCGGTCTCGCGCAGCGGGGCGATCAGCCGGCCGCGGCCCGGGTCGTCCGCCGCCGCTTCGGGCGGCGGGGCGCGCTGCAGGGCGAGGAAGCTGAACTTGAGCGACTGGAGCTCGCGGTGGAGGCGGCGGTTGATGTACGCGGCGGCATCCGGCACGCGCCAGCGGCGGACCTCGTGGCACCACGGCTCGCCGCCGCGCGCCAGCAGGGGACAGGGAAGCATGTGCGGGCAGGGCGCGACGATCCGCGCGGCGCCCCCGGCGGCCATCCGGTCGCGCAGGCGGCCGAGCCGGTTCGCGCAGGCCTGGGTCGCCGGCTCGATCAGGAGCAGCAGGCCGCCGGGCCGCAGCGATTCCATCGCGCGGGCGATCCATGCGGCGGCCTCGGCGTCGGGGCGGTCCTCGAAGAACTCGTTGAGCGCAAAGCTGGCGACGACCAGGTCGCACCCGGCGGGCGGCATCCAGCCGCGCGCGTCGGCGATCGCCGTCGCGACCTCCGGCGCGGGACCGCCGCCCGCGAGGGCCGGGGCGAGCCGCCGGAGGATGTCGAGGCTGGCGCCGGACTGGTCGCACGCCGCGAGGCGCACGGGGCGGCCGGCGTCCGCGGCGAACGCGGCGGCCGCAAGCCCGGCGGCCCCCGTCCCGGCGCCGAGGTCCGCGACGAGGAACGGGCTTCCGGGGGCGGCCCCGAGCGCCTCCGGCGCTCGCGCAGCGCACTCGGCAAGCGCGAACGCGGTTCGCACGAAGGTCTGCGGGAAGAAGAAGAGGCCGTAGGCCGCCAGCAGCTCGGGCGTGTCGGCGTAGCGGCCGAACCCGGCGGCGCGCTCGGTGGTGAAGAGGTCGCTCAGCCGGGCGACGGAGGGCTCGAGGCGCGCGCACAGCGCCTCCGTGTCGCGCACGGCGAGGGCCTCCATCGCCAGCCGGAGCCAGGCGGACTCCAGCGCCTCGGGATAGGCGGGGCGGGCAACGACCATGGTTGCCCTAGGGCGGCGGGGGCGCGGACAGCTTCCGGATCCAGATGTTCCGGAAGCGGACCGGGTTCCCGTGATCCTGCAGGAACAGCACGCCCGAGGCGGGGCCGCCGGGGCCGAGATCGACGCGGTCCTGCACGAGGACGCCGTTGTGGACCACCGTGACGCGGCGCGGGCTGCCGGGCTGGCCGTCCTTGCCGGCGCGCGGCTGCTCGACGGTGATGTCGTAGCTCTGCCACTCGCCCGGCTTGCGGCAGACGTTGGCCGTCGGCGGGTGCCGGGCGTAGATCGAGGCGGCCTGGCCGTCGGGATAGGTGTCGTTGCCGAACGAGTCGAGCACCTGCACCTCGTGCTGGCCGGGCAGGTAGACGCCGCTGTTGCCGCGGCCCTGGCCGTTGCCCTTCACCTCGGCGGGCGTGGCCCATTCGAGGTGGATGAGGCAGTCGCCGAACGTCTCCTTCGTGGAGATGCCGCCGCTCTTCGGAACGATTTCCGTGTACCCGTCGACGACCTTCCACTTCGGCGCGGGGGACTGGTCGGCGTCCTTGGCCGAGGGCTTCCGCTCCCA
The DNA here is from genome assembly GCA_016873715.1 of Lentisphaerota bacterium. Lineage (GTDB taxonomy): Bacteria > Verrucomicrobiota > Kiritimatiellia > PWTM01 > PWTM01 > VGWF01. The sequence continues at coordinate 21,419 of VGWF01000072.1, read as the reverse complement.
GGCGGAGAGGTCCTTCCCGTCGAAGAGCACGACGGCCCCGGCGGGCGGCGGGGCGAACTCCTTCGCCGAGGGCGGGCCGGGGTCGCGCACCGGCGGACGCGGGCGGTTCATGTCCTTCGGCTTCCATCCGCCCGGCGGCGGCTGGACGACATCCGCCGCGAGGGCCGCGGCGGCCGTGGCGAACACCAGGATGGCGGCTCCCGCGCGGACCGCGGACCCGCGAACGTTCTCGATCCGACCCTTCATCGCCCGTCCTCCCCTTTCGCGGGCACCTCGCAGATGCCCAGCGTGTTGATGCCCGAGGATCCATACCCCGCCGCGAACCGGAAGGCGAGCGTCAGCGTGCCCTCCGCCGTCGGGACGAGCGGCGACGTCAGTTCGGCCCCGTCCGTTCCGGTCGACCAGTGGCGCCCGGCCGGACCGGGCGCGCCCTCGACGGACCACTCCTCGACGCGGCCCCCCTTGGTGGTGTTGCCGCCCGCAAACACGTGGATCACGTACCGCGCATCGGGCCGGAGCCCCGCCAGCCGGATGCCGAGCGATGCGGGGTTCCCGTCCGCCGCCCATGCTCCATCGGTGGCGTCGTCGGGAACGATGTGGCCGAACATCACGAGCCGCTGCCCCGCGACACCGCCCCGCGTGGCGACGAGCGGTCCTTCGACGGAGACGACGGTCGCCTCGATCTCGCGCCGCCCGCCGGCGTCCTTCCAGGCGCGCTTCGCAGACGCGGGCGGCACGAAGGCATCCGCCATGTCGTTCCAAACGACGCCCCCCGGCGCCAGGAATGGATCGCTGCGGCCGAAGCAGACCAGCCAGACCGTCCCGCGCGCGGCTGCGGCCGCCGCAGGCGACGGGAGAGGCGATGGGAGAAGGGACAGGCCCGCCTGCGATCGGTCTCCGCCCATCGTCTGCAAGCCCCCCGCCTGCCGGTTCGCCCCGGGCGGAACCCGCGAGGCCGAGGACCTCGCCAGCTTGTACGACGGCGGCCGGGAGAGCGCCGGTATGACCGGTCCCGGCGCGGGCGCCGGCTCCATGGCCCGGAAGGCGTAATCCCCATCCACTTGCCCCGCAGTTTTTTGCACGCCATCGGCATCCTGGTTCGGCGGGGACATCGGCGGGGACACAGAACTCATGGCTGCATCTCTGTCCCCACCCGGATTCTCCGGGGACAGAGATCGCACGCGGCCTGCCTGAGGTTCTCTGTCCCCACCCGGCATCGCTGGGGACAGAGATGCGGCCACGGTGGTGGTCGGAGAAGGCTGGGGTGGCGGTTCGGGCGTCTCCTGCTTCTCTGTCCCCATCGCCACGGCCGGGGTGGACGTCGTCCCCGATCCCGCCAGCTTCGTCTCTGTCCCCATCGCGCCGGGCTGATTGGTGAGGCTTGTTTCGTTCTGAGGAAGAACGTGTTGCAGGCCGGCCTGGGATGCTGAACCCGTTGCGGACAGCATCTCTGTCCCCATCGAGAAGCTGGCGGGGGCCGCGGCTGGGGGCGCGCCCGGTGGTAAGGAGCGACGGTACTGCCAGGCGGCGAGGCCCGAGAAGCCCAGGAAGAGGAGGACCAAGGCGGCGCGCGCGAGAGCCCTTCGGTATTGTTGTCGACGGGCGGTCGCGATGGCCTTGTGCGAGGCCTCGGCCAGATCCGGCGGAAGCGCGAGAATCCGGTTCCCGGTCTGGAGAGGCGCCGTCGCCGCAGCCGGCGATTCCGCGAGAGGCCGCAGGATCCGGCTGCCCGCCAGCGCCCGCGGGGCGACGGCCGCGCCGACGGCCAACGGGCCGGTCTCGGCCGCGCCCGCGCCGGCCAGGAATTCGCGCCGCCGGTGGGCGGCGAGGAAGAAGGGCTCGTAGTCGAGCCCCGTCCTTGCCAGGGCATTCCGGTAGCCCGCGATGTCGAACTCGAACCGCCGGAACTCGACCGTGCCTCGTTCATCGTCGAACAGCGCGTAGGCGCCGCGCGGATCGAGGTCGCGGGGTTCCCCGGCCGAGCCCACGTTGACGAAGTAGCGCATCCCGGGGCGGATCCTCAGGAGGGGCGGGAGGCCGTGGACGACCTCGGTTCCCGCCGGGTCCATGACGAACACGCCGGCCAGATGCGTGTGGCCCGCGAACACCAGCGACTCGGCACGGCCCTCGAGATTGGCGCGCGCGGAGGCCGCGTCCTCGACATACTCGAAGCGCATGGGGTCGGCCGCCTCGGCATGGACGAACAGCGCACCGTGCCCCGCGATGCCGGGGGGGAGGGCGCCGAGGAAGCGGACGGCCTCGTCGTCGAGCTGTCCGCGCGTCCACTCGATCAGCCGCCGCGCGGTGTCGGCGAACTCGGACAGGTCCATCCGGCCGGCGACCGCGGCCTCGTGGTTGCCCATGACGATGTTGTCGGTCGCCTCGCGCAGGCCGTCGAGCACCGCCCGCGGCTCGGGGCCGTAGCCGACGACATCGCCGAGGCAGACGATGGAATCCGCCCCCGCCCCGACCATGTCGCGCAGCGCGGCCCGCCAGGCCTGCAGGTTGGCGTGCAGGTCGGAAATGACGGCGATCCGCATGCGCGCAGTCTACCCGAGGGAACGGCGGGACGCCACGCCGCGGAACGGCTCCGGATCCTCCACCCGGCACGCGGTATCCCGCGCCCCCCGACTCCCGGCGTCCCGCTTCCGGATCAGCCCGGGGCGAGTCCGGCCTTGCGGCACTGCTCCGCGATCCAGGGGTACGTCAGTTCGATCCCCTTGCGCAGGTCGAACTGCGAGCGCCAGCCGGTGGTCTCGATGCGGCCGTTGCTGAAGTTGCGCGACATGACGCCGACCGGCCCCGGGATGCTCTTGATGCGGATCTTCCTGCCGGCGACCGCGGCGACGGTCTCGACCAGCTCGCGCACGTTGACGTACTGCGGGCAGCCGATGTTGACGGCGTCCTCGAGGTCCGAGTGCATCAGGCGGAAGATGCCGTCGACCATGTCGTCGACGTAGGTGTAGGACCGCACGGCGGTGCCGTCGCCCCAGATCTCGATCTCGCCGCCGTCCGGCACGCCCGCGACCTTGCGGCACATCGCCGCCGGCGCCTTCTCGCGGCCGCCGCGCCACGTTCCCTCGGGCCCGTAGCAGTTCTGGAAGCGGGCCAGGCGCACGGCCATGCCGTACTTGCGGCCGAAGGCCATCGCCATCCGCTCGGAGTAGAGCTTCTCCCAGCCGTACTCGTTGTCCGGCTGCGCGGGATAGGCGCCGGCCTCGGTCATTTCCGGCTCGCCGATCTTCATGTCGCGGTAGACGCACGCCGAGGACGAGAAGAAGTATCGCTTCACGCCGAGCGTCCCGGCGGCGTGGGTCATGTGGACGTTGATCAGCACGCTGTTGTGCATGATCTCGCACTCGGCCGAGTGGATGAAGCCCATGCCGCCCATGTCCGCGGCGAGCTGGTAGACCTCGTCGACGACCTGCCCGTTGGCCAGCGTGACGGCCTTGACGCAGTTCTTCGCCTCGCGAAGGTCGAGAACGCGGAACTCGTCGGCCGCGCTCTTGGAGAACTCGGGCCGCTTGATGTCCGCCCCGCGGACCCAGTAGCCCTCCTTCTTCAGCCGCTTCACCAGGTGGTGGCCGATGAACCCGCCCGCCCCGCAGACCAATGCCGTCTTCATGCCGTCCTCCGAATCCTGTCCGCCGCCGACCCGAGGCTCGGCAGCCCGCCGGTTCTACCGGAAGCCGGCCCGGATTTCAAACGCGTTCCGCCGCCGCGTTGACCGGCGCCGCCGCCCGTGCTACCAGAATCCGCGCATGCTGCGGAAAGGACGGGAGTCATGGCACGGTTGTTCCTCGGTCTGGATTCGAGCACGCAGAGCCTGACGGCGGTGGTCATCGACGCCGACGCGCGGACGACCGTCGCGGAGGTTTCGCTCGCCTTCGACGCCACCCTCCCCGCCTACGGCACGCGCAACGGCGTGCTGCGCGGCGACGACCCCACCGTCGTCCACGCCCCGCCGCTGATGTGGGCCGCCGCCCTCGACCGCATCCTCGAACGGCTCCCAAGGGAGGGCGTCGACGTCGCCTCGATCCTGGCCGTCGCCGTGTCCGGCCAGCAGCACGGCTCGGTCTACCTCAATGCATCGGCCCCCGCGGCGCTGGCGGCGCCGGATCCGGCGAAGGGGCTCGCGGACAGCCTGTCGGGCATCCTCGCCCGCGCCACCGCGCCGATCTGGATGGACTCCTCGACCTCCGCCGAATGCGCCGAGATCACGCGGGCCATGGGCGGGCCCGCCGCGCTCGCTCAGGCGACCGGCTCGGCCGCCTTCGAGCGCTTCACCGGCCCCCAGATCCGCAAGTTCTTCAAGACCGAGCCGACCGCCTACGCGCGGACCGCGCACATCGCGCTGGTGTCGTCGTTCGTACCGTCGATCCTCGCCGGACGCATCGCCCCGATCGATCCCGGCGACGGCGCCGGGATGAACCTGATGGACATCGCCTCGAAGCGGTGGCACCCGGGCGCGCTGGCCGCGACCGCGCCGGGCCTCGACGCGAAACTGCCGCCGATCGCGGACTCGTGGTCGGTCGTCGGCCCGGTCGCCCCCTACTTCGTCCGCCGCCACGGCCTCAGCCCGAAGGCCCTCGTGCTCGCGGGCTCGGGCGACAACCCGTGCAGCGTCGTCGGCCTCGGCCTCGTCGAGCCGGGCATGGTCGCGATCAGCCTCGGCACGAGCGACACGTACTTCGGGACCATGCCCGCCTGCCGCGTCTCGGCCGAGGGCGAGGGCCACGTGTTCGGCTCGCCCGCCGGCGGCTACATGTCGCTCGTCTGCTTCAAGAACGGCTCCCTCGCCCGCGAACGCGTCCGCGACGCGCTCGGCCTCGACTGGGCCGGCTTCGCCGCCGCGATCCGCGACACGCCGCCGGGGCTGGACGGGAAGAGCCTCCTCCTGCCGTGGTTCGAGCCGGAGATCACGCCGCGCGTGCTGACGCCCGGCGTGCGGGTCCGCGGGCTGGCGGAGACCGACCGCGCCCGCTGCCGCGCCGTCGTCGAGGCCCAGATGATGTCGATGCGCATCCACACCGGCTGGATGGGCGTCCGGCCGGGCCGCATCTACGCGACCGGCGGCGCGTCGGCGAACCGCGAGATCCTCCAGGTGATGGCCGACGTCCACGGCTGCCCGGTCTTCCGCTTCGAGACGACCGCCAGCGCCGCGCTCGGCGCCGCGCTGCGGGCCTTCCACGGCTGGAGCGCCGCCGCCGGCGCGCCGGTCCCGTGGCCGGACGTCGTCCGCGGCCTCGCCGAGCCGGTCGCCGCGTCGCGCGTCGATCCGGCCCCGGGCGTCGCGCCCGTGTACGAGGCGCGGGTCCGCGCCTACGCCGCCTTCGAGCGGGAATCGGCCGCCGGCTGACCGGCGGCCGCCGCGCGGTCAGAAGTTGATGCCGAGGCCGATCCGGCCGGTGAAGCCGCTGGCGTCGAACTCGACGGGGCTCTCGCAGCCGCCCTCCTCGAGATCGATCGACTCGGCGAAGCGGTAGCCGCCGGACAGAAGAAACGACAACGCCGGGTTGAACCGCAGCGCGACGCCGGCCCGGACGTCGACCGCGCCGTAGGTTCCGTCGAACTCGCGCAGCGTCGTGGCCGCGCCGCGGGGCGTGTCGACGGTCTCGAGCGCGACGCCGGCCGAGGTCGGCACGACCTCGGTCCACAGCAGCCACGACTTCGCCCGGACCCACTGGTAGTTCACCGCCAGCCCGAGGCCGCTCCCGGAGAGGTCCGCGCGCGAGTAGCCGCCCTCGCCCAGGTCCGCGTCCCTCACCGACCAGGAATCCATGCGGAGCCCGATGCGCAGGCGGTCGCCGGCGACGCGCCAGAGCAGCCCGACGTCCCCGCCGGTCACCACGTCCATGTCCAGCCCCCCGCCGGACAGCGACAGGGCCCCGATCCCGACCCCGTCGATGACCGAAAGGGACGCGTTCAGGTCGATGGCGAGCCGGTGGAAGAACCCGCCGGGAACCGGCTTCCAGAGCTTGGCCTCCAGCGTGCGCTGGAGACTGTGGGCCTGCTCCGGGCTCATCTGGTCCACCGCCCGGATCAGCTCGTCGGGCGAGACCTCCGCGTGCGCGGCGGCCGCCACGGCCGCGATCGTCATCATCGTGCGAATCGTCTTCATCGTCCGCTTCCTTTCCCGGCGTCCGCCGCCGGATGCTTGTTCCGAACCACGCCGCGGCGGCCGTCAGATCCACCGCGCCCGCCGCATGACGGCCAGCAGGGTCACGGCCAGCGCCACGGCCACGAACCAGAACACCGCGTAGCCGTGCGGCCAGGCCAGCTCCGGCATGCGCTCGAAGTTCATGCCGTAGACCCCGCACAGGAAGGTCAGCGGCAGGAAGACCATGCTGAGGATGGTGAGCCGGTTGACGATGCGGTTCGTCTTGTGGCTGACCATGCCGAGGTAGAGATTCAGCGTCTCGTGGAGCAGCTCCCGCGCGGCGTTCGCGTCGGCCACCAGCCGCTCGGTCGTGCCGGCCATGCGGTCGAGGAACGGCTGGGTGCTTTCGGGGATGAACGGCGAGCGGCGGGCGGCGATCTCGTGGAGGACCTCGCGGGTGCCGAGAAGAACGCGCCGCAGGCTGTTGAGATCGGAGGCGAGGAGGGCGACCTCCTTGAAGATGCCGTCGTCCACCGCGCCGAAGAGCCGCATCTGCACGTCCTCGACCGCGCCGGTCGCCGCCTGCAGCGCGCGACGGTGCTGGTCGAGAAGGTGGTCGCCGAGCTCGTAGAGCAGGAAGCCGTGCGAGCGGCTGAACTGGACGAAGTCCTCCCGGTAGGTCCGGCGCATGCGCTTGAGGAACTCGGCCTCCTTCCGGTGGAAGGTCAGCAGGCAGCCGGCGCCGACGACGATGTCGACGTGCGCGGTCTGCACCTCGCGTTCGTGCACCCGGACCTCGGTCAGGGAGACGTGAATCGCGTCGTCGTAGACGTCGATGCGGCCCTCGCGGTCGGGGCCGAGCACCTCGGCGCGGACGTCGTCGTTGACCGGCAGGGCGGCGAAGAGATCCGCGATCTCCGCCTCCGTCGGCGCGGCGGCATCGAGCCAGCAGAAGCGCCCCGCCGCCCGCGCGGCCGCGACCTCCGCGAGACCGATCTCCCGGTCGCACTTGGTCGCAAAGTCGAACTCGACGATCGTGATCACGCTCTTCCCCGGCTGCCCCAGTGTACCCGCAAGTCCCGCGGACACAATCCGCGAGCGTCGGCGTCCCTCCTCCGGCGGGATCCGGCCGGGCGGGCGGGCGAGCGGAGGCCGGTCAGGGCCGCGTGCGCCCCGCCTCGCGCAGCGTCCGGAGGCGCTCCTGCATGGCGTGGGCGCGGTCGGGATCCCGGGCGATGCGGTTCTCCTGCTCCGCCGGATCCGCCGCGAGGTCGAACAGGAGCCCCTGCGGATCCGCGCCCATTTCCGTGTTGGTGTTGAGGTTCTTCCGGGGACCCTTCCCGGGCTCGATGTACTTGGCCTGTCCTTCGCGCAGCGACAGCACGTTGGCCTGCTCGACGACGTGGTCGCGGCCGGTCTTCGACTCGCCCAGGAAGGCGGCCAGGGTGTCGAGGCTGTCCGGCGCGTCCTCCGCGGCCAGCGTCCGCCCGGTCAGGGCGGCGAAGGAGGCGAGGAAGTCGACCTGCGAGACGAGGGCATCCGAGACGCCCGGCTTCACGCGGGCGGGCCAGCGGAGGATGAAGGGGACGCGGGTGCCGCCCTCGAAGGCGCTGTACTTGCCGCCGCGCAGCGGGCCGGCGGGGCGGTGGTCCCCGAGTTTCTCCACGGCCTGGTCGCGGTAGCCGTCGTCGACGACCGGCCCGTTGTCGCTGCTGAGGATGACGATCGTGTTCGTCGCCAGCCCCAGGCGGTCGAGGACGCCGAGGATCGCGCCGGTGCATCCGTCGAACTGGGCGATGACGTCGCCCCGCGGCCCCATCGGGGTCGCGCCGACGTAGCGGGGATGGGGAACGCGCGGGACGTGGATGTCGTGGGTCGAGAAGAAGAGGAAGAAGGGGCCCGCGCGGTTCTTCTCGATGAAGGCGACGGCCTTCCCCGTGATGACGTCGGCCATGTCCTCGTCCACCCAGCGCGCGGCCCTGCCGCCGCTCATCGTGCCGATGCGGCTGATGCCGTTGACGATCGTCTGGTCGTGCCCGTGGCTCGGGTGCATCTTGAGGAGGTCCGGCCGGTCCTTCCCGGTGGGCTCGTTGCCGACCGGCGTCCCGTAGCCGACCTGGATGGGGTCGGCCGGGTCGAGCCCGACGACGCGGTGGTCCTCGACGTAGACGCAGGGCACGCGGTCGCCGGTCGCCGGGATCAGGAAGCAGTGGTCGAAGCCGATCTCGAGCGGCCCCGGCTTGATGTCCTTGTTCCAATCGAGGTCGCCCGCCCCCAGCCCGAGGTGCCACTTGCCGACCACGGCGGTCGTGTACCCGGCCTTCTTCAGCACCGAGGCCACGGTGGTGCGGCCCGGCTCGATGATCGCGCCCGCGCTGCCGGTGAGGATGCCGGTTCCCTTGCGGCGCCAGGCGTACTCGCCGGTCATCATCGCGTACCGCGAGGGGGTGCAGGTGGCGGAGCCGCAGTGGCCGTCGGTGAAGCGCAGGCCCTCGGCGGCGAGGCGGTCGATGTTCGGCGTCTTCACGCGCGTCGCGCCGTAACAGCCGACGTCGCCGTAGCCGAGATCGTCGGCGTAGATCAGCACGATGTTCGGCCGGTCCGCCGCGGTCGAGAGCAGGCCGGAGGCCAGGACCGTCAGTCCAGCGAGGCGCAGGGTGTTCATGGCCGCATGATGGTTCGGCCGGCGGCGCGTGGCAAGCGAACAGAGAGCGATGAACGCCGAACATCCAACATCGAACATCGAACGCCGAAGTTCGGACTCAACATCCAACAACCAACGCCCAACATCCAACACCTGCGAACCTGTGAACGGATCCCCGCCCTTCCCTCTCGCCGCGGCGGGCGCGGCGTGGTACCACCGTGCGGGTTTCCAACCCTTGGAAGGCCGGGCGGGCCGGGCTTCCAATCCTTGGACGATCGACGCCGGGGGATCGGTGGACCGAAAACTGGCCGGAGTCCTGTTCGCCGTGTGCGCGACGCTGCTCGTCGTGCTGTTCCTGCTTCCGCTCGGCATGGTGGTGAGCGGCGGCTTCTTCTCGGGCGGCCGCTTCACGCTGGCCCACCTGGCGGGCGTCTTCCGAAACCCGGTCTACGCCGAGGGCCTCCGCAACAGCCTCGGCATCGCGCTCGGCACCACGACGCTGGCGGCGGCGATCGCGATCCCGCTGGCGTGGATGGCCAACCGCTTCGACTTCCCCGGCAAACGCGCGGCGGGCGCGCTGCTGCTCGTGCCGATGATCCTGCCGCCGTTCGTCGGCGCGATCGGCATCCAGCAGGTCTTCGGGGTCCAGGGCTCGCTGAACGCGCTGCTGGGGCTCGGGCCGGTGGACTGGCTGGCGCGGGGCCGCACGCTGGGCGTCGTGCTGCTGCAGGCGCTCTCGCTCTACCCGGTGCTCTACCTCAACGTCGCGGCGGCGCTCGCGAACGTCGACCCCGCGATGGAGGAGGCCGCGGAGAACCTCGGATGCACGGGCTTCCGCAAGTTCCGGCGCATCACCGGGCCCCTGATCCTGCCCGGCGTCTTCGCGGGCGGCGCGATCGTGTTCATCTGGAGCTTCACGGAACTCGGCACGCCGCTGATGCTCAACGTCACGCGCTGCGCGCCGGTGCAGGTCTACGACGCGCTCAAGGAGGTCGGCTCGAACCCGTTCCCGTACGCGCTGGTCTTCGTGATGCTCGTGACGTGCCTGGCGATCTACGGCCTGGCGCGGGGGCTCTTCGGCCGGCGGGCGCACGCGATGCAGAGCAAGGCGGCGACCGCGGCGGCGACGGTGCGCGTCGGCGGGCTGCGCGGCGCGCTCGTGCTGCTGCCGTTCGCGGTCGTGATCGCGCTGGCCCTGCTGCCGCATCTCGGCGTGATCCTGACCAGCCTCGCCGCGCCGGGCGCCTGGTACCGCAGCGTCGTGCCGGAGACCCTGACCGCGGCGCACTTCACCGAGGCCCTGGGGCACCCGCTGACGGTCGGGAGCATCCGCAACAGCCTCGTCTACGCGTCGCTCGCGGTGGTCTTCGACCTCGTCGTCGGCATCGCGATCGCGGTGGTCGTCGTGCGCAGCGACCTGCGCGGACGCGGCTGGCTGGACGCCCTCGCCACGCTGCCGCTCGCCGTGCCGGGCCTCGTGATGGCGTTCGGCTACCTCGCGCTCAGCACGCGCCTCGGCAACGCCGGATGGGTCCGCGAGAGCCCGTTCTGGCAGCACCTGCTCGACATCCGGACCAACCCGACGCTCTTCCTCGTGATCGCCTACGCGGTGCGGCGGCTGCCCTACATGGTCCGCTCCGCGGTCGCGGGCCTGCAGCAGACCGCGCCGGTCTTCGAGGAGGCCGCCGCGAACCTCGGCGCGCCGCCGGGCGCGACGCTGCGCCGCATCACGCTGCCGCTGATCTCGGCCAACCTCGTCGCGGGCGGGCTGCTGACCTTCGCCTTCAGCATGCTGGAGGTGTCGGACAGCCTGATGCTCGCGCAGCGGATGGACTTCTATCCGATCACGAAGACGATCTACGAACTCTTCTCGCTCCTTGGCACCGGGCCGCACCTCGCGGCCGCGCTCGGCGTCTGGGCGATGGCCTTCCTCGCCGTGACCATCGTCGGCGCGAGCCTCCTGCTCGGGCGGCGCATGGGCGCCCTGTTCAGGGTCTGATCACGCGACCGCCCACCAGTCGCGGCCCTCGACGAGGCCCGGCGCGGATCCGGCGATGCGGCGGCGGACGATCTCCCTCGCCCCGCGCGAGCCGACCGCCGCCAGGAGGGCCGGCGACGCATGACCCGCGAGCCGGCCCGCCAGCGCCGCGGGCGCGACGACGGGCCGCCCGCGCCGGGTGCGGCCGATCTTGAGGGGATCGATGTCGACGAACGCCTCCGGGACGATCCCCTCCTCCTCCAGGTGCCGCGCGATCTTCGGGCCGAGATCGCCCGCGCCCCAGATGTAGAGCGCATCGCGCCCGCGCAGCGGACCGGCCGCGAGGAAGTGCGCCTTCGCGCGGCGAAAGCTCTCGGGCGCGTAGCGGGGATCCGAACGGGTCAGCCGGTCCGGCCGCTCGCGCCAGCGCAGAAGCGTCTCGGGCAGTTTCGCGAAGCGCGCGCCGGCGAGCATCAGGCGCAGCCACAGGTCGTAGTCCTCCGCCCAGCCCATGTCCCGGTAGCCGCCGACCCGGTCGAGCCACGGACGGCGGATCACGACCCCGGGGTGCGGCAGCGGGCTCTCGACGAACATCTCGCGGCGGAGGTCGGCGTCGGTCAGCAGCCCGTTCATCCAGTCGAGGTAGAGGGCCAGCCCCTCGCGAACCGCCTCCGCCGGGAACGCCTCGACGCGGCAGGCCACGAGCGCGGTCTCCGGGTGCGCATCGAGGTGGGCTGCCTGCCGCGCGAGGCGCTCCGGGTGCGCGATGTCGTCCGCGTCCATGCGCGCGACGAGCGGGGCGCGGCACGCGGCGAGCCCCTCGTTCAGCGCGGCGACGATGCCCCCGCGGCGGGCGCGCCGGAGCACCCGGACCCGCGGGTCGGCGGCGGCGCGGGCCGCGAGGATCGCCGCCGTCGCGTCGGTCGACCCGTCGTCGACCGCGACGACCTCGACATCGGCGAGCGTCTGCGCGGCGAGGCTCTCGAGGGCCTCCCCGAGCGTCGCCTCCGCGTTGAGGCAGGGCATCAGCACCGAGACCGCGGGCATGCCGCGATCGTACACCATCGCGCGCCGTCCCGGCACCGGCACCGCCCACGGGCCCGCCGCGCGCGCGCCGCGCCGCCCCCCTCCGGGCATACCGTCCAGGGCAGACGCATCTTGTTCCTGTCGAGATCAAGCCGTTGGCGCGGAATCCTCAGGATTCCCCCTCCATCGCCGAGAAAGGGAGATCCCAGCCGAACGATCCTCGAATCAAGGCGAAGGCGCTGCCGCGGCGCGCACCAGGGGGCCCCGAGCCCGCGAGGGGCCCGGCCGGGAACGCACATCGTGCCGGAGGCTGGCGCGCCACGCCGGAGCCCCGCCCTGCGGGGCGAAGGCGGGACTCGTGTCCGCGCCCCCTTCGGCAACGCCGCAGGCGGGGCGGGATCCCGCGCGATCCGGCCGGCCTGGTGCGCGTCGCACCCCCGCAACCGCAAGGGCTCCTGCGTCCGCCAGCGACCCGGCGCCCCGCCGACCCACCGGCACCCCTACCGCAATGAAGATACGCCGGCCCGAGCTTCCGGACTTGCATGCATTGTGACGATCGTTACAACGAAAGTGAGGTTCCGGATCGTCGTCGCTTCGGGGGGTGAAGTGGGATAGCATGCGCCGGTTGCGCACGGTGGAGGAAGGCAGGGACGCATGAAATCGCTGGCGTGGATTCCGGTGGCGCTGCTGCTCGGGCTGGCGCTGGGCGCGTGGCCCGCGAAGAACGAGCTCAAGCAGCTGCGCGAGGAGACGGAGAAGCTCCGCAAGGAGGCGAAATCCCGCGCCTCGGGCGCGGGCACGCTCGGGCAGCTGACCCAGATCATGCGGATCCCGGACCAGGCCCCGGCGCCGAAGCCCGAGACCGCGAAGCCGGCGTCGACGAACGCGACGACGAACGCGGTGGCGGCGGCGGACGGCGACTCCACGAACCGCCCGCCGCGCCGCCGTCCCCCGTTCGCGGAGATGCGGCCGCGCCCCGGCGACGACCGGTCCATGCGCGAGCGCATCGACGCCGGGATGGACGCCTGGCGGATGCGGTCGGACATCGCCCGCAACAACTTCATCTCGAAGGCGGGCTTCGACGCCGCGCAGGCCGCCCAGTTCGACGTGCTCACGCAGGCGATGAACCTCCGCCTCAAGGACCGCCTCTCCACGTTCGCCGGCGAGGTGAAGGACGGGAAGAAGATCACCCCCGAGTCCGGCGCGCGCATCATCAACGACCTCTCCGGCGCGGTGGTCATGACCTACGACGAGATGGACCGCACGCTGCCGGCCTGGCGGGAGAGCGACGTCGGCCGGTTCGACATGGCCGACTTCATCGACCCCTCCGTCGCCGAGCCCCTGATCGACATCGAGGGCGATATCCGGCGCGCCGAACGGGAGCGGGCGCCGTGATCCGGTTCTGGCGCCAGACGTTCCTCGTGCTCCGCAACGAGCTGGCGGACGCGCTCCGCAGCCGCCGCGCGATCGTCGTGCTGCTGCTCTACGTCGCGGCGGGCGTGCTGACGACCAACTCGTCGATCAGCCTGCTGCAGAAGATCGAGGGGGAGCTGAGCGAGGCGCTGCAGCTCGAGGCGTCCGGCCAGGCCGGAACGGTGACGAGCGCGATGTGGAAATCCGACCGGTTCCGCCGGATGGTCGCGCAGGCGGCGGGCGACAAGTCGCTCGTCGACGACCTGATGGGCACGCCGCCGATCGTGCTGATCTACGGCGGCCTCGCCTTCTTCTACACGCCGATCCTCGCGATCCTGATCTCGGCGCCGCGCATCGCGGAGGAGCTGGCCTCCGGCTCCGCGCGCTACGCCCTGCTGCGGACCTCGCGCCTTTCGTGGAGCACCGGCAAGTTCCTCGGCCAGGCGGCGCTGGCGGGGATGGCGCTGGTGCTGAGCGGCGTCGGCGCGTGGCTCATCGCGCGCTTCCGGATGGCCGCCAGCGAGGGGCCGGAGGTCGCGACCGGCATGCTGCTGGCCGCCGGACGCGCGTGGGTCTTCTCGACGGCGTTCGTCGGCCTTGCGACGGGCCTTTCGCACCTCACGCGCGCGCCCGGCCGCGCGACCGCGGTCGGCCTGGTCGGGCTGCTGGTCCTCGGCGTGCTGTCGTGGGCATCGGACCACTACTACGGCCCCGGCTTCCGCCAGCTCTGGCACCTCGGCTCCGTCCTGACGCCCCAGGCGCACCGGCTCGACCTGTGGCGGTGGGACCCGGCGCGGCTCGTGCCGGCGGTCGTCCACCTCGTCACGCTCGGCTGGGTCTTCCTGCTCGGCGGCTACGCGTGGTTCCGGAGGCGCGACCTGTGAAGACGGCCCTGGAATGGCGCGGCGTCGCCAAGCGCTTCGGAAGGAACCGGGCGCTGGACGGGCTCGACCTTTCGGTTCCGGCCGGCTCGATCACGGGGCTCGTCGGAAGCAACGGCGCGGGCAAGACGACCGCGATGGCCATCGCCGGCGGCATGACGACGCCCGACGCCGGCGCCGCGATCCTGTTCGGCGAGGGCCCGTTCGATCCCGACCGCCACGCCGGCCGGTTCTCGCTGCTGCCGCAGGACTCGGAGCTGCCGCGCGAGGGCCGCTCGCGCGAACTCCTCGCGTTCTACGCGCGGCTGCAGGGGCTCGACGCGCGCACGGCCCTGGCCGAGGCGGACCGGATGCTGGAGCAGGTCCACCTGACCGACCGCGCCCGCTCGCCGGCGCGCACGCTGTCGCACGGCATGCGCAAGCGGATCATGATCGCGCAGTGTTTTCTCGGCGCGCCGGAGGTGGTGCTGCTCGACGAGCCCCTGAGCGGCCTCGACCCGCGCGAGGTGGCGGCCATGCGCGATTTCATCGTCGCCCAGCGCCGGCGCCGCACGATCGTCATCTCGTCGCACAACCTCCACGAGATCGAGCTGCTCTGCGACCACGTCGCGTTCGTCGAGAAGGGGCGCACGGTCCGTTCCGGCCCGATCGACTCGATCACCGGGAGCCGCGGCGTCCTCGTCTACACGCTCGGCACGGGCGCCCTGCCGCCGGAGGACGCGCTCGGGGCGGCCGTGCCGGGCGCCTCCTTCGTCTTCGACGCGGAGGAGGGCACGCTGACCTGCCGGTTCGACGCGGACCGCTCGACGCCCGACGCCGTCAACGCGATCGTCCTGCGCGCCCTGCTCGACGCCTCGGTGCCGATCCTGGGCGTCGCCCGCGGCACCCGCCTCGAGTCCGAGTACCTTCGGCAGTCGGGGGGATGACGACCCGGTTCGCGGGGATCCCCGGCCCCGGCTACGCCGCCCACGGCATCGTCCGACCCGCCCGGCGGCCGGCGCCTAGCCGGCGGCCGTCGCCCGGGCTTCGAGTTCCTCCCAGCGCCGGTAGCAGGATTCGATTTCGGGGACGAGATCCTCGGACCGTTGGCGCGTCCGCGCGATCTCCTCGGGCGGGCCGCGGTAGAGCGCGGGGTCGGCCAGCCGCACGTGCAGCTGGTGCTGCTCGGCCTCGAGCGCCTCGATGCGGCCGGGCAGCGCATCCAGTTCGCGACGTTCCCTCTCCGTCATTCGCTTCGGGGCCGGGGGCCGCTCGCGCGCGGGCGCGGGCTTCGTCTCCGGAGGCGCGGGCGGGAGCTTGCGCTGCGCGGCCCAGTCGTCGTGGCCGCCGACGTACTCGTTGACGTACCAGCCGCCGTCGGGGCCGAGCCAGCCGCCGGGCCGGTCGCCGGGGTGCTTTTCGAAGGCGAGAACGTCGGTGACGACGTTGTTGAGGAAGGCGCGGTCGTGGCTGACGAGCAGCACGGTGCCGCGGTAGGCGTCGATCTGCTCCTCCAGCAGCTCCAGCGTGTCGAGGTCGAGGTCGTTGGTGGGCTCGTCGAGCACCAGCACGTTGGAGGGCTGCACGAAGAGGCGCGCGAGGAGCAGGCGGTTGCATTCGCCGCCGGAGAGGGTGGCCACGCGCTGGCGCGCCCGCTCGGGGGCGAAGAGGAAGTCCTGGAGGTAGCCGATGACGTGCCGGCGCGCGCCGTTGATCTCGACGAAGTCGCGCTCGGAGGCGATGGTCTCGATGAGGGTCTTCTCCCCGTCCAGCGGTCCGCGGAGCTGGTCCGAGTAGGCGATCTTCAGGTTCGTGCCGTGCGCGATGGCGCCCGCGTCCGGCGCGAGGCCGCCGGGGACGCCCGCCTCGAGCAGCAGGCGGAGCAGCGTGGTCTTGCCGCAGCCGTTGGGGCCCAGGATGCCGACCTTGTCGCCGCGGGAGAGCAGGAAGTTGAAGTCGCGGATCAGGGGCCGGCCGCCGAATCCGAAGGCGACGCCCTCGGCCTTCAGGACCACCTGGCCCCCGCGCTCGGCCTCCTGGATCGTCATGGAGACGGTGCCCTGCCGTTCGCGCCGCGCCCGGCGCTCGGCGCGCAGGGCCTGCAGCGCGTGGATCCGTCCGACGCTGCGCGTGCGCCGCGCCTTCACGCCCTGCCGGAGCCAGGCCTCCTCCTTCTTGAGCTGGCGGTCGAGGTCCTCCCAGGCAAGGTCCTCCGCGTGCAGGACCTCCTCCTTCCGGACGAGGAACGTGTCGTAGTCGCACCGCCAGTCGATGAGCCGTCCGCGGTCGAGCTCGACGACGCGCGTGGCGAGGCGGCGCAGGAAGGAGCGGTCGTGCGTGACGAAGAGGAACGTGCGGCAGGCGCGCAGGAGGTACTCCTCGAGCCACGCGATGGAGTCGAGGTCGAGGTGGTTGGTCGGCTCGTCGAGCAGCACGAGGTCGGGCCGGCCCATCAGGGTCCGGGCGAGCAGGACGCGGCGGCGGGTTCCGCCGGACAGCGCGGCGAAGTCGGCCTCCGCGTCGAGCTTGAGGCGCGAGATCATCTGCCGCGCGTCCAGCTCGCCGGGCCCGTGCGGCGCCGCGTCGTCCCCCGGCGCGACGATGTCGAGCACCCGCCCCCGCAGGTGCGTGGGCACCTGCTGCGGAAGCCGGCCGATGCGCAGGCCGGGGCTGGACACGACCTGCCCGCGGTCGGGCGGGGTCTCGCCCGCCAGGACGCGCAGCATGGAGCTCTTCCCCGCGCCGTTGGATCCGAGCAGGCAGATGCGCTCCCCGCGCTCGATGTGGAATTCCACGCCGTCGAGGAGGGGGTGTCCGCCATACCCCAGGGTTGCGTCGATCAGGCTCAGCAGGGCCATGGGGGACCAGTATGACGCAAAGGCCCGCCGGGACAAAGGGAGGAGTGGGGAGTGAACAGGGCAGACGCACCTTGTTCCTGTCGAAACCGGGCCGTGTGCGCGGGATCCTCAGGATTCCCCTTCCATCGCCGAGAAAGGGAGATCCCAGCCGAACGATCCTCGAATCAAGGCGAAGGCGCTGCCGCGGCGCGCACCAGGTGGCCCCGAGCCCGCGAGGGGCCCGGCCGGGAACGCGGCAGACCGAACCGAATGCAAGGCGACGAAGGGGGCGCTGGACTCGTGTCCGCGCCCCCTTCGGCAACGCCGCAGGCGGGGCGGGATCCCGCGCGATCCGGCCGGCCTGGTGCGCGTCGCACCCCCGCAACCGCAAGGGCTCCTGCGTCCACCCGCGACTCCGCGCCCCGCCGACCGAAAGGCGCCGCTACCTCGAGGAAGATGAGTCTGCCCTGGGGGAGTGAAGGAGTGAGGTTGCCGCTCATCCCGCATGGCTCCTCCTCTCCGGGTTGCGCTTGTGCCGGGCGGGCCCGCAGCGTATAGCCGGCGGGGATCGGCGGGCCCGCGGGCCGGCCGGGCCCCCGGAGTGCCATGAGAACGAAATCCTGCGGCCGTTGCGGAACCGGGATGCGCGCGTGAGGTCCGACAAGGATCTCTACCGGCGGCTCCGCGTGCTCGCGCCGGAGCAGCTCTGGACCGAGGAGGTTCCGCGGTTCAACCGGGCCTCCCCCCGCGAGCGCATGGCCGGCGTGGCCGTCATCCGGGCCGTGGGCGTTGCGTTTGCCGGCACCGGCACCGCGCGGCAGAAGGCCGACGTGCGCGCATGGCTGGTGGGGCTGCTGCACGATCCGGCCGAGAAGATCCGCCGCTACGCGATGGCCGCCCTGCCCAAGATCGGGGCCGGCCCGGACGCCGAGCGGGAGGTGATCGGGCTCCTGAAGGCCAGCACGATCGAACGGGAGAAGGCGTTCGCCGGGCGGGCGCTGGACAAGATCGGCGGCGCGGCCACGCTGGAGGCCCTGGCCGGGTCGCGGACCCTGCCGGGGAAGACCGAGCAGAAGGTGCGGGCGCGCGTGGCGCGGCAGGAACAGCCGGGCGCCGTGCGCCTGGACCGTCCCGTCGGGGATTTCCACGGACTGCGCATCCATCTCCGCTGCCGCCGCGGCCTCGAGGAGCTGGTGCGCGAGGAGGCGATGGAGTCCATCGCCGCCGGCGCGCCGTTCCGCCTCCTCGACATGCGCGGCGGATGCGTCGCGCTCGAGGCGGCCGCGCCGTTCGCCCTGGCCGATCTCTTCCGGATGCGGTGCTTCGGCACCGCCGGCTTCGTGCTCGGCCTCGTACAGGAGCCCGGCCCGGCGCGCGCGGCCCGCGCCGTGGCGGCCGCGATCGTCTCCCCGCGCTCGCGCGACCTGCTGGGGACGCTCACCGACGGCCCGCAGCGCTACCGGCTCGACTTCGTCAACCGGGGCCACCAGCGGGCCGCCGTGCAGAACGTGGCGAACCTCGCGTACGCGATGTGCCCCGACATCCTCAACGACCCGCGCCGCGCCCTGTGGTCGGTGGACCTCCACGAGTCGGCCCGCGGCATCTCGGTGGAACTTCGGCCGCGCCTCTCCCCCGATCCGCGGATGTTCTACCGGACGGACGACGTCGCCGCCGCGTCGCACCCGCCCCTGGCCGCCTGCATGGCCCGGCTGGCCGGGACGATGGCGGACGACGTGGTGTGGGATCCGTTCTGCGGCTCGGGGCTCGAACTCGTGGAACGCGCGCTGCGGGGCGGCGTGCGGCACCTGTTCGGCAGCGACATCAGCGCGGAGGCCCTCGCCATCGCGCAGGCCAACCTTGCGGCCGCGAAGACCGGGGTGCCGGTCACCCTGGCCGGCTGCGATTTCCGCCGGCCCGCCAGGGTGCCCGGCCTGATGCCCGGCGGCGCGACGCTCGTGATCACCAATCCGCCGCTGGGACGGCGCATCCGGCTGGCCGATCCGACCGCCTTCTTCACGGACTTCTTCGCCACCGCTGCCCGCGTCCTCAGGCCCGGGGGGCGGTTGGTGTTCACCAATCCCCTGCGACTGGAGCCGCGCGACCCCACGCTTTCACTGGCCTACCGCCGGACCGTCGACCTCGGCGGTTTCGACTGCCGGCTGGAGGTGTGGCGGAAGACGGCAGCCCCCGCCCCTGCAGAGTCTCCGCCGGTCAATGCCGGTGCGGCGGACCGTGGGGACGCTTCCGGAAGCCGCCGGGACGGCCGGGACCGCGGGCCTCGGCCCGGGCCGGCCCGTGATCCACGACCGCGCGCACCCGGCGGCCGTTGAAGTCGCCCCCGTTGAGGTTCGGCAGGAGGATCCGCGCCGAGTCCGCCGAAACCTCGAAGAGACTGTCGTGTTCGAGGATCCGGATGCGTCCCACGCGCAGCTTCGGTCCCGGCGTCGCCCGGTTGATCACCGAGATCAGCAGCGGCGGGGTCAGGCCGTTGCGCGCGCCGAGGTTCACGCGCAGCCGGAGAACGTCGCCGTCCATCGGCTCCCCCACGGGACCGCTGTCCGGCCCCGGCCCGCGCCCGGGACGCTCCGGTCGCTCCCCCCGGTCCCCGCGGTCGGGCCGGTCGTGGTGGTGCTCCACGTTGAGGTCGACGGCGCCCCGGTAGTAGTCGAGGAAACGGGAGATCCCGCGCAGCGCGAAGCGCCGGAGCAGTTCCTCGCGCGACAGGTCGCCGAGCACCTCGGTGATCTTCGGCAGGTACGCCTCGATCTCGTCCCCCGCCGGTTTCAGGTCCCGGATCTGCTCCAGTTGCGCGACGAGCTGGGCCTCGCAGATCTCCCGGCCGCCCGGGACGGCCTTGTACTCGAACCGCTTGTTCATCAGGCGCTCGATGACGCGGATCTTGTAGTCCTCGCGCATGTGCACGAGCACGATCGAGACGCCCGCCTTGCCGGCGCGCCCGGTGCGTCCGCTGCGATGCGTGTAGACGTCGGGGTCGCCGGGCAGGTCGTAGTTCACGATGTGCGTCAGGTCGTCCACGTCGAGCCCGCGGGCGGCGACGTCGGTGGCGACCAGGATCTGCACCATCCGCGCGCGGAACGCGCGCATGACGCGGTCGCGCTGGTCCTGCGAAAGGTCGCCGTGGAGCGCGTCCGAGCCATAGCCGTCGCCGGCCAGCTTCACGGCCACGTCCTGCGTCTCCTGCCGCGTCCGGCAGAACACGATCCCGTAGAACCCCGGCCGCGCGTCGATGATCCGCTTCAGCGCCTGGTAGCGGTCGCGCGCGTGGACAGTGTAGCACTCGTGCGTCACGTTCTCCGCGCCGGCGTTGCGCCGGCCGAGGATGATCTCCTCCGGGTCGTGGAGGTACTTGCCCGCGATGGCCGCGACCTGGCGCGGCATCGTCGCGGAGAAGAGCAGCGTGCGCGCCTGCTCCGGCACGTCCTTCAGGATGGTCTCGAGGTCCTCCTGGAACCCCATGTTCAGCATCTCGTCCGCCTCGTCGAGCACCACGCGCTGGACCTTCTCCAACCGCACGCTGCCGCGGCGCATCAGGTCGTTCAGCCGGCCCGGCGTGGCGACGAGGATGTGGACGCCGCGCGCGAGGGTGCGCATCTGGACGTGGATCGGCGCGCCGCCGTAGACCGGCAGCACGCGCAGGTGCGGCGCGTGGCGGCCGAAGTCCGCCAGGTCCTTGGCGATCTGAAGGCAGAGTTCGCGCGTCGGCGCGAGCACGAGGGCCTGAATCTCCTGGCGCGCGGGGTCGGTGAGATGCAGCAGCGGCAGCCCGAAGGCCGCGGTCTTCCCGGTGCCCGTCTGCGCCAGGGCCACCAGGTCGCGCTGGCCCCTGAGGAGAAGCGGGATCACCTTCTCCTGAACCGGCGTGGGCGTCTCGAAGCCCAGCCCCGCCACGCCCTTCAAAAGGTCCGGGGAAAGTCCGAAGTCAGAGAAACTGCTCATGGCTCAGGATACCGACGCCCGGCCCCCGCGGCGATCCGTTTCGCCGCCGTCCCGCTATGCCGCCCGATCGGTCATCCTGTCCGACATGTCCCGCGCGGGCAGCCCGCCCGGGCGGGACCCCGGGCGAATCCCCGATCTTCGCGTGCTGACCCACGGGGCCCGACGCGCGCGGCGCGGCGCCGCATTGATGTTGCGCGGGCGGGCATCTAGCATTCCCGCATGAACTCGTTCCTGCGTCCCGCGGTTTCGGCGGCCTGCGCCCTCCTGTTCCTCCGGCTCGCGTGCCGCGCCGAGCCGGGGGACGGCGTGCGGCTGCTCTTCTCCGGCACGAACGATATCCGCGACACCTGGGGCCTTCTGCACTTCACCGCGACGCCGATGCAGAAGATCGCGGAATGCCCGTCCCCGGGCTTTCTCCCCGCGCTCTGCCGGCCGTCGACCGGCGGCACCTGGGAGGTCTACGGGCAGGCGTTCCTCCGCGGGGGCGCGGCCGAGGAGTCGAACACGTGGAGCATCGTCCGCGCCGTCACGCGCGACGGCATCACGTTCACGGACAAGGAGACCGTCTTCACGGGACCGCCCGGAGCGTGGAGCGACCACTTCC